>CAZTHK010000023.1:0-57561 GCA_964613215.1 uncultured bacterium | reverse complement strand
GAATACCCTGTTATTTTACAATAAAAATCAGGTTTATGAATTATTCAGGTTAAATTTAACCCTTGACAAATGTATATTTCTGATATATACATGATTGTATGGTAGAAGAATTTGAACTGGTTGATTGGGAAGGCTTTGAGTGGGATGAAGGAAACCTGCTCAAGAACTGGGAAAAACACCGTGTTTCTGCCTCTGAATGTGAACAGGTATTTTTTAACAGTCCTTTGATATCAGGCCTGGACGAGAAGCATTCGAGAGGAGAACATAGATACTATGCATTAGGTGCCACGGACACGGGGAGGAAGCTATTCATTGCTTTTACGGTAAGAGACAACCTGATTAGATTTATATCAGCGAGAGATATGAGCAAAAACGAACGGAAGGTCTTTGACAAATTATGAAAAAGAAAAAGATACCTGAGTTTAAATCAGAAGATGAAGAGCGGAAATTCTGGGCGAAGGAAGATTCCACCCGGTATATTGAATGGAAGAAAGTCCGGAGGGTTGTTCTACACAGGCTGAAGCCATCACGCAAGAAGATATCACTGAGGTTACCTGAGCTGATGCTGGCCGAGCTCAAGCTTCTGGCAAACAAAAGGGATATTCCATATCAGTCGTTGTTAAAGATTTTCCTGGCGGAGCGAATAGAAGAGGAATTGAAGTCACAGAGGAATAAGTAAAATCGTTATTAAGCATGATATTATTATGGGCTTCTCTCGGAACTACTTGCTTGCGAAGGTTGAAAAACGTACTATTTTCGATTTTTATATCGATTCAGATACAGGGACTATGATATCAGGGATTCAACAGTGACCTATGCATTTAAAGTCGAGAATGCAGCAATGTACGCCGCCGTAAAATTGACTTCTAATTGGGGAAGCTCCAACGCGCCTGCGTACATAAATAAGCTTGCTCCAGCCACTCAGCATTGATAAGATACTCACACAGAATAAAATCCGCTCGATGTAAATGCCCATGAGCAGCATCATGGCATTAAATTCAAAATACGAGTTTCGCTAGCCGCTCACATGGCGGGTTAACACTCAACCGCGGGCAAGCCTTTGGAATTCTTCCCCGCAGGTTATTGGAAAGGAATGAAAAGAAAGAAGACCATGAGCAAAAAAAAGACCAAGCGGAAAAAGCGCTCATCCGCAAAACAGAAACCGGGGAAAAAGCGCAGAATCTCGAGAAGAAAAAAGCCTGAACACATGACCCTTGAGCAGTGGCAGACCGCGCTGCGGCAGCAGTACGGCAGGAAGCAGCAGTTTGAGCTTGAAAATATCGGTTCCGAAAAGTTCTTCTCTGAATTTATTGTTACCAATCCAGAAACCGGTGGTGAATACCGTGTGGCGATTCGGGGCGCTGCCCCTGGAGACAATTACTGTTCATGTCCGGATTTTGCAGTTAATACACTGGGAACCTGCAAACATATAGCCTTTACGATTGCACAGCTTGAAAAGAAGCGGGGAAGCAAAAAGGCCTTCAGAGAAGGGTATCATCCCGAGTTTTCAGAAGTATACCTGAGGTACGGAGCGCAGAGGCAGGTTATGTTCCGCGTCGGCTCCGCATGCCCTGACTCACTGAAATGGGATGCCGGGCGCTATTTTGACGGGAATAATATACTGACCACGGAAGGTATAGAACAGTTTGAACAGTTTGTAAAAAGGACACATGCAAGCAAACACGAGGTTCGGCTCTATGAAGATGCGATGAGGTATATTGCCCGTGTACGGGACAGGTCCGCTCTTGAGAAAAGGATCGCCAATCTTTTCCGGCCGGGGACAAGGAGCGTAAAATTCAAAAAGCTTTTAAAGACGGATCTTTACCCCTATCAGCGTGCCGGTATCCTGTTCGCTGCCCGGGCCGGACGTTCTGTTATTGCGGATGATATGGGGCTGGGCAAGACAGTTCAGGCAATAGGCGCTGCCGAGGTCCTGGCACAGACCGCAGGTGTCGAGCGGGTGCTTATCATATCACCCACATCACTGAAGCACCAGTGGAACAATGAAATAAAGAAATTTTCGGGACGGCCTTCAATGGTCATTGAGGGGCTTTATCCTGCCCGGACCGGTCTGTATGAAGAGAATTCGTTTTTCAAGATCACCAATTATGATGTTATACACAGGGACCTTGAACTTATCAAAAGCTGGTCGCCGGATCTGATCATTCTCGACGAGGCACAGCGCATAAAGAACTGGAGAACGCGTACGGCACAGAGCGTAAAAAATCTGGAGTCTGAATACGCCCTGGTTCTCACCGGAACTCCGCTCGAAAACCGGCTTGAGGAGCTGCATTCCATTATCGAATTTGTCGACCGTTGGCGTCTCGGGCCGCTGTTCCGTTTTCTGCATACACACCAGCACACTGATGAGACCGGACGTGTCATAGGATACCGTGATCTTGCATCGATAGGAAAGACACTGGCACCAATACTCATACGGCGTACCAGGGATGAGGTGCTCAAGGAACTGCCTGAACGGCTTGAAAAGAATTTCCTTGTTCCCATGACCCCTGAACAGAACGAACATCATCAGGAGAACCAGAAGATTGTAGCGCAGATAGTTTCCCGGTGGCGCAGGACCGGATATCTGTCCGAAAGCAACCAGCGGCGCCTGACCTGCTGCCTTCAGAACATGCGCATGGCATGCAACAGCACCTACCTTCTCGACCAGAAATCCGACCACGGGGTGAAGGCTGACGAACTGATGACACTCATCGAGGAAATGATGGAGGATTCAGGCAAAAAGATCGTAATATTCAGTCAATGGGTCCGGACACATGATATACTGCGGAAAAGGCTGAGTGGCCGGAAATGGGGTCATGTCCTGTTCACCGGCAGTGTGCCCTCCCGCAAACGCAAAGACCTTGTCTCGCAGTTCAAAGACGATCCGTACTGCAGGTTATTTTTGTCCACTGATGCGGGCGGGCTGGGACTAAACCTTCAGAACGCGGATACGGTAATCAACATGGATCTTCCCTGGAACCCGGCTGTGCTGGAGCAACGTATAGGGCGGGTACATCGGCTGGGGCAACACAAGCCGGTGCGTGTGGTCAATTTTGTCTCACATGGAACCATAGAGCACGGCATGCTTGATGTCCTTTCGTTCAAAAGTTCCCTTTTTGCCGGTGTTCTTGACGGAGGCAAGGATGAGATATTTCTGGGAGAGACCAAACTGAAGAAATTCATGGAATCGGTCGACAAAGTCACCAAAGCCGTACCGCCCGCAATGCCCGCTACCGAACCTGCACGGGACGATACAGAAGTAAAAACCGAAAGGAAAAGCGGCACGGGCGAAGAAAAACCTGCATATGGTGCTGATCCCTGGGCTGATCTTGCGGCTGCAGGGGTCGATTTCCTTGAAAAGCTCTCAGCGGCCATGTCTTCGAAGAACAGCAGAGAAGAAGAGAAGAAAGGCGGAAGCTTTATTCAACGGGATGAACGGACCGGACAGAGCTACATAAGGATCCCTGTGCCGGGGGATGACGTAATAGAAAATATAAAAGATGTATTAAACACGTTAGCGGAAAGGGGAAATGGCTGATCCAAAAAAGAACCATACAACGATTTTTGATTAATGATTTATATCAATCTTGTTTTTTCCTCTCTCTTTGGCAATATATCAGGCTTCATCAGCAGATTCAATTAGCGAGGTTGGACCCTGCTCTGGTACAACCGTGCTCAAGCCAATGCTTATGGTTACAACATCAGAAACTTTGGAATGATTATGAGAAGTATGCATATTTTCAACAGATTTCCAGCATTTATCATCAAGGTACACTACACTTTCGTACACATTGGGCAACAAAACAACAAACTTCTCCCCTCCGTATCTTGCGAACAGATCCGCGGAGCGGCTAATAACCCGCAGGACAGAGTTCCACGGGCTTGCCCGTGGGTGAATGTAAGAAACAGGCGTGTTACTATGTTTTTCGACGTCCTGAATATCTAAAATCGGGCGTGGAGCCTTGATATTTAATAAGTTAAAGAGTTTCTGGTGGTCTTTTGAAAGCTCACTTAACCGAAAAATATTCTTCCCGTCAACTATGAATTCACCTTAGTGAATACGCATCAGGGATTTCCTTATATTATCCCGGGTTTTTTCTGTCCTATTCTCAATAATACGAACCATAGCCAGGGCAATGAAACGGAGAAAGATATAGCGGCCGATCAGTTAATCGAGAAGAATCATAGCATGGAATCAGCTTGCTCAAGTCCCCCAGTATTGATAAAATGCTCAAACAAAAATGAAACCCGCTACCAGTATGGCTTATGATAATACAGTGCCCGAATGATCTTTCGGCAGGGTTGATTAATATGAATGGCGAATTGGATATTAATGCCTTTTTCGGAAGCCTTCCCGTGAATGATTTTGAGGGTTTTTCCCGTATTGAGATGCACAACCTGCTTTATTACACTTTCGAGTCTGAAAAATCATCCCTAAGATTATGCAGTGATATGGAACCCCGTAAACTTGAGAAATCAAAATTCCTGAACGACATAGTGAAGTATCTGAACATGTTAGGGGACAGGCAACCGATTAAATTAACCCGGCGGGGAAATCTGCCGAGAGCTTTCTGCAGGGAACTTGTTGGGAGAGACATTCTGGAAGCTGATAGAACAATTTTCGATTATAAAAAGATATGGAGCGAAGAGGATTCCTATTACATTTCTCTGATTGATATTCTCATGGACCTGGCCGGGTTGACAAAGAAGAGGCACGGAAAGAAAACACTTACTAAAAGATCTGAAAAGTATCTGAAAAGTTCCCTGATCGATCTCTTCCTACACATATTCAAAGTATTTGCCAGAAAATTCAACTGGGCTTATTCAGATTACTATCCCGATTCATGGATAATTCAGGGCGGGTTCGCATTCTCCATATTTCTGGTCCAGAAATACGGAGATGAAGAGAGAAAAATCGGCTTTTATTCCGATAAGTTTAAAAGGGCGTTTCCCGCGGTTATCGGGGAGTTTTCCGGAAGCAGCTATTTATCTCCCGGGGAGGAGTTTCATCACTGTTATTCAGTCAGAACTTTCGAGAGTTTTCTCTTGAGGTTCGGCCTGGTTGAGATCGAAACTGATCTCGACGGATATAAAAGGAAAAGCCGGGTTAAAAAGACGGACCTTGTCGATGAATTCATAAAATGGTCATGGTTCGAACAGAGCCATTGAGGTGAATCTTAGAGGATGGGAGTATATAAATGAGTGGTGAGTATTCTGACGAAGAGCTTGAAGAGATTCGCGGAAGAACCGGCAAATGGTTTGCCGGGTTTTCTGATAGTGAATGTTTTAAAAGACTGACGGAAGAAGAAAAAGAGGAATCGGATTTTGTCATTTCAACGTTCACCGAGTATATGTATTCGTACCTGGGAGTGGCCCCGGAAGAGTGGAGCCGCGCTGAACTCAGGGAGTGCTGTCTGGATATCCTCCCGAGGAAGGTCAGCGCCGACGAATCATACTTCAGATCAATAGCTCCGGTGTTATCTGCTTTTTTTGAATTCACTTCCCGGAAAGGGCTTCTGGATAATACTGAAGGCCTGATAGAGGATGTTAACAATATCGCGGACATGATAGTCGAGAATGGGATGGACCCCAACTGCTGGGGGATGGCAAAATTAATGGTATGTACCGCGCAAGAAGAAGGAGTAGATACCACCAACGAGGCAGAATTAAATGAATATCTGTTGAACTATAATCAGCGGTTGATGGAGCTTTCAGAAGAAGCAGGCAGTGAGAGTACGCAGAATTACAGGAGAGAAACACCCAAAGTAGGCAGGAACGAGTTGTGTCCGTGCGGAAGCGGTAAGAAGTACAAGAAATGCTGCGGAAAGGTATAGGGGTTGAGATTGTGGGTGGGCTTTAATATGAAAACACGGCTTATTGAGCATAGTATGTCCTGTCAAATTCGACATAGTATGCTCAATTTCTTAGGTTGTCCAAATATTTTGATAATCCGGAGATGACGATTACTTAAATTATAAGAAATTCGATTTTTTCTGTCAACGAGGCAGGTGCGGACTGGAGGGTTTGCAGCCCCATTTATGCTGTTCTTCATATGCTGTGCTTCATCGGCATTATCCTGATTTCAGGCATGGAGAAATTTTCTTCAGCCTATTCTGGGCCCATAAAGCAGAATTGGATGTGGTGTGGGGGGGATAAGGCCGAATCAACGGAATATCACTTTGTAGACTTCACCATGCAGCAGTCGACAGATTTTTACTGGGTATCGGTCCGGATTACGTGATACAAATCAGAGGAGACATCCTTGACGAAGAAGACGGTCCGATGTTGTTGCATGGCATCGAGGGCATGCACGGAAATAGAATTCTTTTGCCCGGAGATTCGAAGAGCCGGCCGAGGCGGGATCGGCTCGAAGTGAGATTCGATGAATTTTTAAAGGCTGAGAGAGATTGTTGGTCGATTCTCTCAGTCTAATAACCTGCAGGGCGGAGTTCCACGTGCTTGCCCGTGGGTGAATGTGGACTCGCCCGAAGGGCGTGGAGCGAAGCTCGTAATTTTGTAGTCAGTGCCACGGGCTTGCCCGTGGGTATCTACTTCCTGTGAGGCCTTATGGGCAAAGTACGAAGATACGTGTCCTGGACCGTCGCCGGGCGCTTCTGTACAAGAGGAGGCATCGATGCCTGAGAAATCGAAAAATTGGCATGCCGCGAACCTGGATAAGGTCTTCGAGGAGGTCCGCTCATCCCGGGAAGGGCTGGATGCCGAAGAGGCCCGCCGCAGGCTCGAGGATGCCGGGCCCAATACGCTTGAAGCCGGGGAGGGTGTCAGCCCCTGGTGGCTGGTTGTGCGGCAGGTGCACAACCCGCTGATTTACCTGCTTCTTGGGGCGGCTTTGGTGTCTATTCTTGCCGGCAAGACTGTGGATGCCGCCGTTATCGCTGGAGTAGTTATCCTCAACACGATCCTGGGGTTTGTGCAGGAGTGGCGGGCCGAGGGGGCTCTGGCGGCTCTCCGGCAGATGGCGGCGCCGCATGCCCGGGTGTTGCGCGACGGTCGTGAACAGGATATAGAATCCGTAGATGTCGTGCCCGGGGACGTTTTTGTACTGGAGACCGGCGATCGTGTTGCCGCCGACGCCCGTTTGTTTGCGAGCGACGACCTTCGGGTCAACGAGTCGGCTCTGACAGGTGAATCGGAGCCGGTTGCCAAGGAGCCGGGGCAGGTAGAAGGCGATACTCCGGTCGGTGACCGCAACAATATGGTGTGGATGTCCACAAGCATCATCGGCGGTCGGGGGCGAGCGGTAGTGGTCGAAACAGGCATGCAGACGGAGCTGGGCGAAATCGCCGGCGAAGTCCGCGCAACCGGGAGGGAGAGCACACCACTGCAAAAGCGGATGCACCGTCTGGGCATCATTCTTGGCTTGGCGGGCATTATGCTGGCCGGGTTAGTCTTCATCCTGGGCCTGTTGCGGGGGCATGAAACGCTTGACATGCTGCTGTTTGCCGTGGCCGTGGCCGTTTCGGCAATCCCCGAGGGCCTGCCAGCGGTCATCACTGTCACTTTGGCTCTGGGGGTCCGGCGGATGGCTGATCGCCATGCGATCATTCGCCGTCTGCCGGCGGTTGAGACTCTGGGTTCGACCACCGTTATCTGTTCCGACAAGATCGGCACCATAACCGAAAACCAGATGACCGTGCGGAAAATATGGGCCGGGAACCGAACGTTCGAGGTCACCGGCGAAGGATATCATCCGGAAGGCGGGATCAAATCAGAGGGAGGCGAGGCCCTGGGCGAAATACCCGAGGCGCTGGAGCGACTGCTGCATATCGGTGCTTTGGCAAACAACGCCAACATCAGGGAAGTTGACAGCGGTTGGCAGGCAGAGGGCGACCCGAGTGAAGCGGCGTTGCTGGTTGCGGCCCGAAAAGCGGCGATGGAGCCTGATGTGATGCAGGAAGAGTGCAAGCGTGTCGCCGAGATTCCTTTCTCGTCCGACCGCAAATATATGGCCATTCTGAACTGCGAACAGGACCAGAGCCGCAATGCACTGGTCAAAGGTGCTCCCGAGCGGATTCTTGAGTTCTGTTCACATGTTCTGCTCGACAACGAGCGGGTGGAACTGGACGAAGAAAAACGAGGGAAGATTCAAGATACCAACGAGCAATTTGCCGGCGACGCTCTTCGCGTGATGGCTGGAGCGTATCGCGAATTCTCCGCGGACAAGCAGGGCCTGGAAGAATCCGATATCCAGCAGGGACTGACTTTTGCCGGGCTGTGGGGGATGATCGACCCGCCTCGAAAACAGAGCATTCATGCCGTGTCCGCCGCCAAAGGGGCCGGAATCCGTCCGGTCATGATCACGGGTGACTATGCTGCCACGGCGCTGGCCATCGCCAGAGAAACCGGTATTACTGAAAACGGCAGGGCTCTTTCGGCCGAAGACGTGGAGAATCTTGACAAGCGTGAACTGGCCGAGTCCACTCTGGATGCCGGTGTTTTGGCCCGCGTTTCGCCCGCACACAAGCTGAAGATCATGGAATCGCTCAAGGATCAGGGGCAGGTGGTTGCCATGACCGGCGACGGCGTCAACGACGCGCCTGCCCTGAAAGGCGCCGACATTGGCGTGGCCATGGGCCAGAGTGGAACCGAAGTTGCCCGGGAGGCGGCCGACATGGTCCTCACCGATGACAACTTCGCCACCATTGTCGATGCCGTGGAAGAAGGCAGGACGATTTACTCCAACTTACGGCGAGTTGTCTTCTTTCTGCTGGCGACCAACCTGGGTGAGATTCTGACGTTGACCGGTGCTCTGTTGCTTGGCTTCGACCTGCCGCTGACCGCTGTTATGGTGTTGTGGGTGAACTTGGTGACCGACGGGGCATGCACCATCCCTCTGGGTGTCGAACCGCGTCATTGGGACGTTCTCAAGCAGCCGCCGCGTAATCCCGGGGAGTCTATCGTCAATGCTTCCATGGTCAGGCGCATGGCTATTCTTACACCGATCATGGCCATTGGTACACTGGCTCTTTTTCGCTGGCACAACCAGACCAATGGGTTGAGCCATTCACGCACCGTGGCTTTCACCACGCTGGCTGCCTTCCAATGGTTCCAAGCACTCAATGCGCGCTCGCAGTTCCGGTCGGTGTTCTCGATCGGCTTTTTTGACAACCGCTGGCTTTTGCTGGGGCTTGGCGTGGCCGTTGCACTGCAGGTTGCGGTCGTCCAGACGCCTTTGGGCGGTTGGCTGTTTGGAACCGGGCCGTTGGCCGCCGTTGACTGGCTGTGGATTGTTCTGGTCTCCAGTTCCATCTGGATCGCCGATGAAATTCTCAAGCTTCTTGGCGTACATGGACTCCGCCCCAAAGCAGCCGCTGCTTCCTCAACCGAGTCGGATAGCGACTGATCTTATTGATAACTGCAATCTGTTTCTGCTGCTTATGGGGCTGCTGATCATGGGGGTGACAACCATCCCGCCGATGCTTCGCGGACGACCAGGGTACTATCCTGTCTTCTGTGTGGCTGCCGGCGCGGCACTGTTTCTGCTCCCTCTCCCTATATGTCAGGATAGTTGTCGGGGGAGGCCCGGTGAAGGGAGCCACACTGCTGGCGACACTCCATTGGCTGGAAATTGCTCCTTCTTTCAGCCGTCCACCGGTGAGTAATGATAATGCGTATTCTGAATTCCTGTTTAAAAGCCTGAAGTATCGTCCAAAAATTTCCTTCGGTACCGTTTGAGAGAGCGCATAGGAGTGGGCAAGAGAATTTGTGCATTGGTACAAATTCGAGCACAGACACAGTGGCATCCGATTTGTTGCGCCAGCTGGCGGGGCATAAAGGAGAGGATGAATTGATCCTAAGAAAACGCGAGGAGGTATATGACGAAGCAAAAAAGACAAATCCATGAAGTAACCCGACATTGGTTAACATAATATCAGTTCCGACGTCGGAACTGGAATCAAGCAGGTTAGCATAAGTTCTTTTTAAGTTCGATTCTAAGACAGTTAGTTTCAGCGGTGAGAGTAAAATTAAGTCAGTTGATTTAGATTCTGCTTGATTTTACTCATTTTGTTTTATCCCGGACTTGATTTCAAAACCGGAAGCAGAGACGGATTGTATGTGCTGTTCGAGAGGGAAAACAGTGACCACCGGGAAATATCACTGGACAACTTAAAATATATAGATGGTAAGATCATAATGAGCAACAAGCTCATGATGCCGACGCATTTGATATTCGGTGTCAAGATCAAAGGTTTCTCGCAAAGCATATGGGAAGACTGTATCCTGAAGAGGATTGCCACCGGACCCAGATAGAAGGAAAATTTGATACATCGCCTGATCATGACCACAAAGGCAGGATAGAGAGGTGACCGATGAAAGCTCTGGTTTTCGACGGAAAGGAAAGAATAGATTACCGCACAGTGGATGATCCCTCCCTGGAGGACAGCAATGATGCGATTGTAAGGGTGGAGGTGACCGCCATCTGCGGCTCCGACCTGCATATCTACCACGGCAGGGAAACCGGCCTGGACAGGGGGACTGTGATGGGGCACGAGTTCGCCGGAGAGGTGGTGGAGACCGGTGAAAATGTCAGCAAAGTAAGAACAGGGGACCGGGTGGCCAGCCCCTTTACCACCAGCTGCGGGGAATGTTTCTACTGCCGCCGGGGATTGACTGCCAGGTGCGTAAAAGGGCAGTTGTTCGGATGGGTGGAGGGCGGAGAGGGCCTGCACGGAGCCCAGGCTGAGTATGTCAGAGTCCCCATGGCCGGTTCCACCCTGATGCCCCTCCCTGCCGGCATTGGATATGAACAGGGACTGCTGCTGGGAGATATTCTCTCCACCGGCTACTTCTGTGCCGATATGGCGGGGGTGGAGCCCGGAGGCAAATATGTGGTGACAGGTTGCGGCCCGGTGGGGCTGATGGCAATAGCCAGCTCTACGGAGCAGGGAGCGGAGGAAATCTATGCGGTGGATTCGGTAGAGCACCGGCTGGAGCTGGCAGAGAGATTCGGAGCAACAGCCATAAATTTCGAAGAGACCGATGCTGTTGAGGCGCTGATGGAAGCTGCCGGAGGGAGGGGTGTGGATGCTGCCATGGAGGCGGTGGGAAGCAATGAGGCGGGAAGATTCTGCATGGATGTGGTCAGACCGGGTGGGATAATTTCGGTGGTGGGAGTGCAGACGGTCAGTGATTTCCCATTCTCCCCGGTGGAGGCATACGATAAGAACCTGACATATAGGGTGGGGCGCTGTTCCGCCAGATACTATATGGAAAAACTGATCCCCATGGCAGGAAAGAGAGGGGAACAACTTGCCTCCATTATCACCCACCGGCTTCCCCTCGGCGAAGGGGTTGAGGGTTACCGGATGTTCGACCGCCGGGAGGATAACTGCATAAAGATAATACTCAGGCCGGAATAACGAGCTATTATTGATAATCAGGAGGTTAAAGCGGGTTCTCCGGGAGGGCAGATCCATTTTCAGGTTCTATTTATCAGGATAAAAGGGGGGATAACCGGGTCAGGGCTAGTCCCTGATCTTCCCTATCAGTCCGTTGATCACTTCGGCTGCTTCATCGGTGCGGCGCAGAAAATCGTGGTAGAGTCTGCCGGTCTCCTTCTCTCCGTTGCCGTAGCCGATGCTGGCGGCTACCGGGGAGAGATATTCTTTCTCTATCACATCATTTGCAGCTACCTGGAGGCGGTAGAGATCGCGGAGATTCTTGAGAAAGTTCAGATGGTCTTCGATATATTCGAACAGGTGACCGTGCTCCGGTTCTATCCGGGCCATCCGGGAGAGGAAGGCCCGGTTGAGGGTATCCCGCATCCTGTATTTGGCCTTATATATCAGCATCAGCATTTCGATATCCCGGAGCCCCCCGCTGCACTCCTTGATGTTTCTCCTCTCCTTCCCGTGCTCGATGTGATGCCGTGATTTCATCTCCCCGGTCATCATGTGGATATACCTGCTGTTCTGATCGAAGATGAAAGGTTTTATGATCTTGCGGTGGAATTTGTTCTCCAGCTTGCTGGTGGTGACCAGGGCCCGGCAGCTCAGTATCTGGGAAAGATCCACATGAACACTCTCCCCTTCACCGGCCAGATAGTCGGCCAGCTCATCCATACTGATTACATACTTGCCGAAGTGATCGGCGAAACGGTGGTGGGGCAGTATGCCCCGCTTGAGTATGTGGGAATTCATCCCGGCTATCAGCCTGTTGCAGAAATCGATCTTCTCCCGGTCGGTCGAGTCGAGGATAACGATAAGGTCGTAATCATCGTCGAAGCCCTGCTCCCTGGCATGCCCTCCGGTGGCGAAGAGAACCAGCAGGTCGTGGGGGTATATGGTGCGGGCCAGGGACTGCTGCTGTTTGAACAGGCAGTTCTCATACAGGGAGATGGTGTAATTGTCGCAGAACTCTATGAATTCGGCATCGGTGACCTCGCAGCTGGCCCCCTCCATGGCCAGCAGGCTGACCCTGACGAATTCCATGTCGTAATAGGCGCTGAGCCTTTCTATCCTTTCATCAGGAGAGGATAGGGATGTTATATCGCTGTATATGCCTCTGGTTACCTCTTTCAGCTTATCATTGTTATGGAGATTCTTGATAAAAACCGGATACCGGTTCAGTATGGAGTGGAAATGCCGTTTGAAGAAGTGGCTGCTCTGATAGTGGATCCTGGCCAGGGTGAGAAGCTGCTTGTGGATGGGGGCCATTTCGGATAGGTCCGGTTTGCGCCGGGCGATTTGAACGAAGCTGTTCAGTGATTCCCAGTCCAGCATGGAGAGGAAGGTATTCAGGGTATCCGGATGGGTGCTGGTAAGCTGGGCCAGGGAGGTGGAAGCCCCCTGATATTCCGAGAGTTTGGCGATGAACTGCTCGCTCATGGTGTGGAAAGTTTTATGGGCGGCTTCGCTGTTCGCCTTCCTTCCCAGGGTCACCAGAAATCTCAGCACCGGGGCTATTTCCCTCTGGATCCCGGAGATATATCTCTCCGCCACCTCTCTCTTCTTCTTTCCGGGGAGCCGGACAAAGCTGTTTACGAACTCGTTGTAGAACTGGTTGTCCCCCCTGTTGAGCTCCTCCAGAAAATCGTCCCAGTAGGTAATTCCGTGAGCCATCAGGGTGGCATCGATGAAATCGGTGGAGAGATTGCCCTCATACCCGGGGAGTTCACGGAATTCTCCGGAGAAGATGGGTTTGTAGATGCTCACCTTCCTGAGGTGATCTTTCAGATCGGCAACCAGGAGGTTAATAGCCTCTATGCTGTTCTCCAGGTATTCGTAGTATATCACCAGCAGGAAGTCCTTGGAGGAAACCACCCCCTTCTTCTCGAATCCCATCATCCGGGCTATCTTGGACACACTCTTCTCGATGAAGGGTTCCTGCAGTGCGATGGTCTCATCCTGAACCACCATTATCTGGTAGAGGTGACGGAACAGTTCGAATATACTGAGGGTGTTTTCGATACTTTCATACTCCCTGTAGCGCTCCGGATTCTTGAGCTTGAGCTGGTCGATTATCTCCCAGGCGTTGACCTCCTCCACTCCATAGACCAGTTTGAGAGCGGAAAGGATCCCCTTAATCTCCCTCAGCCCATCCTCTTTGGGATTTATGGTATCGGAGGTACCGGGGGTGTTGAGCAGGGAGTGGATCTCCCCCAGCATGCCCCGGAGATAGGATTCGTGGAAGGGATTTACCCCCCTGTCCGGGTTGTAGTAGAACCGGTCGGTAACCTTCTCCTTGAATTCCCTGTAGAGCTTCTCGCTCCCCAGTATGGTGGCCGCTCCCAGCATCTCGCTGATGATCACGAAGTCGTATGTCTTGCTTTCCATGGCCCGCTGATATTCTTCCAGGGTGGCGGTAAGATTGTTCTCGCCGATATGTTCGGAGAGGTGAAAGTGAAGACGGGTGGCGGTCTTGAACATCCTGCTGGAAAGCTGGCTGATCAGGCGGTTCAGCCTGGCTGAATCCCCGGGCCTGCGATGAACGATTCCCAGATCTATGTCATCCTGGTCGGCCCTGGTTCCCACGCTCAGCATTACGAATTCGGGAGGGCTTTTCCCCTCCAGGAATATCCGGAGAAGCCGTTCCATATAGTTCTTGGTGAGATGCCGGAACATCCTCCCCGCTTCCAGCATCAGCTTTCTGCAGGACTTGGCCCGGTGGCTGGTTTCCGCCAGTTCCAGCTTGACTATATCTATCATCCGGAGATTCATATGAAGAAACTGAAGAGCGTAAAAGCAACCCAGAAAATTCAGGGATTCATCCCGGTTGCCGGCTGCCTGCATCACCGTATCCATCTCGTCGGGTATGTCCATGGAGTAACTCCACAGATGGACCCTGTCGCTGGTACCCTGCCGCTCCAGCGCATTGGAAAGCGCTTCGATGTTGGAAGAGATTATATGGAGATACTTGCGGTTGTAATTGCCCAGGGTACTTGTTTTTTCGGTGAGACGCTGAAGAGAGTTTTTCATGATTAACCTTTTAATCCGGTCCTTTGGTGGCAGCACGCCTCCCGGCCTGATAGGCCTTGAGGAATATCTCCTCGGACATCTTGGGGACTCTGGAGAGAAGCGAGTTGCGCAATGCCTTTTCGCTTACTACATCTGTAATCGCCGAGAATACTCCCAGCGCCACTATATTGACCATGGATGGATCGGAGCATTCCTCCCTGGCCACTCTGCAAATGGGCACCCGGAAGAGCCGGAATCCCTCCGCCTCCGTCCCTGTCTCGATATGACTGTCCACCACCACCACCCCCTCCTCATTCAGGTCGGAGATGTATTTCTGGTATGCTTCGGTGGTAAGGGCCAGCAGAAAATCGACCGAAGAGACCCCGGGATAATCTATAACTTCATCTGAGATTACTATTTCGATCCGGCTGGCATTTCCTCTGGCCTCCGGTCCGTAGGAGCAGCTTTCGGAAGCGTTCTTGCCATCGTAAATGGCAGCGGCCTCGGCCAGAATCCTGGAAGCCCGGAGAAGACCATGCCCTCCCGCCCCGCTTAACCTTATATTATAATGAAAAGACATACCATACCTGCCAATCCGGCGGCAGAAACCGAACACTGTTTGGTTATCAACATACAATTTTTGCCGCCCCTTGACAACGCAGAAATGGAAGATGGCCGGCTGCTGAAGTGGCAAAATTTCCAACTTTTTCTTGTTATATGGTAATTATATATTAAACTGTTTCAGGGCGGGGATTAATTGCAGTGACCGGAGAAGGGGTCTGTTCAGTTGCCCGGAAGGGCGGACCAGACCGCAAAGGACATATCAAAGCGGAAGGTAGTGAAATGAATATTGAAGGAGACTTTACCACTGTCGAGATCTTCAGCATAGCTATAAGATCTGAGATAGAGGCGGCCGATCTGTACAGTAAAATGAAGGAGAAGACGGACAGTGAGACCCTTAAGGAGAAGTTCGATTTTCTGATAACTCAGGAGAAGAAACATAAGCAGATCCTGGAGGAAGCATACCAGGACTCCTTCCCCGGGGTTGATCTGAAAACACCTGCCAATTCACCCATTCCGTCGGTTAAGGACATCCTGGAGGAGGATCATTCTCTGAAGGAACTTTTTGAAGTAGCCATGGAGGGGGAGAAGCGGGCGGAGAATTTCTACAGGGAGCTGGCAGGGAAGGTGCGTAATCCCAACAGCAAATCCCTGCTCAACTACATGGCCAACATGGAGAGGAGCCATTATGCTCTTCTGGAGGTGGAGTTCCGGCAGATGGAGAGGAATGAGGATATGGATTCGGATGATCTGCTCAGCGGAGAGCATTTGATGAATCTTGGTCCGTGATGGGTGTATGATTTGACAGACAGCGGTAAAGATAAAAACCGGATTCACCCGGAAGGGATGGATGGAAAGAGAGACATTGCTGAAACGGCCAGGGGTGAAGCAAGAACAAGGAGAAAAAACATGAAGTTCGACAACGTCAATGAGATTCTCGATTATGCCATAAGGTCGGAGGAGCGGTCCTGCCACTTCTATAACCGGCTGGCGGAGCAGGTTAACAGGGAGAATATGAAGAAGGTATTCCGCGATTTCGCCAGGGAGGAAGAGGGGCATAAGAAGAAACTGCTGAGGATAAAAGAGGGAGAGATGCTCCTTCCCGAGAAGGAAAAGGTCATGGATCTCAAGATAGCCGAATATGTGATGGATGTGGAACCGGGTGAGGATCTCGACTACCAGCAGGCCCTGATAATTGCCATGAAATCAGAGAAGGAAGCTTTCAGAATGTATCAGGATCTAGCCTCCGCCACCGATGACCAGAACCTGAAGGAGGTTCTGCTGGGGCTTGCTCAGGAGGAGGCCAGGCACAAGCTCAGATTCGAAATAGAGTACGACGAAAATGTCTTGATGGAAGACTGAGGATAGCCCCCGGGGCTGAACGGAGTGCATTTGAAGTGAGCCTCCCCCCTTGCCCGACCGGTGAAAATCATTTGACTAAGACAACAGATTTCTGGTTAAATAATTTATTATGAGCCAGGGACAAGTAGATAACCTATCAACCAGAAGAGGGGTTTCACCGGGATGACAACTTCGAAATCTACCAGCCGGGAAAAACAGAAAGGAAGCAGAAAGGGGAAGAAGGGGAAAGCTGCGGTTTCCTCCATCTCCGGAGAAGAAGGACGTTTTCTTCCCCATCCGGGAGGTTCACTCCTGATAATGAAGGAGATACTTGCGGGCGGCAATCTGTACACCGCCCTCAAAAACACCTCCGCTTATATCAAGCAAACTTTCGGATTCAATCTGGTTTCACTCATCTACTTCGATGCCCCGGAGGGCAAATACAGGATAGGGTCGATGCTGTCCGGGGATTCAGACTACCATTATCTGGTGGGGAAGGAATACCGGAGGGGGCAGTCGGATAAGATAGATTCCTGGATAACAGAAATTTTCAAGAAGGGATCTGTCAACCTGAGCAAGAGGGAGACCATCTCCCTGGTGAAGATGATGGGGGAGGAAGGACTGTTTTCATCCGAAACAGTGACTTCAGCGGTGATAAATATAAAAAATACAAAAAGAAACAGATATATCTTCAGTTCCATGAAGGGGTCCGACGGGAATCCCCTCTTGATGGGATTGTATAAGTACGAAGGCAGAATGACCGGGAAGAAAATGGAGGTGCTGGACCAGCTGGAGGGAATAATATCGGTTTCACTGGAGACCAGGCTGAAGAACCGGTCTCTGAAAAATCAATTATCCAAATATCAATCCATTACCGACAGCTGCGAGCAGGCCTTTTTCCTGCTGGTGGATGGAAAGCTCGAGTTTTTCAGCAGGTATTTCCCGCGAATTATAGGCAGGCCTGCAGAAAATCTCATCGGAACCCCCCTGGAAGATTACCTGGAGCCGTCAGACCGGGATCACTTCCGGAATGTGGTGGAAGAACTGCTTAAGGAGGATGAACTAAGCACCAGGAGCTACTTTCATGCATACCGCCTTTGCGATAGCGACAAGGAGGTGGAGATAAGCCTGTATGTGGTAGAGTACAAGGGCAAGCGGGTGCTGAGGGGGACGGTTAATGATATCAGTGAGCGGAGCCTGCTGGAGAAGAGCGCTATGGATGAGAAGAGGATGGAGGGGATAGCCAATCTGGCTGCATCGGTCTCGCACGATTTCAATAATCTTATCGGTGCCATGATAGGGTATTCATCCCTGGTACGGAATTCCCTCCCCCCCAAGGACGAGCGGGTCAGGCAGCTGATGAAGCTGGAGAAGGCCGGAGCCCGCGCAGCCAAGCTGACCCAGCAGATACTCTCCATATCCAGAAGAGGCAACCATGTTATAGAAGTAGTGGATATGAAGGACATACTGGAGAGGGTATGCAAGAGCTGTATCATGCCCATGGACCATATATCGGTGGCCAAGGAATTCAGGGCGGAGGTGATGAATGTGAAGGGGGACCCGGGCCAGCTATACGAGGCGCTTATGTGCCTGTGCAAGAATGCACGGGATTCCATGCCGGGGGAAGGAGAGATAAGGGTCAGGACGGAAATTATCCGTCTGGGAAGGGAAAACAAGGAATTCAGAGAGGGGATGAACAGCGGGGATTATCTCAGGATAGAGGTGGAGGACAGGGGTGGTGGGATGGAAGCGGAGGTTCTTAAACGGGCGGAGGAGCCCTTTTTTACCACCAAGCGGGAGAAGGGAAGGCGGGGGCTGGGGCTGCCGGTTGCATCCGGGATAATAAAGGGACACCGGGGGACTCTTACCATTAAGAGTAAGGCAGGAGAGGGAACCCGGGCTGTTATTCTTCTTCCCCTGACCACCGAGAGGGTTACCTCTGGCAGGAACGGCCTTACCCCTGAAAGGGATGAGGTTAAGACTGTCCTGGTGGTGGACGATGAGAAGATAGTCTGCAGTCTTGCCTCGGACATGATAGAGAGGCTGGGATTCAAGCCGGTAACTGCGCCGGGGGGCAGGGAAGCACTGGAGATAGTGGAGGAGGGGGATGTGGACCTGGTAATTCTTGATCTGGTGATGCCGGAAATGAACGGCCAGGAGGTGTTTTATGCGCTCAAGGAGAATCATCCTCAACTGCCGGTGATCATCTCAAGCGCTTACAGCGAGGATTCTGTGATACAGAGGTTGATGTCGGATGGGGCCAAATCTTTCCTGAAGAAGCCATACAGGCTGGGCAACCTTTCTGTAGCCGTGGAAGAGGCGCTGGAAAGCCGTGAAGAGATAACCTAAAAGGAAGAAGGCATATGGTTCACAGGAATGATGCCGATTCTACCCAACTTTCAAAGGAACAATACGCAGACAACCAGGACAGGGAATTCCTGGAGATAATGAGAGCTGTTTTTGATAACCGGACGGTGGGAATAGCTGTTCTGGATGAGAAGGGGATATACCGGACTGCCAACAGAGGGGTGAAGAGGCTGACCGGCTTCGGGAGCGATGATGTGGCAGGAAAAAAGATCGGAGAGGAAATTTTCGGCAACGAAGAAGAAAAGATTATCAGCCGGGCCATCAAGAATGGTGAGAGTTTGGAGAATCTGGAGATATGTATCGTCAGGAAGGGGGGCGGAGAGAAGAATCTTATATTGAATATGACTCCACGGTACAGCGAAGAGGGAGAGTTCAAGGGATTTATTCAGTTCCTGATCGATAACACCGAGAAGAAACATCTCCAGAACCTGCTTATGCGGTCGCAGAGGATGGAGATAGTGGGTGAGATGGCGGGGGGAATAGCTCACGATTTTAACAACCTGCTGGAGGGGGTGCTGGGTTATACCACCTTCATGATAGATCTGGTGGGGGAGAATCACGAACTGAGGTCCTACCTGGACATAGTCAGAAGTTCGGCCAGGAAGGCCTCTGAACTGACCGAGAGGCTGCTGACCTTCTCAGGCGACAGGGGAACAGAGGAGAGGCTGGTAAACTGCAATGTACTGATCAAGGAGGTGGTCAAGCTCCTGGAGAGAACCATCGACAGAAAGATAGAGATAAAGCTCGATCTGGATGAGGATATCGATGCTGTCGCAGGTTCTTCCGGTCAGCTGGAGCAGGCCTTTCTGAATGTCTGTATGAATGCCAGGCATGCTATGCCGGAGGGGGGGAAGCTGATGGTTTCCAGCGAGAATGTGCAGATCAGAGAAACACAGCCCAAAATCGATCTGAATATGGAGAAGGGTAACTATGTAAAGATATCCGTAGCGGATACCGGAATCGGAATGGACCGTGAGACCATGGAGAAGATATTCGAGCCATTCTTTACCACCAGGGAACGCTCGGAAGGCACCGGATTGGGGCTGAGTATGGTTTATGGTATAATCAATAACCATGGGGGGTTCATAAATGTGTACAGTGAGGTGGGAGAGGGATCGGTATTCAATATATATCTGCCGGCTGCCTCCGGTTCTGCGCCGGCGGACAGTGAGGAGGAGGGAAGGGTGGAAGTTCCCCAGGGGAACGGAGAGAAGATACTTGTTATCGATGACGAGCCCATGGTGAGAGAACTGGCCAGGGATATGCTGGAGAAGCTCAACTATATTCCTCTGGTGGCAGGGGGAGCCAGGGAGGGAATAAAGGCATTCAGGGAGAATCAGGATGAAATTGCGCTGGTGATCCTGGATGTGATAATGCCCCACGCCAGTGGGAAGGAGGTGCTCAAGAGTATCAGGGAGATCAGGGAGGATACCAGGGTAATAATATCCAGCGGATACAATGAGTCTTTCATTGGCGAAGAGGTAATGAAGGACCAATGGATAGATTTTATTCAGAAGCCCTATTCCATGGAGAAACTTGCCATAGAGGTAAAGAGGGTACTGGGACGAACCGGCTGAAGTTAGAGGGGCCGGAGCAATGAGGTTGGATTTTAGTATTTTTTAATACCGGGGAGGTTAATAATGTTGAGAAGGATGGCAGCAGTTATCTTGATTCTGGCAATAGCGGGATGGGCGGGATGCGGCGGAGAGGAAGAGAAGGAGGAGAAAGTGATTAAGCCGGTGGCAGAGAGACTGGAATCTTATGCTCCCATAACTATCGAGGTTCCCTGGGAAGTTCTGGAAAAAAAGGATATGGAGGTTCTGAAAGAGCTTTATCTGGCCAGCAGGCAGATGGATACCATCTTTCTGGAACAGGTCTACCGGGGCAATTTCGAGGTACTGCAGGATCTCCGGGAAAAAGGGGATCAGGAGCTTTTGAAATTCTTCAAGATAAACTTCGGTCCCTGGGACAGGCTTGCTTCGGACCGGCCTTTTATCGGAACTCAGCCCAAACCGGAGGGGGCCAATTACTATCCCCCCGATATGACCAGAGAGGAATTCAAGAGCTGGATCCGGGAGCACCCGGAGGATAAAGAGAGCTTCCAGAGCCATTACACCGTGATAAGGAGAACGGAACAGGGGGGGCTGAAGGCGGTACCATATTCTGAAGCTTACCGGGAGCCCCTGGAGAAGGCGGCCCGGCACCTGAAGAAGGCGGCCTGGCTGACCGGGAATGAGTCGCTGGCGGAGTTTCTGGCATCCAGGGCCAAAGCATTCAAAACCAACCGGTATTTCGAAAGCAATATGGCCTGGATGGATGTCCGGAACAATCTGATTGATATAACCATAGGACCATATGAAGTCTATGAAGACAAACTGTTCGGTTATAAAGCCGCCTTCGAATCCTTCCTCTGCATCAGGGATCCCCAGGAGAGCAAGAAGCTGGAGGGATTGAAGGGATATCTGACCGAACTGGAGAGGAACCTTCCCATAGATGACCGGTACAAGAATTTCGAGAGGGGAACCTCTTCCCCCATCGTAGTGGCCGACCTGGTCTTCTCTGCGGGAGATACCAGGGCGGGTGTTCAGACCCTGGCCTTCAACCTTCCCAACGACGAGAGGGTGAGAGAGGCGAAAGGCTGCAAGAAGGTAATGCTGCGTAATATCTGTCATGCCAAGTTCGACGGGATACTTATGCCCATCGCCCGTATCCTGGTGGATAAGGAGCAGTTGCCCCTGGTAACCTTCAATGCATATTTCAATCATATACTGCTGCACGAGTTTACTCACGGACTGGGACCGGGCAGGGTAACTCTGCCGGATGGCAGCCGGATAACCGTGGACAGGGCTCTCAAGGAGGCGAACTCGGCTATCGAAGAAACAAAAGCAGATGTTGGCGGGGAGTATAATATTTATTATATTATAGAGGATGGGTTCTTCCCGCCTTCCCTGAAGAATGAGGTAGCAGTAACCTTTCTGGCAGGATTTTTCAGATCGGTCAGATTCGGGGTCGAAGAAGCGCACGGACGGGCCAATATGATTATCTTCAATTACTTCAAAGAACAGGACGTTTACAGTTATGATTCCCGGACAGGACGCTGGTCCGTTGATATAGAGAAGGTTCCGGAAGTCTGTGAGGAGCTGCTTCACCAGATATTGATGATTCAGGCAAGGGGGGATTATCAGGGCGCCAGGGAATTTATTCGAAAATACGGGGAAATGGGAGAAGAGGTTGAATCTTCCATATCCAGATTGAAGGATCTGCCGGTTGATATAGTCCCCCGGTTTGAGATTGAGGATAGATTTGATCAGGGAGAAAGTGAACGGGGAAGGATATAAAAATCAAATCACCCGGTCCAGGTGTCGGCCTGAAAAAACCTTCGCGGAGACCGGGGATATTTGGCCGGGCGTTTAACCTCCAAGCTGGTCGGCCTTCGGGGGTTCGGTAGTCTTTAATTCGGAGATACCATGCGCCCGGTCAAGTTGCAATATCCGGTTCAAGAGAATGCAACTGCCGTGCCGGATTTCAGAAATTGACGCCGGAATGGAGGCGGGTTTCCGGCGGGATTAGAAACGGAGAGTTAAATATGGAGGAATTTCTCAAAAGCTGTGCTGATTCTGTTTCCGGTTTCAAAGGGAAGGAAGCGGAAAGACTGGCCCGGGAGGCCATTCAGAAGGATTTTTCTGTTATGGAGGTGATCGATAAGGGATTCGTTGCCGGGATAAGAAGGGTGGGCCGGATGTGGGAAGACGGGGAGATCTTCCTGCCCGAGCTGGTAATGGGGGCGGAGGCGATGAAAAAGGCAATGGCGGTTCTGCAGCCTGAATTAGGCGCTGACCATTCTGATGGGCAGGGGGCTCATGTGGTTATTGGTACCATCGAAGGGGATATCCATGACATAGGGAAAACTCTGGTAGCTACCATGCTTTCTGCCAATGGGTTCCGGGTCACCGACCTGGGGGCGGATGTACCGGTGGAGGCATTTCTGGAGGAGGTGGAGAAGGGAGGGGTTGATTGCCTGGCTGTTTCAGCCCTGTTGACCACCACCATGCCGGGGCAGAAACGTCTGATTGAGGAGATGAAGGCGAGACGGGTTAAAGATAGGCCCCGGGTTATGGTAGGGGGAGCGCCCTGCAGCCGGAAGTGGGCAGATGAGATCGGAGCGGATGGGTATGCCGGGGATGCGGTGGAGGCAGTGAGCATGGCCAGGAAACTGGTGGTATGAACGGGGCCGGAGATTCTGGTTTGCTGAAATAGACTTTAACCGGACACCTGGAGTGGCAGGTGTGGAGGGGGAGCAGTCAGCCGGGGAAGGATTAATCATGGGTGATAATCTCAGAGAGCTTTTTCAAAGAAAGGTCTTACTGTTCGACGGCGGCATGGGCACCATGCTTATATCGGCCGGCCTTAAGATGGGGCAGCCTCCCGAAGAGTGGAACCTTAAGCATCCCCGGAAGGTCAAAGAGGTCCACCGTAAGTACTTTCAGGCGGGGGCTGAGGTTGTTCAGACCAATACCTTCGGTGCCACCGGACTCAAGCTGTCGGCATCTTCTTCCGGGATGAAGGGGGAGGTCGACCGGATTAACCGGGAGGCAGTCAATCTGGTCCGGGAGGTAATGGATGAGCTGGGAGAGGAGAACAGGTTTGTGGCGGGGGATATAGGGCCCACCGGGCAGTTCTTCCCGCCGGTAGGGAGCCTGAAGCCGGAGAGGGCGCGGAGGACTTTCCGGGAACAGGCATCCGCTCTGGAACAGGAGGGGGTCGATCTCTTTCTGATAGAGACCATGTATGATATCAGGGAAGCGGTGGAAGCATTGAGGGCCATCCGGGAGGTATCCAACAAACCGGTGGTGGCGGAGATGACCTTCGACCGCAAGCCCAACGGATACTTTACCATGATGGGGAATACTCCGGAGGAAGCGGTAGAGGTTCTCCCGGGGGAAGGAGCGGATGTAATAGGCGCCAACTGCAGTGTTTCCAGCAGTGATATGATGGGGCTGGCTTCCCTGATGAGGGAACTTGCCGGAGAGCCCCTGCTATTTCAGCCCAACGCCGGCTCTCCGGAGATGAAGCGGGGGAGGGAGGTATACCGGCAGAAGCCGGATGAATTTGCGGCCGACATGGAGAAGATTGTCCGGGAGGGAGCCAATGCGGTGGGAGGCTGCTGCGGCACCACTCCGGAATTTATAAAACAGGTTCACCTCCGCCTGGTGGAAATGGGTCGAAGATGAAGGCAGGGATGATAGGGGGGGCAAGTGACGGATGGTGACCTGTTCCGGGTTAATGTTATGAATGATAATTCACAGCCTGTAATACTCGATCATCTGGATATAGAAATAAACCGGAATGAGATAGAGCGGTTTCTGAGATTCAGGAAAGTAAAGGATACCCACAGGATAAAACTGGTCAATGAAGCGGTTGACCTTGCCCTGGAAGAAGCAGGGAAGCTGATAGAGCCGCGCGGCGTCTATGCTGTGGTACCGGGCAAGGCATTGCCCGGTTCGGATATGTTCGCGGATAAGAAACGGATGGCATTCTGTATATGTACCATAGGGGAGGGGCTGGAGGAGAAGGTGGCAGAGCTCTTCTCCGCAGACAGGCTGCTGGATGCGGTGGCCCTGGATACGGCCGGGTCGGTGGCTGCCGATGCAACCGCCGGCTCCATCGACCGGGTCATAGCGGAACGGGTTTCCCGGGATGGACTGAAGACATCCCGGCGGGCCAGCCCCGGCTACGGACCCTGGGATGTGTCGGAGCAGAGGGCTGTCTTCGAACTGCTGCCTGCGGAGAAGATCGGAGTGAAACTTTCTCCCAGCTGCATGATGATTCCCCGCAAATCAGTCTCCTTCGCCGTCCATGTAGCCAGAAAGCCCTCCCGGCTGAGGAGCAGCGATTCATGCGGAAGGTGTGATTACAAGGATTGCCCGGACCGGATGGGGGATTAGGAATTATGTTATCCCCGGAGAGGGGCGGGCTGATATCAAAAGAGAGAGGAAAAAATGAGTTTGATTCCCAGGATTTCCTGGTTCACCAGCCGGCAGCGCAGCAGGATAGTAGAAGAGGCGTTGATGATAATGGAGAAGGTGGGTATATTCGTAGAACACCGGGAAGCAACCGAGATTCTGAGGGGGGCGGGCGCCAGAGTGGAGAGTAAGGAGGGGCGGGTGTTTATCCCCTCCAATCTGGTGGAGGAAGCCCTGAAATCCGCTCCCGGCGAGATAGAGGTATTCAACCGCCGGGGCGAGGCGGCCATGAACCTGGGAGGGGACAGGGTGCACTTCAATCCCGGGTCGGCGGCCCTGCGGATATACGATTACAGGAAGGATGAAATCAGGGCCCCGGAAACCGGGGATCTGGTAAAATTTGCCACCCTTACAGATGCACTGCCCAACTATGCCGCTCAGAGTACCGGGGTGATCCCCGGAGACGTGCCTGAGGGGATAGCGGACCGGTACCGTTTATATATAGCCCTTATTTACTCTGAGAAACCTGTAGTTACCGGTACCTTCGAGGTGAGCGGATTCAATGTGATGCACACCATGCTTTCGGCTGTGGCCGGAGGGGATGATCAACTGAGGGAAAAACCCATGGCGATATTCGACTGCTGTCCCTCTCCTCCCCTGAAGTGGAGCAACCTGACCTGTCAGGCATTGATCGACTGCGCCCGCACCGGCCTGCCCGCGGAGCTGGTTTCCATGCCCCTGACCGGAGCCACCGCTCCGGTTACCCTCGCCGGGGCAGTGGTCCAACACTGCGCTGAAAGTTTAAGCGGGGTGGTGATTCATCAGCTGGCAGGACCCGGGGCGCCGGTGATTTACGGCGGCTCGCCGGCATTCTTTGACATGAGGAAGGGCACTACCCCCATGGGAGCGGTGGAGACCCAGATGATAGACGGAGCATACGCAGAGGTGGGCAAGCACCTGGGGTTGCCCACCCATGCCTATATGGGATTGAGCGATTCCAAGCGGGTGGATTATCAGGCCGGAATGGAGAGCGCCATGGGGGCTGTCCTGGCTGCGGCCAGCGGAATCAATAATGTATCCGGTCCGGGAATGCTGGAATTCGAATCCTGCCAGAGCCTGGAGAAACTGGTTCTTGACCATGAGATATGCGGGATGGCTCTGAGGCTGAACAGGGGGATAGAGTTCAGGGATGATCCCCTGGCCATGGATAAGATAGAAGATGCATTGGAAAGCAAGGAGTTCCTCTCCCTGCCCCACACCATGAAATGGTACCGCCGGGAGTCTTACTACCCCCATCCGGTAATCGACCGTTCCGCTCTGGATGAATGGGAGAGGGGAGGGCGGTCAACTGCCCTGGATAGGGCGGCGGACAGGGTGGATGCACTGCTGGCGGAACACCGGCCGGAACCTCTGAGCGAAGCGGTAGCGGAACAGCTCAGGGAGATCATCACAGAGGAGGGGCGGAGAGCCGGTATGGATAAACTTCCGGGCTGATCTAACCAGATCAATTCATAAATTGAATAACCACTTTTGGGCAACGGGCATGCTGATAAAATTTGCCGGCCATGGTTATAATTTTATGAATGTAATGAAGTCACCGGAAATTCGAGACAGGTATAATCATTAACGTATTAATTAGCATTCAGTCGGGGGAGAGAGCTGCCATATTTATGAACTACTCGACCAAGCGGTCACTACGGGAATTTATGTTAAGCAATATGAAAACCGGGCGGGGAATGTTGTATTCCGCTTCCCCCGCCCGGTATGTTTTTATTCTCCGGGGTCTACTTTATTGCCGCCTTCAGGGCGAACCTTACCTGGAAATCGTCGTACTCGGCTTTTTCCGAACCGGTCAATTCATAATCAGGACCGGGTCCCTCATAGACCTTGCTCAAGTATTCGGTGTTAAGATAGGCAAATTCCAGCATTCCGGTTACGTTGCCGGTAATTCCATACATCAGGTTGCCGAAGACCATGATGTTTTTATCCCTGAAACTGAAAGCCGGAGCACCCGCTGATCCCGGGACCGTCTCCGGCACCAGGAAATCGGCGTCATCGGGGTCTTCGAATGAGTATCCCGCATTGATGGTCAGGGCGGATGCCGGTTTGACCGAGAGCATTCCCCAGCCTCCCATGGATGCTATCTCGCTGTTCATGGGATTGACACTCTGCAGAATGCCACCCATGTATGTTCCCAGATTCTGACCGCTGAAGAATTCGCCGGAGAGGCAGATCTCAGGTGTTATAATCAGCCTGGCATCGGCGTTGACCGACCATGACTCCACATCCATGGAATCCCCGGTACCGTACTTCTCCTGGCCATAGTGACCGGAGATGCCCAGGGATACCATCCCTTCATCAGAAAATTCCGAAGAGAAGCCAAGCCGGCCCTGGATTACCGGAAGGGCGGCGTCGGCACCGGCATCTATTCCGGAGTCGTCCAGATCGGAACCGAGGTTACGTGCTACCGCCAGGTCGAGCTTGACGCCTGCCCTCTCAGCTATATCTGCCCGGGTGGTAAGGCGGAACTGAGGGCGGCGGTAGCCTATGTTACCCTGGCCCCATGCTACGGTGTAATTGACTGTGGTGGGGACCAGAGGGGAGATGACATCGCTGGTCTGACCGGCCAGGATGGATACCTTCCCCCTGGTTAATTTCAGATATGCGTGTCTGAGCATGGGAGCGGCCTTGTTCTCCATGGCGTTGTATCCCCTGGGAGCAGCCCCCAAACCGTAGTAATCGAATTCCAGCCGCGCATCGGTGCGGATATCCTCACTGTCCCACCAGAAGTTGAGTCCCAGACGGGTCTCCCTGGCTGTCATGTTGAGAGTGTTATCCCTGGTGTCTCCGTATGGCACCACCCATATGGAGAAATCTCCATGGGAGGTTCTGGTCTGGTCATAGACCAGATCCCCCTTGAAGAAGCCGCTGAATTCGAATGAATAGGAAGGTTCCCCGGCCTCTATGGCTGCCAATGGCGCCAGCAGCAGCAGTGCGGTTAAAATAATGCTGATGCTGAGTTTCATCTCCACCTCCTCGGTTAGTATAAAAAACTGCTGCACAAAACTCTCTACCTGTCTATTTGAATATCCTTTATTAGTCAAGGGATTTATGGAACGGTTCTGACAGCGGCTGGATGTTGATCTCAGGTGATGGCTACCATTTTCTCTATGGCCGACCGGGCCCCATCCGCTATGCCGGGAGGCACCGTAACCACCGGCTGTTGAGACCGGAGGGAGTGGTAAACTTTTTCCGGGGTAATCCTTTTCATGTCTTCGCAGATGGCCTCTTCCGACACCGGGATGAAGGTCTTGTCCGGCATCAGGGTCTTGAGCCGGTAGCACATTCCCGGCTCGGTGCCTACCAGAAATGTGGAAGCTTTGCTGCGGGAGGCATATCTGATCATCCCCCCGGTGCCCAGCACCTGGTCTGCTTCACCGGCGGATGGAGGAGGGACCTCCGGATGTACCATCACCACCGCATCAGGATGCTTCCTGCGCAGTTCCCGAATCTTTCCGGGGAGTATCTTCTGATGGGGAGGACAGCAGCCCTCCCACAGGATCAGGTTGCGCCCGGTGGTTGAAGCCACCCACTGCCCCAGGTTTTTATCCGGTCCGAATATTATATCATTGTCCGGAGATATAGACCTTATTACCGCTTCCGCATTGGCCGAAGTGCAACAGATATCGGTCTCCGCCTTGACCGTTGCCGGCGAGTTGATATACATCACCGTGGATGCCCCGGGGTGACGGCTCTGGAGATCCCTCAGGCCTTCCGGGGTGATGGTATCGGCCAGGGGGCAGCCGGCTGAGGGCTCGGGAAGTATGACCTTCTTCTCCGGTGAGAGTATGGCTGCTGTTTCGGCCATGAAGTGGACCCCGCAGAAGAGGATGATCTCCTGGGGGAGGTCCTGGACCAGACGGCTGAGTTCCAGCGAATCTCCCAGATAATCCCCTGTGTCCTGAATCTCGGGGGGCTGATAGTTATGGGCCAGTATTACAGCATTCTTTTCCTGTTTGAGCTTTTCGATCTTTTCCCCAAGTTCAGCTTTCCAAGACATCTTATTCCTTCCCTCGGAATTTACCACTCCGCCGGCAATCATCCTCCGCTTAAATGGATAATACAAAAATTCGTTCAACAATCAACAATTAGTTGTTTATTACAGCACTTTCTGTTTCAGGAACACTCTTTATCTGTCCTGAAGGGAGGCAGGGGCCCCTGTACTGTGCCGGAAGAAAACACTTTCAATTATTATGATTATTAGTATTATTATAATTCCATGCCGGGGAATTTTATCAGAGCAAACCACAACTCAACCTGTGTGTGAGTATGACGCAGCGGAATTGCATGTCCGGGGAAGGGTGAGCGGGAAGGATGGAGGGTGGAGCGGTGAGGCTTATCGAAGGGGGAGGGCGGGAGAGGAAAATCAACTCGGGCAAATTCTGAAAATACGGAAAAGGAAGGGGATGAGATGGATAATCAAAAGGAGGCAATGTTATACCGGAAAATGGCCGGAGAGAAGCTTCGCTGTGATCTTTGCGCCCGCAGGTGTGTCATAACCGAAGGGAAGAAAGGTATCTGCCGGGTTCGGGAGAACCGGGAGGGGATCCTTTACACTCTGGTATACGGGCGAACCATCGCACAACATGCTGATCCGGTGGAAAAGAAACCGCTTTTCCACTTTCATCCGGGATTACGTGCCTACTCCATGGCCACAGCGGGCTGCAACTTCAGATGCAAATGGTGTCAGAACTGGGATATCTCCCAGCAGGTAAGCAGGCGCCATCTGGTCATGGGAGAGCAGGCCAGCCCCCGGCAGATTGTCGAAGCAGCAAAAAACGCCGGTTGCCGGAGCATTGCCTACACCTACACCGAGCCGACCATCTTCTTCGAGTACAGCTATGACACAGCCCGGCTGGCCAGTCAGGAGGGACTGAAAAACATCTATGTGACCAATGGCTATATGACCGGAGAGATGCTGGAGTTGTTCCGGCCTTACCTGGATGCAGCCAACGTTGATCTCAAAGCCTTCCGTGAGGAAACCTACCGTGAGTATGTGGGGGCCAAACTTCAACCGGTGCTGGAGAGTATGGAGAGAATGAAAGAGATGGACATATGGCTGGAGGTGACCACCCTTATTATCCCCGGCATAAACGACAGCGATGAAGAGCTGGGGAAAGCTGCCGGTTTCGTGGCCAGCCGGCTGGGAGTGGAAACACCCTGGCACATCAGCCGTTTCTCCCCGGGCTATCAGATGAATGATCTGCCCCCCACCCCCTGTGATACCCTGAGCCGGGCCATGGAAATAGGACAGAAGGCGGGGCTGCGGTATATATATGTGGGCAATATCCCCGATGAGACCGGTACGGTGTGCCACCAGTGCGGGGAAATGCTTATTCGCCGGTTCGGATTCCAGGTTATGGAAAACCGGGTCAGACCGGATGGGAGTTGTCCCCGGTGCGGAGCGCCGGTTGACGGAGTGGAAATGGGAGGAGAGTTGGAGGGATAATGGATTTCCGGCCCGGAGGGTCAGAAAGATGGAGCCCGGGGCGCAGAGCTGAAGTTTTCCCCGGCCGGCGATATGTACAGCGATTTTGAAACACCAACCACCGGAACCGTACAGATCGAAGAACCGGGAAACTCCAGCATATGTATTGTACTGGATTGCCTGTCATGTTAGAATGCCCGGTCTGCAGGAGGTGCTCAAAGAGGGGAATAATCTCCTGGAATCCGGGTTATGGGAACAGAGGCGGGAAAATGTTTTATAAACATTCGACAATATTGATATGATTACCGTTACCGGATGGATTTATATGTGATGGAGGTGTGCGGTTTTCATGAAATTGACAGTTATGATGGGATGCCTGTAAAGAAATAGGAGGGTGGAATGAAGTATGAAGGTATTGCCTTGACCATTGCGGGGTCCGACTCGGGGGGAGGTGCCGGGATACAGGCGGATCTGAAGACATTTCAGGCATTTAATGTCTTCGGCGTCTCGGCCATAACTTCGATAACCTCACAGAATACCACCGGGGTCCGCTCCATTCAGGATATAGATGCGGAGATGGTGGGGGATCAGATAGATATGATTATGGAGGATATGGGGTGTGGTGCTGCAAAAACCGGAATGGTATCCAGTGTGGAAATTATCAAAGTAATAGCGGGCAGGGTGAAAAAACACGGGATCGGCAATCTGGTGCTTGATCCGGTGATGGTTTCCAAGAGTGGCAGCAGGCTGCTGAAGGAGGAGGCGGAAAAAACACTGGTAGAGGATCTGCTTCCCCTGGCCTGGCTGGTAACCCCCAATGCCGAAGAGGCTGAGATTATTTCCGGAACAAAGATTTCTATTATAGAAGATGCCCGTAAAGCAGCGGAAAAGATAGCCGGAATGGGAGCGGAGAATGTACTTATCAAGGGGGGGCATCTGAAGGAGGATAGCGCCATAGACATTCTTTTCAGCAATGGCAAATACAGCACCTTTGAATCGGAGAGGATGGACAGCAGGAACACACACGGCACCGGGTGTACCCTCTCTTCTGCAATTGCCGCTTCCCTTGCCAGGGGGGAAAGTCTCCCGGACTCGGTCAGGATTGCAAAGGATTATATTACCAGAGCCATAGAAAACGCTCCTGAAATCGGAAGGGGTTTCGGTCCCCTCTATCATAATATAGCCCCCAGGCCGGCCTCTGCCTTTGAAGATGAAGCCGGGGATTTTGATTTCTGGTTCAGCAAGAACAGGAATATCTTTGAATCAGAATTGCTGGCAGAGAAGGAACTCTTCCCCGGCCCGGAGAATGCTATCAGTATAGGAGTGGGCAGCGGTCTGTTCGCCTCCAGGCTGGGGGTAAAGATGGGAGTAGAGCCCTCCGGAGGTATGGCCGAGCTGGCTAGGGAGAGGGGAATAGATGTGAAAACAGGAACTGCCGAAGATATCCCCCATCCCGGCGGGAAGTTCGACACAGTGTTACTCTCCACCGTTCTAAGCTACTGCACCGATCCCCTGAAAGCATTGAGGGAATCTTTCAGGATTCTGCGCAGGGGAGGGTATCTGATAGTATCATTCCTCCCCCGGGAAGGTTCCTATTCCATGCTCTACGATCTGGCCAGACTGCAGGGACAGTTCGACCCGGGGAGGTCTCCGGAGAATCCGTACCCGGTGAAATTCATAAAGGGGGCCCGGTGGATTTCCATAGAGGATGCTAAAAGGATGCTGGAGCAGGCTGGATTTACCGGCCTGGAGTATGTCCAGACGTTAACCAGGCACCCCAGATATACGGAGGAAGGGATAGAAAGGCCGGTCAGGGGTTACAAGAAGGGTGACTTCGTAGTGATAAGAGCGAGGAAGCCATGAATCTCTCTGAGAGGCTGAAACAGGACGCCCGGCATATCTGGGAGAAGATCTATGTCCATCCATTTGTAGAGGAGCTGTTCCGGGGAACACTTCCCCGGCAGAAATTCAAGTTCTATATCCTTCAGGACTACAACTACCTGATCGCTTCCATAAGGAACTTCGCTCTTCTGGCATCCAGAGCGGAGGATCAAGCCACTATGAGAGAGCTGGTCGATATAGCATATACTGAATCAACAGGGGAATTCGAGGGCTACAGGAACTTCCTGGAAGATATGGGGCTTACCATCCGGCAGGCTGAAGGGCAGGAGATGTTACCGGCGGGCGTCTCCTATGTCAGTTTTCTCCTCTCCACCTCTTCCCTTGAATCTTTCCAGGAGGGATTAGCTGCGGCACTTCCCTGCTACTGGTCCTATCTTGAAATTGCGCGGTATCACAGGAAGAGGATAGATAAGCTCGAGAATGGTTTGTACCGGCGGTGGGCATCCTGCTATCTGGAGGAGGATTATATTGCCCTGGTAAAAAGGATAAGGAGGCTGGTGGATGGTATAAGAGAAGATTTCCGGTACGATAAACTGAGCAGGGCTTTCATAACATCCAGCCGGTATGAGTACATGTTCTGGAACTCTGTTTATCAGGCTGAAGATAGTTTTCCCGAAGGAGTAACACCGGGCCGGAATGACCGGGGGATAAAGGATAAAACTTGAACTGAAACCATTCGGCCTTATCACCACTCCCTGCCGGTACCTGCAACGGAGTTCAGGAGGGGGGAAAATCAGACCAGGAAGATAATTTAACCGGACCACCGATAGACCGGCCGGAGATGCCCTGCCATCCTGACTCCCGGAATCCCGGACAGGGCAAAATTCATGGAACGCAACTTGCGGTTATGCATATAATATATTATTGTAACGGTTACCGGAGCGGGATGTCATATAGTGAAAGCCGTAGCCCGGTATCTTATTGAATGGGTACGGAAATTTATGCCGGTCATTTTTTATCCCTTTTTATAATTTTAAGGGGAAGCCCGGAGCAAATAAAGTAACAGAGAGTTATTCAACCACCAATGGAGGGAGATTGATGTACAGGAAGAACAAGATAGCATCAGTACTTCTGATGGGCCTGTTCCTGGTAACATTCATTGTATCCTTATCCTTCTGCGCCAAAAACAATGGTAGCGACCCCAAATTCTTCGTTACCAGGAAGACGGTGGATCTGGGAGAGTACTACGAGGGCCAGGATATCGAATATACCTTCAAGGTAAGGAACAACGGGGCGGGTGAACTCAAGATAGTTAATGTAAGACCCGGGTGAGGCTGCGCTGTAGCCGATTTCGACAAGGCTGTTCCTCCCGGGCAGGAGGGAAAAATAAAGGTCAAGGTTTACGGGCACAAGATTCATCCGGGGCGTTTAAGCAAGCATTACACCGTTTATACCAATGATCCGGAAAACAAGAAGGTAGTACTGCGTATTACCGGTGATGTGAAGAGGGTGTTCGAGATATCAAGGAGAATTACCCTCACCGGATTTTCCGGTGAAGAGTTAAAGCAGGATATATTCATTACCAACAAGCTGGAACAGCCGGTTCATCTTACCGAATTCAAGTGGGACCTGGACGACAAGGATTCCAGGAATCTCAAGGATCTGCTGGGAGCAGAGCTGGAAGAGATCGAGGATGGCCGGAAGTACAAATTTACGGTGTGGAACAGGAAGAAAGTCGAGCCCGGACGTTATCTGGGACAGGGTATGTTTATCACGGATTTTGAGGGATTAAAACGGAAACCGGTAAGGATAAGGGTCACTGTTACCCCCGATGTGCAGGTACACCCCAGTACCCTTTTCATGGGTGAGATGTACATTCCCAAGGGTGTGACCAAGAGCTTCGAAAGAAATTTCCGGGTAATTTCTTCCCGGGGTGATTCGCTCAAGGTAGATCGGGTGGTGCCCAGCAGTAATGATATGACCATAAACGTCAAGGAAGTACTGGAGGGGAGATCTTTTCTCTGCCAGGTCATGCTGAGGCCGGAACCCGAAACCGGACGGTACAGCAGCAAGCTGAAGGTTTATACCAACTATCCCGGATACGAAGAGATAGAGGTGGAGGTCAGAGGTATAGTGAGGGTCGGTTTGACCCCTGAAAAATAGTAGAACTGCGGAAATTTACTCCGGGGGTGTACCTGCCGTACACCCCCTCTTATTGGAGGGATTATATAATGAAATGGGGAAAGTTGCTGTTACTGGCATCCATGTTTATCATCGTAGCCTCATCGGCGGGGCAGAGCTATCAGGAGAAAACGGCTGCGGAAGAATTCCAGTCGCTTACCAGAGAGCTTCAGGCCAGGAGCAGGACAGCTTCACCCGCTGAGTTCATTCCCCTGGTGGAGAAGGAGCTGAACTCTTTTATAGAGAAGTATCCCGGAACAGAGGAAGCAGCCAAGGCGGAGCTGACCCTGGGGCAGTTCTTCATGCAGATAGGCAGGACCGAGGAGGCGGTAACTCATCTGAAGAATTTTCTGGATTCCGGGCATTTGCAGGGTACCAGGGAATCGACCGCGGCCGGTTACTCCCTGGCAGAATGCTACATCAAACTGGAAAATTATGACCGGGCGGAATACATATTCAACTCCCTGCTAAGGGGTGGAAATCTTGATCCCAAAGTGAAAAGCATGGTAACTCAGAAGCTGGCTGAGCTGGGGATCCTCAGAAGGTTGGCCCTGGGGAAAGAGGCAATAAACTTTTCAGCACAAACCTCCTCCGGGAAGAAGATAAGCCTGGAGGACTACCGGGGAAAGGTGGTATTGCTGGATTTCTGGGCCTCCTGGTGTATGCCCTGCAAGCAGGAGATGCCCACGGTCAAGAAGGTATACGATAAGTATCATCAGCAAGGATTTGAAATCATAGGAATCTCACTGGACGAGAGCAGGGAAAAGTTCAAGAGTTACATACAAAAGGAGAATATAAGCTGGCCGCAGATTTTTGATGGCAAAAGCGGTGAGGAGGGAATAGCGAGAAAATATGCAGTATCAACTATCCCCACTACCTTTCTCATCGACCGGGAGGGCAAAATAGCCGACAAGAATATGAGGGGAGAACAGTTGGAGAAAGCGGTGGGGAATCTTATGGAAATCGAATAGCCTTCCTTAATATAATGGTGCCGCCCGGTTAATTCCGTCTGGAAAAACAGATTTTTTAGCTTTTAGCGGAAAAATATCTTGACAATGTAGCGGCTATATGAAAAGTTATTCTCTGATTAGTGTGTCGGGGAGGGTGAAAGTAATTCTTTTTTCGCTTTTACCATCAAGTACCAAAAGATGAAATTCATAGATTCGACCAATTTCGAAAGGCTGCTTAAGGGTATCTCCAGGGAGAGGGAGCTGTATATACCGGTCAAAAGTGATGAGACCGGGAAGAACCACCTTCACCACGTGGTGGAATTTCCCCTTCCCGAAAATATGAATATGGGGGGATACCGCACGGTTGAGCCCCTGAAGGGAATAGCTCAGCGGCTTCGTTATCCGGTGGCGGAATACCCTTCTGAACAGAAGGATAATATGCCCCGGCTGGATGAGGAATGTGTGGTGGCGGGGGCCCGGGCGTGTGATCTCTACGCCATGGGGCTTATCGACAGGGTGGAGATCGAGGGAGAATATACCGATCCGTTCTACAGGATACGAAGAGAAAATATGCTGACCATCGGAGCTGATTGTACCGATTGCGGGGAGAGCTGTTTCTGCAATCTGCTGGGCTATAATCCGTGGCCCGGGGAGGGCTTCGACCTGTCGGTGTCCCGGGTAAGCGGAGGTTATCTGATAGAAGCAGGCTCGGAGCGGGGAGAGAAGATACTGGAGGAACACCGGGAGCTTCTTGCCGAACCGAGAGAAGCCCAGACCAAGTCGAGAGAGAGCACCCGGGCTGAGGTGCTGGATAAGCTCAAGAAGATAAACCTCGATTATCCCGGGGGCGAAGATGTGACCGGGATGATCAGAGGCAAGCTGACCAATGAGGTCTGGGATGAAGTTGCTGAGAAGTGTGTGGAATGCGGGGCCTGTACCAACATCTGCCCCACCTGCTACTGTTTTCTTCTGTACGATCAGAAGACCGGCGGAGAGCACTTCCAGAGGGTTCTGAGCTGGGATTCCTGTCAGCTTACCGGCTATGCCAGAATGGCCGGCATGCTCAATCCCAGGCCCAGGCTGACCGACAGGGTAATTCACAGATACTATCACAAGTACGATTATCTGCCGGAGAGTCACGGAGAGATATTCTGTACCGGATGCGGCAGATGTATAGATACATGTTCGGCCACTATAGATATGCGGGAAGCATTCCGTACGGTTAAGGAGAAGGCTGTAAAGCATGGGTGACAGTAATATGAAGAATCCATACTATCCCATAGATACTGTGGTGGAGGATGTAATAACAGAAACTCCTACCATCAAAACCTTTGTTTTGAAACCGGACCGGCCTGTCCGGTTCGGCGCCGGTCAGTTCATGCAGCTGACTGTGCCGGGGGTGGGTGAGGCTCCCTTCACTCCCAGCTCCTCTCCCAGTGTGACGGAAAAAATGGAGATAAGCATACTCCGGACCGGAAAGGTCACCGATGCCCTCCACCAGCTGGAGGCAGGCGCCAGAGTAGGCCTGAGAGGCCCCTTCGGCAAGGGGTACCCCATGGATAAGCTGAAGGGGAGGGAAGTGCTGGTAGTGGGTGGCGGTGTGGGGCTGGCACCTCTGCGGTCGCTGATCTATGCCCTGCTGGAGCATCCTTCCGAGTATAAAAGGGTTTCCATCAAGTACGGCGCCAGGATGCCGGAGGAGCTCTGTTTCCGCAGGCAGTACGATGAATGGGCTGAAACTGCGTCCAACGTGGATTTCACCAACACCATAGACGTGCCCGCTCCGGGATGGGATGGCAGGGTAGGGCTGGTAACCACCCTTCTGGATGATATGGACATTAATATAGAGGACAGCATAGCGGTTTCATGCGGACCCCAGATAATGCTCAAGTTTGTTACCCTCAAATTGCTGGAGGTGGGATATAAACCCGGGCAGATATATCTGTCCATGAACAGGAAGATGTCATGCGGGATGGGTAAGTGTGGAAGGTGTAATGTGGGCCCCTACTATCTCTGTGTGGACGGCCCGGATATGAATTACGATAAGATAAAGAATGTTCCCAACGTTTTCGGTTGATACCGGCTGACAGGTTATACAGCCGATAGAGAGCTGAGTTATGAAAGAGATACTTGCCAACTGTCCACTCTGTTCACTGGCCTGCCCCCTTATTCTCAGGGGGGGAGGAAGGAGTACTGTGTTCGGGGATGAGGATATCCTCACCCTGGAGTGGGACAAGAGTGAGGATTCCCGCTACGGGGGCAGCCTGTGTGCCAGGGGCAACGGGGTGAAGGAATTGATAGCCACCGGTCAGAGATTGAACTATCCCTTCGTTCTGGGAGACCGGACCAACCTGGAGGCTGCTGTCAGGGAGGCGGCCGGCCAGCTTAAGGAGATAATTGATGATTCCGGGGGTGACAGCATATCCATGCTGCTCAGCGACAATCTTACCGTGGAGGAGACGGCACTGGCTCTTGAATTCGCCGACAGGGTACTGGGAACCAGGTATATAGATATAATGTCTCCCGATGATGTGGCCGTCTTCAGAGCGTACCTGGACTACGATCTCTCCCGGGTCGGCACCTCGGAATCAAGACCGGATGGGGACAAGATAACATCCCTGATAGTGGGCGACCCAATAGCCGATCATCCCTGTGTGGCCAAGGATATCCTGCCAGACAAGAATGCCTCCCGGAGCGGCGAGGTTATGGCAATAAGTGCCTATAATAACCACAGCTCATGGTTCGCAGACAGGCATCTGAGATGCCGGGCCGGTGGAGAGGGAGCGGTCCTGGCGGGATTGCTCAAAGCTCTGCAGGCTGAGAGCGGCGTCAAGCTGCCGGAGAGACTGAAGAAACTTACCGGTGATGCCGGATGGGATGAGATAGAGAAGATGGGCGCTGTTGCCAGAGATGATATCGAGCAGGCCGCCGGTGCACTTCTCGAATCGGTTAAGGTAAACACTTATCTTTCCAATTACTTCGGCCGGTTCGGAGATCCGGCTATTACCTCCGTGCTGGCGGAGGCGGTAACCAGGGCCTGCCCCGGAGAGAGCAAATATATACCTCAATTCGTACAGCAGAACAGCTGGGGTGTTTATTCGGTTCTATCCGCGGGGGGGCGTGGAAATACCATGGGAAGAATAGTTTCCGGCCAATGCCAGGCTCTGGTAATGCTGGGCCTGGATATATTCTCCGCATACCCGGCTGCGCCGGTGGAGAAAGCCCTGAGGGAGAAGAAGTTCACCCTCACCACCCAGATGTTCTGGAACAAGACTGCTGCCAGGTCCAATGTGGTCATCCCTGCCGCATCCCTGGTAGAGAAGAAAGGGACCTCCTCCCATGGCTTCGGCGAAGACCTGGTCAGGGAAGAGGTAATATCACCGCCGGGAGGGGCGGTTACCGATATGGAGTTTCTGATGGCTCTGGCCGGGGAGATGGGCCAGGAGATATCCCCTCCCCAGCCGCAGAGAAAGCTGAACCGCTCAAACAACTGGGACAGCCTGGAGGGCCTGTGGAAGGGATACCGGACCAGAATGGAGAAGCTGGAGACGGCCGGAACGGTTCTCCTGCCCCTCAGCGACCCGGTACATGCGGGAGACGGTTCGGTCAGCCGCTATCTGGGCTGGTCCATAAATTCCACTCCCCGTCCCCTGCTCATGATATCCATGGATATCGCCGGAAAGCTGAATCTGGAGAACAGGGACCGGGTGAAGATCAAGTCGGAGGGTGGAGAGGTGGTTCTGGAGGTCAGAAAGACCGGCAAGCTGGAAGGAAACAGAGTGGCCGGTACCATACACTTCCCGGAAGTTCGCAGGTTGTTCCCCTGGGAGGTGGATGAAGGCAGCGGACAGTTGATTCTTTCACCGGTGGCGGTGGAACTGGAAAAAGAAGAATAGTTATGAAGAGAGTATATATAAATATGAACCTGTGTACCGGGTGCAGGGCCTGCGCGGCCGCCTGTGCCGGGGGACATCATGAGCAGGGATTGCTCAAACACGGGCATGTGGGCGAGAAGGCGGAGTTACCCCTTCACTGCAGGCATTGCGATACTCCCCTCTGCCTGGAGGTATGTCCCCAGGATGCCATAAAGAGGGATGAGGATGGAACCATCATCAGGATGACGCATCTCTGCATCGGATGCGGCTCCTGTGTTTATTCCTGTCCCTTCGGAGTGATGTTCCCTTACCGCACCTGGCACGTGTCGCCCAAGTGCGATCTCTGTTATGACAGGCTGGAGGAGGGCAAGGAGCCCAGGTGTGTGGCTACCTGCACATCGGGAGCGCTGGTTTTCGAGGAGCTTTCCGAGCTGGAGGACAACTACGAGCGGGCCATGGAGGGTGGCCGCTATTTCACCAGATTTGCCCCGGAACGTTAATGGAGCTTGATATGAATTCTGCCACTTACATATTCTACTATCTGATATTCCCGGGATTTATCTTTTCCGCCGTGGTGGGACTGCTAACTACCTGGGTAGACCGTAAGGTTACCGCCAGGGTACAGTGGAGGGTCGGCCCTCCCTGGTATCAGCCCTTTGCCGATACCATCAAGCTGCTGGGCAAGGAGATTGTGATCCCGGCGGGGGCCAGAAGGACCGGCTTCCTTCTGATGCCGGCAGTGGGACTGGCTGCAGTCACCCTGGCATCCACCATGCTGTGGGTGATAAACCTGAGGCCGGAGATCTCGTTCGTGGGGGACGGCATCGTACTGATATACCTGCTTACCATTCCGGCCATATCGCTGATAATAGGAGCCAGTTCATCCGGCAATCCTCTGGCCATACTGGGCGGAAGCAGGGAGATGAAACTGCTGTTCGCCTATGAGCTGCCCCTGGTTTTGGCGCTTTTAACTACTATTTATAAGGCCGGAAGTTTCTCCCTGGCCGAAATCATCCAGGCCCAGAACACCGGCGGTATAATGCTGGGGAGTGTCTCCGGAGTTATTGCATTTATTGTTTGCATAATGTGTATTCAGGCGAAGCTGACCTTCATTCCCTTCGATCTTCCCGAAGCGGAAACAGAACTGGCCGGGGGTTCCCATATTGAGTATTCCGGGGGAGCCCTGGCGGTGGTCAAGCTGACTATGGCGATGATGTTTTTCGTCCTGCCCATCCTGTTGATAACATTCTTCTGGGGCGGGATTGCATTTACCGGATGGAGAATCTTGACCTCCATTCTCAAGTATGTTGCCATAGTAGTGATAGTTGTATTGATCAAGAACACCAACCCCAGGGTTCGGATAGATCATGCCCTGAAGTTCTTCTGGGGTCCCATGTTTATTCTTTCTGCGGCGGCCATGATACTGGCTGTGCTGGGATACTAGGTGAGAGATATGTCGCTGAAACTGAAAGCATTGAAGAAATCGCCCTGGGTATTTCATGTGAATACCGGGGCCTGTAACAACTGTGATATAGAGATCCTGGATTGCCTCACCCCCCGCTACGATGTGGAGAGGTTCGGTGTGGTGCTGGTGGGAAGTATAAGGCATGCCGATGTTCTTCTGATAAGCGGGCCGGTTACCAGGAACTGCCTGCCCCGCCTGAAGAGACTGTATGAGCAGGCTCCCAAACCTATAAAGGTAGTGGCCTTCGGCGCCTGCGGATGTAACTGCGGGGTGTTCAGGGACGGCTACAACATCGTGGGGCCGGTGGACAAGCACCTCCCCGTGGATGCCTATATCCCCGGCTGTCCGCCCAAACCGGAGACTATTATCGCAGGTATTGTCAAGGTATTGAGTCAGATATAGCGGCACAGCGCCGGAAGCGAGTGGATGATGGATAGAGAAGAAGCAAAGAAGAGAATAAAGGATAAATTCGGAGACCGGGTGGATATAAAGGAAAGGTCGGCCGACCGGGTTTATATCTATGCCCATAACGAAGTGTGGGTGGACCTGGCCGACTTCATATTCAACCGGCTGGACGGCCGGTTCGATACCGGTGTGGCTGTGGATGACCGGGATGGTGTGGAGGTGATGTTCTTCATGCCCTTCGACCGGGACCATTACTTCGTTACCATCAAGACATTCGCCCCCAAACCTAATCCCACCATAGATTCCATATCCAATATTATTCCCGGGGCTAAGTGGATAGAGCGGGAAATTTATGAAATGTACGAGGTAAAATTCAGGAATCATCCCGATCTCCGGCCGGTGCTCAGGTCTGACACCCGTCCGGAGGATTTTTATCCGGCCAAGCGGGAGGTCAAGGAGGACCACGAGATGAGCCGGGTCAGGGATGACGGCAAGGATAGATACGACGAGGTGCACGGGAAACCAGAGAAGGGTAAGAATCCCTAGAGGTGATTTGCCATGGTTAAAAAGATACCCATAGGACCCTATCATCCCATACTGGAAGAGCCGGAGTTCTTCGAGCTGCATGTAGAGGGTGAAAGGGTTGTAGATATAGATATTACCATAGGATGGAGCCACCGGGGGATAGAGCTTCTCTCGGAGCACAAGACCTGGGATCAGGTTCCCTTCCTGGTAGAGAGGGTCTGCGGGATATGTTCGGCCTCCCATCCCTTCGCCTATGTTAAGGCGGTGGAGGATCTTCTGGGTATAGAAGTGCCCCTGAGGGCACAGTTCATACGCGGGATAGTGGCAGAGCTGGAACGGCTTCACAGTCATCTTCTGTGGACCGGGCTGGCGGGGCATTTCCTCGGTTACAACACCGTGTTCATGTGGACCTGGAAGTACCGGGAGCCCCTTCTGGATGTTCTGGAGGCGGTAACCGGCAACCGTAATCACTATGCCACCTACCGGGTGGGAGGGGTAAGACGTGACCTGCCCGACGAAGAGGTTCCCCATATACTGAGCATGCTGGATGAGCTGGAGAAGAATAACGACATGCTGACCAAGGCCATACTGGATGATCCGGTTATCCATGCCCGTACCAGGGGGGTGGGAATTCTCGACCGGGATATGTGCCGTATGTACGGGGCGCTGGGTCCCACCGCCAGGGCCGGCGGCTACGATATAGACGCCCGGAGGGATCATCCCATAGGACCCTACGACAAGGTGGATTTCGATGTGATCCTGAGGGAGAACGGGGATGTTTTCGACAAGGCGGTGGTCAGGCAGCTGGAGAACTTCGAATCGATAAAGATAATCCGGCAGTGCCTGGAGAAGATAAAGGACACCGAGCCGGGTGATATATGGCACGAGATACACGAAGTGCCGCCGGGCGAGGGGATCGGAGTTTACGAGGCCCCCCGGGGCGAGGTGCTTCACTATGTCAGGTCCAACGGAAAGAATATGCCCATGAGGCATAAGATAAGGGCCCCCAGCTTCAATAACATACTGACCAACGAATACACCGTGCCCGGTGATACCGTGGCCGATGCCGGTTTGATAACTGCGGCGGTGGATCCCTGCTACTCCTGTACCGAAAGAGTGGGCAGGGTGGACCGCAGAACCGGGGAGAAGACCACCCTGACAGAAGAAGACCTGATCCGCCTGTCTCAGCAAAAAACTGAAAAAATCCGGGCGGAGATGCGAAAAGATGTTGAATGATGGATGATTTGACCATAGGATGTATGCCAAGTTAACCGGGTGAAGACCCTGAGGATGAATATATGAATGAGCTTCTATATCCCATACTGATACCCGCCATAGCCGGATTGATACCGCTGTTTATCCCCCGCCGGGGAAAGATGGCGGCCGGCCTGGTGGCTCTTGCCGCCTCAATTTGGGCTTTCGTCGAGGCCATCAAGCTGTTCAGTGTGGGGGATATGGTGTATAAGGTACAGCTGTTCAATCTGGGAGGAGCGCTGCCGGAGGGTTCGCCCTTCCATCTGGATCTCCCCTTCAGCCTGGCTCTGAAACTGTATCATTTCAGCAGCTTCGTTCTGCTGTTCATCACCCTGTTCGGGATGCTGGTGATATGTTACTCCCTGGGCTATCTGAGAAAGAAGGATACCTCCAGCGTGTACTATTCCTTCATCCTGTGGACCATTGCCGCTGCTTCGGGAGCTGTTCTGGCGGATAATCTGCTGATACTGCTTATCTTCTGGGAGATCGTCACAGCTCTTCTGTTCTTCCTGATAAATATGGGGGGAGAGGGGCATGATAAGGCGGCGGAGAAGACCTTCACCATTCTGGGCTTTACCGATGCGGCCATGCTGGTAGGCATTGTAATGATATGGGTGGGATTCGGAACCCTGTCCATATCGGAGCTTTCATCGGCGGGGGGTGTGATATCCACTTCCAATGCCTTCGGTACATTGGCTTTCCTGCTGCTGTTTGCCGGGGCCATCGCAAAGGCCGGGGCGATGCCCTTCCACTCGTGGATACCTTCCATGGCTCAGCCGACCCAGACGCCGGTAATTGCATTTCTCCCGGCTTCCCTGGACAAACTACTGGGAATATACCTGCTGGCAAGGATTTCACTGGATATATTCGAAGTAAGGGGCGGGTCCCCCCTGTCACTGGTTATGATGATAGTGGGGGCAGCAACTATAATATTCGCAGTGCTGATGGCGCTGGTTCAGCATAATCTCAAGAAACTGCTCTCCTTCCACGCGGTAAGCCAGGTGGGCTACATGGTGCTGGGTGTGGGAAGCGGAGTGCCCATTGCTATTATAGGAGGGCTCTTCCATATGGTGAACCATGCCATATACAAGAGCAGCCTGTTTCTGGGAGCGGGAGCCATAGAGGACAGAACCGGGACCACCGAACTGGAGGATCTGGGCGGCCTGGCCAGGCAGATGCCGGTAACCTTCATTACCATGCTGGTTGCCGCACTTTCCATTTCGGGGATACCGCCATTTAACGGATTCGTCTCCAAGTGGCTGGTCTATCAGGGAATGCTCAACGGCGGTCATATAATATTCCTGGTGGTGGCGATATTCGGAAGTTCCCTTACACTGGCATCCTTTATAAAGGTTCTGCACTCTGTATTCTGGGGCCGCAGGCCGGATGGTTTCGACAGGGTGAAAGAGGTCGGGTTCACCATGCAGCTTCCCATGGTATTCCTGGCTATCCTGTGCATACTGTTCGGTGTATTTGCCTCGGTACCGCTGGAGAGATTCATCGCTCCCATAGTGGGCAGCGGGTATGTGGATGTGGTGGGAGATACCCTGGCTACCACCGAAGGTTTCTGGGGTCCGGGTCTGGCCACACTGTTCATTCTGATCGGTGTGATGGTCGGATTCATAATATATGCATACGGAAGAGTGGGCAGGATAAGGGTGGATGAAAATGTGTGGACAGGCGGAAATATCATGGATAACGAGGAGATCAGAATCCCGGGAACCCACTTCTACAAGACAGTTACCGAGGAGATGGGTCCCCTGACCAAAAGCCTGTTCGAAGAGGGAGAGAGGGGATTCCTGGATGTCTATAATATAGTGGGTCATCTGGGAGACGGGGTGGTCCGGGTTCTGAGAACCATCCATAACGGCATCCTCTCAAATTACCTGTCCTGGGTGGTAATAGGACTGGGTGTACTGGCTTTTATACTTATGTACCCGTAAGGGTGGAATAGAGGAGATACCGAGGAATGACAATTTACCTCATTATACTGGTATTCCTGATGATTCTGGGATCTATCATCGCCATAGAAACCAGGAATCTTCTCTCCTCCGTAATTTCGGTGGGAGTAGTCGGTTTCTGTCTCAGTGTGGCCTTTCTGATACTGGGAGCACCCGATATAGCCATAACCCAGGTGGTGGTGGAGATTCTCATTTTGGTGGTATTGATAAGAGCCACCATAGTTCAGGATAATACCGCCATCGAGAAGCACTGGGATACCTTCTCCTTTGTTACCAGCCTGATATTCTTCGGCCTTTTCCTGGTATTCGCCTATGTGGCCGTTCAGGAACTGCCGGTATTCGGAGAGCCTGTTATGAAGGTATCTCAGAAGTATCTGGCCGAAGGTGTAAGTGACACCGGTGCAACCAACTATGTTACCGGAGTGCTTCTGGATTACCGGGCCTACGATACCATAGGCGAGGCCACCGTGCTGTTTACCTCCATCGTGGGCGCCTTCGGAATCCTGCGCAGAAGAGGCAGGAAGAAGAAGGAAGAGGCTGACGTGGAGAAGACGGGAATTCTGATTGAAAAGGATATCGAGGAGAGCTGATAGGAGATGTCAGTGGACAAGATAGAAGTTAAGGACATAGAAGACAAGAGCAAGGGGATGACTCTGATAGTTAAGACCATCGTCCGCTTTGCCATGGGGATTATGGTTATGTTCGGAGCTTACATCGTACTTTACGGACATCTCACTCCGGGCGGAGGATTTGCCGGGGGGATTATACTGGCCTGCGCATACATAGGGCTTACCCTGGCTTTCGGCAAGGACCTGGCCCTGAAGAAGATGAGCAACCTGGCCGCCTCGCTGCTGGACAACTTCGGAGCTCTGGCCTTCATCAGCATAGGCTTCCTTGGCTTTACCGGAGGATTTTTCTTCCTCAACTTCATAGATCACGGACAGCGGTTCCACCTGTTCAGCGCAGGGATTATTCCCCTGGAGAATATCGCCATCGCGATGAAGGTTACCGCTTCCGTATTCGCAGTTTTTATGGCACTGTCCATATTCGGCAGGGTGGTGCCCGGGTTGGTGGATGAAGAGGGAAAAGAAAGGTAGTGTATTGATATGATCCTTTATTTTCTGTCACTGGTGCTCTTTGTAATGGGGCTTTACTGCCTGGTTGCGAAGAAGAATATTATCAAGAAGATCATCGGGATCGTTATCACGGAATACTCCATTAACCTGTTTATTATTCTGATCGGTTACCGCAGGGATGGCATTGCGCCCATACTGCTGAAGGGTATGAATGCTTCGGAGATAGCAGAGAAGGGGGTGGATCCCCTGCCGCAGGCACTGGTTCTGACATCCATAGTGATCGGGCTGGGGGTGCTTGCCCTGATGGTAGCTATCACTCTGAGGCTCTATGAGAAATACAAGACTTTCGATATGTCCGAGATAAAAGATCTGAAAGGATAAGGCGAGACAGGAGAACAAATGCAGGGTTATTATCCTTTATTCACAGCACTTCCCATGGCGGCGGCCTTCCTGAACCTTATTGTGGCCAAACTGAGCAAGAAGGTTGCCGATCTGCTGGCCTTTGTAATAACTGCCATTCTGGCTGTAATGGCGGTGAGGATGCTGTTCGTTTCTCCGTTCGCCTATCAGGTGGGCGGATGGGTTCCTCCCAACGGTATACTGCTGGTCTCGGACGGGCTGAGCTCGCTCATGCTGGTGGTGGTTAATGTAATAGGTTTCCTGTCCATAATCTATTCCATCAGGTACATGACCACATACACCGCCAAGCCCAAGTACTACTCCCTGTTTCTGCTTATGATGGCCGGTATGAATGGAGTGGTGATCACAGGAGATTTCTTCAACATGTATGTATTTCTGGAGATAGCCTCCATAGCCTCCTATGCCCTGGTTGGGTTCGGGTGTGAGAGGGAAGAGCTGGAGGCATCCTTCAAGTACCTGGTTCTGGGGGGAGTGGCCAGCACCGGGATACTGTTCGGTATAGCCTTCCTCTACTCCATGACCGGTACCCTGACCATGCCGGATGTGGCTCAGCAGCTGGAGAATATGGAATTCAACCGGGCCCTGGCCTTTACCGTAGCCCTGTTCATAATGGGCTTTGGCCTCAAGGCATCTTCGGTGCCATTCCACGCCTGGCTGCCCGATGCACATCCCAGTGCGCCGGCACCCATATCTGCAATGCTTTCCGGTGTGCTGATAAAGGCGCTGGGAATATATGCCATAGCCAGAGTGATGTATCATGTTTTCGGCCAGGCGGCCATGATATCGAGTATACTTATGTTCCTGGGTGCCCTCTCCATGGTAGTGGGGGTATTTCTGGCGGTGGGTCAGAGCGACTTCAAGAGGATGCTGGCCTATCATTCCATCAGCCAGATGGGTTATGTAATGATGGGGCTGGGGTTGGGACTGAATCCGGATGTACCCGTCTATGTGGCGGCACTGGGCCTGTTCGGTGGTTTGTTCCACCTGGTTAATCACGCCGTGTTCAAATCGCTGCTGTTCCTCTGTTCCGGTTCATTCGAATACCGGACCGGTACCAGGGACAAGTATGAGATGGGCGGATTGATAAGGCGGATGCCGGTCACCGGGGTTACCTGCTCCATTGCTTCGCTATCCATATCAGGAGTTCCGCCATTCAACGGTTTCTGGAGCAAACTGATTATAATAATAGCATTCTTCAAGGCGGGATACCCCATCTACGGAGCCCTGGCAGGTTTTGTAGCATTCATGACATTGATTTCATTCATCAGGCTCCAGATTCATGTTCTGTTCGGCAAGCTGCCCGAGAGGTTTGCCAGGATCAAGGAGTCTCCCGTTCTGATGACCATACCCCTGGTTATCCTGGCCATCCTGTGCCTGGGTATCGGGATAGCCTATCCCTTCATCGATCAGGGAATGCTGGAGGCGGCCAGAGAGGCCCTCCTGGACAAGATGATGTATATTGGTTTTCTTTACGGCGGATAGAGAAGGATCGATATGAAAAGATTTTTGCACTTTTTAATTCTTCTGCTGATCTGGGTGCTGCTTACCTGGTCGCTCCACTGGCAGGATCTGACGGTAGGGGTGGTAATCGCCCTGCTGGCTCAGATACTGCTGGGTGACATATTTCCGGTCAGTGCGGTTAACTTGTTCAATCCGGTTCGTTTCTTCTGGATGATCATTTATGCCATTGTATTTGTTTATTATGTGATAAAAGCCAATGTGGATGTGGCCTACCGGGTACTCAATATATTTCTGCCCATCAGGCCGGGTATTGTCAAGGTAAGGACTTCGCTCAAGACAGATATGGCCAGGACATTTCTGGCAAATTCGATTACTCTCACCCCGGGAACCCTGAGTGTGGATATAGTGGGGGATCACCTCTACGTGCACTGGATTAATATCGTATCTGAGGATCCCGAGAAGGAAACCGAGATAATCGTTCAGAGATTCGAGAGCTTATTAGAAAGGATTTTCGAGTGAGCGTATTCATCGTTCTGCTGTTATTCTGCACATTCCTCTGCATCTACCGTGTGGGCAAGGGGCCGACTGCGCCCGACAGGACGGTGGCGATAGATATACTGGGCACTCTGGTGGTCGGATTCTGCGCTCTGTTTTCCATAATCACCAAGAAGGATCTGTATATGAACATCGGTATATCATGGGCCCTGCTGAGTTTCATCGGCACGGTGGCCCTGGCCAAGTACCTGGAGGGGAGGGGCTTCGATGAGTGAGACAGTTGGATTGATTCTTCTGATCGTGGGTATCAGTTTCGATGTGGTTGGTTGTATAGGCCTGGTAAGGCTTCCCGATATATACAACCGCCTCCAGGCCGCTACCAAGTGCGTGACCCTGGGAACATGCATGATACTTCTCAGTGTACTCTTCTATACCGGCATAGGAGCTATCGGGATAAAGGCGCTCCTGTGTATCTGGTTCGTACTGATAACATCACCCACCGGTGCACATGCCATAGCCAGGGCTGCTCACCGTTCGGGTATCCCTCTGTGGGAAGGCAGCTTGATGGATAAGTACGCAGAGGATAAAGAGGGTGCCAGGGACGAGGCTTAACAGAGAGAAAGAATAAAGCTCCGTGGGAGGAAATTAGCGACATGCGCAAACCGAAACTGAGAGAACTTAAAGAAGCAGTCAGGGCACTGATAAAGGGCCCCTATACATCAAAATTCCCCAAAGAGCCGGTCAAGGTCCCTGAACATTTCAGAGGCACCCCCACCTATGTGGAGGAGGATTGTGTGGGTTGCGGCGCCTGCGGGCAGGTTTGTCCCACCGGAGCTATCACCGTAACCGACCAGTACAGTGAAGAGAAGGGCAGGATGGTCAGGCACATAGAGCGTAACTGGGGGCAGTGCATATTCTGCAGCAACTGTTATGTAAACTGTATCACCGGCAAGGGAATCATGCTGGATGAGGATTTCGAAAAATCCACCACCGACCGGGCCGATTTCATCGATGCAATAGAGAAGGACCTGGTACTTTGCGAGATTTGCGGCGAGCCCATAACCTCCAGGGATCACATTGAATGGATGATAGAGAGACTGAGCGAGCTGGCCTTCGCCAACCAGACATTCATGGTGGAGCGGATGGGTAAGCTCAAACTTGCCGATGAGATCACCCCCAGGACCGACCGGGAGCTGGAACGGAGCGATTACATGAGAACCCTCTGCCCCAACTGCCGGGCATCCTACATCCTCAGCGATGAATGGGGAGAGAGCTAGTTGGCGGCGAAAACAGGGTAATTGTTTTCCGGCCCGGAAGGGCCATTTTTTTTGAACCGGAATTGACAGCCGGCTGCATGGAGAAAGACGACTGATCCGGAAGAGCTCTATCCTGAAGATTGATTAAACTGCCGGGTTATACGGAGTGCTGCCATAAATACCTTCTGTCCCAATCAGCCTTCCAAACTTGCCTCAGGCCAGCATTGGACTATATATCAATGCCTGCAGTCCGGAAGAGAGCTTTTATCTGAAGAGGTATTAATGACCGGCAGGACAGAAGCCGGCGGGTGAGGGATCATGAACAGAAAAGATGCTGATTTATTAGAGAGGCTGGAAGGAAGAAGATTCGGAGTGATCGGGATAGGCAATGTGTTCAAGGGTGATGATGGAGCCGGACCCAGACTGATAGAGTTGCTTTCGGATGGATTCCCCCTGCCCCTGGCAGATGCGGCGGAGGTGCCGGAGAATTACGGAGGATGGGTAATCAAACGCGATCTGGAGGTGGTGGTGTTCGCGGATGCGGTGGATTTCGGAGGTGACGCCGGAGAGTTCAGAATAATATCTATCGACAAACTGATTGTACTGGCCAGTGACACCCACCGGCTTTCCCTTCATATGATGATAAAGTATCTGGAGGAGGAATGGGGGGGAGAGCCAATCCTGATCGGAATACAGCCCGGCAGCCTGGGGCTGGGCAGGCCCCTGTCTCCGGAGGTAGAGCGGGGGGTTGGCGATTTAGCCAGTCTGCTGATGGAAGCAGCCGGTGTTGAACCCGGCGGATAAATTATCAGGGTGATTATACTGCAGTCTGTGGCATTCCAGCGGCCCGATTCTCAAAGCTGAGATTTAACCAGGGTTATTGCATCCAGCGGACACTCCGCCACGCACTCACCACAACCGGTACATTTCTCCCCATCGATCATTGCTACCTGCTGAATGGTAATCGCTCCCACAGGGCAGACATCCCGGCATACCCCGCAGGCGCTGCATTTCTCCGCCAGCACCATGGCTTTTAAACCGCCCGGGGCCTGTTCCTTGCCAGCGGAGGAGGGACTGTTGCCGGCGGCAGTACTGTGACTCTCTATCTCCTCTATTCTGCTGTTTATAGATTCAAGCTGCTGTTCCATAGCCCCGGCCTGTTCCCTCAGCGCTTCGATCTCCTGCCTTCTCTCCTGAGGACTGGCGGGTATATTCCTTTCCCTTCCAGCTGATTGAGGAGGGACAGGCCCCTGATTCATCCCCATTCCTCTTCCCCTGCCCATACCTCTCCCCATGCCTCTTCCCGTACCGGTTCCCATACCCCTTCCTTGAGTGCCCGGGGTTGAGACGGGTTCAGATGGGGAAGGGGCTGATCTTCCCATTCCAAAGTGGCTGGATACATTGGGACCCCCGGTGGAGGAGAAGGCACCCGCCTTGAATTGCTCCACCGCCCCTTTTACAGTTCCCGATACCCCGGTGATGACATCTATGCCGGCGGCGTTGAGTGTCCGGAAGGCATTGGGACCACAGTTTCCTGTAAGCACAGCAGATACTCCGTTCTCGGACATTGCCTGTGCTGACTGAATGCCGGCACCCCCGCCCAGGGAGAGGTTGGGGTTTTCCAGCGGCTGAACCTCCATCGATCCGGTATCAACTATCAGAAAATAGCTGCATCTTCCGAACCGGGGATCCACATTGTCCTTCAGGTCAGGCCCTGTGGCTGTTACTGCTACTTTCATGGTACCATACCTCCCTTGTACGATAATATTTCGAAAGAAAATATAGGGGGATTAAGCTTTCCCCGGTAAAATCATAATTATCCTGAAAACCATGTACTTGTTCTGACTGCTTCTCCTTCTTTTCAAGCTGACATGCACCCGCTCTCAATTCAGCCTGCTGTCCGGCTGAAGGACTGAAATTCTCTGAGCAGCTCCTCCCAGGCCTTTCTTATGGCCAGTTCAGCGTCACTCCGGCCGTATTCAATAACCGTTTTGCCGGTCATCAGGGCATCGTTTACATTCTTGTCGAAGGGTATCCGTCCGATCACCCTGGAGTTATACTCTCCCGCCATTCTGTCTATCAGCCCGGCCTGCCGGGAGTTGAGGTCGTGTTTGTTTATGATAACCAGTGCCCTTATCCCGAAATGCCCGGTAAGCTCAAGCACCCTCTCAAGATCATGTACGCCGGAAACGGTGGGCTCTGTAACAATAACCACCAGGTCAGTCCCCGACACCGACGCAATAACCGGGCAGCCGGTCCCCGGAGGCCCGTCTCCCAGGATCAACTCCTGTTTCAGCCGGGCGGCCAGCTCCCCCGCCCTCCTTCTCACCCGGGTTACCAGCCTTCCGGAATTCTCCTCGGCAATTCCCAGCCTGGCGTGTACCATGGGGCCGTACCGGGTGCCGGAGACATACCACCGGCCGGTGACATTCCTTACAGCCTCGATTGCATCCACCGGGCAGACCAGGGGACAGAGTCCGCATCCCTCGCAAAGGAGATCATCCACCTGGTAAGTTGCGTCGGTATAATCATTGCCGGAGCCATCTCTACTGATTGCCTCGAAGTGGCAGGCCGCGGCACATTCTCCGCAGCCGGTGCAGAGATTTTGATCTATGGTAGCTTTGGTCCCTCCGATGAAGTCGTGTCCCTCACGCACCGACGGTTCCAGCAGCAGATGCAGGTCAGCAGCGTCCACATCATTATCCGCCAGCACCTTGTTCTTTGCCAGGTGGGCAAATGATGCCGCCACGGTGGTTTTGCCGGTTCCCCCCTTCCCGCTGATTATGGTCATTTCGCAGTAGTTATCCGCAGAACCTTGCGGGAATGGCGCCGGTTCTCCCTCCTCCAGTTCGAATATCTCTTCCTCCAAAAGGGGGACAGTCTTGACATTGAGGTTGTGATATATCTCCAGCAGATTCTCTCTCAGCTCCGGGAATGAATCCGCCATGATGTCTCCGTTGGAGTAACTTTCCGCATACTTTCTCCTGAAGGGTATCCTTCCGGCTATGGGTATTCCGGTCTGTTCGGCGTAGCCGGCAATGATTCTGTCTTCTCCGTCCGACCGGTTGATTATGATGCCGGCAGGTACTCCCACCTTCAGGGTGAGCCCGACAGCAAGCTTGAGGTCGTTGAGACCGAAGGGAGTGGGCTCTGTCACCAGCAGGGTGGCATCGGACCCCTCCACCGCCTCCACCACCGGGCAGGCGGTGCCGGGGGAGGCATCGATTATGTTGATAGCCTCCGGGTCCAGATACTCCTTTACCCCTCTGACCACATTGGGAGCGAGGGCTTCTCCTATATTAAGGTTTCCATGGATAAAGGAGAATGGCCGGTGTGAGGGGGCGGCCTGAACTATTCCTATGGGGGTTTCATGCTCGGTCAGGGCATCTTCCGGGCATACATATGAACACAATCCGCAGGAGTGGCACAGTTCATTGAATATCAAAACTTTTCCCTTTACCACCGCTATTGCGTTGTAGTTGCATCTGTCCGAGCATATCCCGCATCCGGTGCATTTCTCCTGGTCTACCACCGGCTTGGGGACAGTTACCTCTTTCTCTTCGGTAAAGTCAGGTTTTACGAACAGATGGTCGTTGGGTTCCTCCACATCACAATCCAGCAACCTTACCCTCTCTCCCGCCTGAGCCAGAGAGTGGGCCAGGTTCACCGCCACGGTGGTCTTGCCCGTGCCTCCCTTACCGCTGGCAATGGTGATAATCATTAATATTTACCTCCTGATACCGTTTCTGATCTTAGGTTATTCCTCCCCTGCTCCCGTGGAATAATATTTTCGGTCACCTATCTTCTTCAATGTCGCCATCCTCCGGAAGAGCTGAGTAGTATAGCTGGCCCTCCTTGCGCATCTCCCGGGCCCTCCCGGTTCTGGTCAGTTTTCCCAGATACTTGGAAGCCTCATTGCGGTGGAGGCCGAAGGATTCGCATATCTGCTCCAGGGTACAGGGGCGCCTTTTGAGCATGGCCATGATCTCGTCTTCCCCCGCCTTGATCCCGGCGGAGAGACCGGTGCTGTATTCTGCGATAACTTCGGCGGGAGGGTTGAACAGTCCGGCCAGCTTATCCAGCTGATCCCGGGGCACTGCCATGGCGTAGTCCTCGCAGGGAGGGCGGACCGAGGTGTTGAGCTGTATCCGGTCGGGGCCCATATCCTCCGCCAGCCGGGCTATCCTTTTGACCTCATCCGGGGAGGAGTTCATTCCCCACATCAGGAATACCTCCATCCACATCTCCCCGCTGTATTCCCTGCGAAAGAGTTTGAGACCTTCCATATATCCGGGAAAATCGATTCTGGCACAGGGCCGGTTTATCCTTTCCAGGGATTCCTGATCCCAGACACTCAGCGATACCTTGACCAGGTCCGCTCTGCCGGCCTGCTCCCTCACCCGTGAATCCTTCAGAAGAGATCCGTTGGTAAGGAGGGCTGCCGGGATATCAGATTTCCGGTGAACCAGGGCTATTACCCTGTCGAATTGGGAGTTGAGGGTGGGTTCGCCGCTGCCGGAAAGGGTTATGTAATCGGCGCTTCCGTCATTCTCCAGCCAGTGCTCCAGCTCTGCAATAACCTCGTCTACTGGAACATATTCCTTTCTGGAGGTTGTTTTGTCGGTGGTATGTCCAAGCTGGCAGAAGATGCAGTCGAAGCTGCAGGTTTTGAAGGGGACCAGGTCCACCCCCAGGGAACGTCCCAGGCGGCGGGAGGGTACCGGGCCGAACAGATGCTGGTATTTTCGCATTACGTCATCATATCCCTTCCGGTTTTATCGGCACGGCCGGCCAGGCGGCTTCCTGATTATTCCCTGCTGGAGACCGGAGGCTTTTTCAGGCGGCCGGGATTCTTCCGCCAGGGAAATGACCGGACCAAGGCAGGCAGCTCTGTTAAAATTAACTGTTAATTCAAATCGATCCTTGAAACACCTCCCGGTCAGAGAAAAACATTCGAATATAAAACATATGGATTTATGATGTCAAGCAAATAATGGAAAGTGGAGTTTTTCCAATTTTCATTCAATCCGTATGATCCCGTCCCTGGTGTTTCAAAATCGCTGTAGCCAATTCTGCTCTAAGGGCCCGGAACATGGCTGAAGAAAATTTCTTCATGCCTGAAACCAGGATAATGGCGACGAAGCACAGCATTAATGGACTGCAAACCCCCTTGTCCGCACCTGCCTCGTTGACAGAAAAAATCGAATTTCTTATAATTTCGGGGAATATTGGTGCCAACTGTATGAGCTATAGCTGATTATTTCTATCTGGTGGTTTCACCGCTGAAACGAAATGTCAGATAAGATGCCTCAGGAGGATTTAATCAGAATCCAACTAAATTGACTTAATTCCACTCCCGACGCCGGAACTGATATTATGTTAACCAGTGTCTGATGTTTTCCTGTTCGGGGTGCTTTTCCGGTAACTGGAGTTGACCGCAGGCAGTTATTAGGAAATGGCCCAGATGCCCCCGCAGGTTAGTACAATCGCAATGATTTCTTCAATCATTTTGGTCCTCCTCTCAATATAGAAAACTTAAACAATTCCGCTTTGGGCTGAAACGATTTATTCTGAGTTTCAGATAATTCATCACAGCAGTCAATATTTTTTATTTCTCACAAAACGGGAATCGACAAATCCCCCCGCCTTAGAGTTCGGATAATTTAATGGCTGGAATACCGGTTTCGGGGGAATGATCTGAAATTTAAAGCCGGGCTTCTCCGGGATTAACACACTGAGATTATGGGTAATCTGCAAAAATAATTTGATATATGGCCGGATAAAGTAATAGAATATATACGGAAGACGAGATTGTGTATTTCTGACCTGTAAAAGGAGAGGTGATATGATAAAGGTCAACAAGATACTGTGTCCCACCGATTTCAGCGAGGCTTCCTTCAAGGCGCTGGAGCTTGCCTGCAGCTATGCCGATCATTTCGCTGCCGATCTGGTTCTGGTACACGTGGTCGAGCCCATCCCGACCGCGGTAGCAGGAGGGCCGGAGCCGGCAATGGCGTTCGATATCAGTTCCTATGAAAAACATCTCATGGAAAATAACGAGGAACATATCAAAAAGGTAGTGGATGAAAGGACCCCCGACGACCTGAATGTGAAACCCATGGTGGTAAGGGGAGACCCGGCGGATGAGATACTAAGGATTGCCAGTGAGGAGAAGGCCGATCTTACAGTTATCGCCGCCAGGGGGCATTCCACGGTCAGGGAACTGTTTTTCGGTTCCACCGCCGAGAAGGTAATCAGGCATTCCAAAAATCCTGTGCTTACTGTACGGGGAGAGGATTAAGGGCAAGTAATAGCATGCTGTTTGAGCTGCCATAAAACTGGTCAGCTCCAATCAGCATATTCAACCCTGCTGAAGTTCAGGGTCGGATATTCATAGTAGAGCTTATAAACACAGGAGGATCGGTGTGTTTGGCAAGAGGGTCAAGCTGTTTACCCTGCTGGGATTCGAGGTCCGCATTGACATAAGTTGGCTTATAGTGCTTGTTCTGGCTACCTGGGCATTGGCGGAGGGGCTCTTCCCCACGCTGGTGGAGGGGTTGTCCAAATCAACCTACTGGTGGATGGGGATAACCGGTGCCATAGGGCTGTTTATTTCGGTGGTTCTGCACGAGCTCAGCCATTCCCTGGTAGCCCGGAAGTACGGCATACCCATGAAGGGGATCACCCTGTTTATATTCGGCGGTGTGGCCGAGATGCATGATGAACCGGCCAATCCCAAATCAGAATTGATGATGGCTGTAGCCGGACCGGTAGCCAGCATAATTATCGGGCTGGCTTTTCTTTCGATACTGGTGCTCGGTATCAGCGGGGGCTGGCCTGAACCGGTGGTAGGAGTAATTCAGTACATAGGAGGGATTAATCTCATACTGGCTGCTTTCAACCTGATCCCCGCATTCCCTCTGGATGGAGGAAGGGTCTTAAGGGCTATTCTCTGGCATTTCAAGAAAGATCTCAGGAGTGCCACCAATATAGCGGCTACCATAGGCTCCGGTTTCGGAATGCTGCTGATATTCGCCGGGGTTATCTTCTTTGTCAGGGGTGAGTTCCTGGGGGGAATATGGTGGGTTTTCCTGGGTCTATTCTTAAGAAATGCAGTGCGCATGTCCAAAATGAAACTGGAATTGAAGATGGCCCTGGGAGGGGAGAAGGTGAAACGTTTTATGAAGAAGGATCCTGTTACGGTGACTCCCTCCATCTCCCTGGAAGAACTGGTGGAAGATTATATCTATAATTATCATTACAAGATGTTCCCGGTGGTGGAGGACGGCAGGGTGAAGGGTTGTATTACCACAGGAGAGGTGAGGGAGGTACCCCGGGAGGAGTGGAAGAACAAAACCGTAGGGGATATCATGTCCGGATGCAGCCCGGATAACTCCGTCCCGGCACACGCCGATGCCATGGATGCGCTGAAGATGATGCGCAGCAAGGATAAGAGCAGAATACTGGTAATGGATGGAAATGAACTGGCGGGCATAATAACGCTGAAGGATATGATGGATTTCATCTCGCTCAAGATGGATCTGGAGAGTAAATTCTCCGGCAGGGATGTTCCGGAGGAATGATTAACAGGTTTTCTCAACACAACACAATAATGGCGGCCCGGCTGAAGATTCCCGTTGGTGTGCCTGGCTGGCGCATTGTAATTCCGGTCATCCCCCTCCGGAAAATCAACATGCCTGATTAAACATCCTGATACCAGCCCCGGATCAGAGATAATCCGACATTGGTTAACATAATATTGGTTTCGCCGCTGAGACCGGTTGCTTGAATTTTTGCTTTAAATCTTAAGGCGGGTTTTAAACTGGAAAATCATTTCTGCCACTTTATTTGCACTGGTAATGTAAAGAATTGTGTGTAAAAAGATGATACATTCTCAGGATTCCTTTCTTAAGCGGCCATTTTAAAGTAATCAGCTATGGGTTTTATTATCTCACTTCTGCTGTTATCCCACTTGCTGTTGAAGTAATAAAACAGGCTCATAACGATCCTCTTGCAGCTCTTTGTGTTCTGGAAGTATCCCATCACCTTCAGTCTTCTTCGAACCTCCTTGAAACATCTCTCGATGATGTTGGTGGTTCTGATGACCTTGTGGAAAGATGGATCGAACTCGAAGAAGGCAATCAGGCGGTCGAAATCCCTCTCCAGGCAAGCTACTCCTTTCGGGTTGATATCTTCCCAGCGCTTCTTCCAGTCTCTGAACATTCTGGCGGCCTTTCCGCTGCTTCCGGCATACA
>CAZTHK010000022.1:0-57767 GCA_964613215.1 uncultured bacterium | reverse complement strand
TTCAGGCGTATTTCGGACCAGCATTTTGAAAAAGAGTTTTTAGTGCGGACTCATATAATATATAAAAATAAGTATTTATGGGTGTGATTTGACATGATTATAACAAATAGAATATGCAGGGGTATCCGGATTCTGTCCGGATATGTGTCCTCTCCCGGGCAGCTATTTGAAAGTTGGGGCAGAATGCTCTGGTTGCCGGCTTTTGTAATCTTAGCCCTGGTCTCTGTCACGGAACCGGTGGCGGGGGCTGGCGGGTGGCAGGATATTGAGCGGCTTACCTGTCAGGAGGACCTTTCATATTTCCCCCCCAATAACGGAAAGTGCATTGCGGTGGACCATGATGGAAATGTTCATGTGGTATGGGCGGATGAGAGGGACAGGAATGAGGAGATATATCATGCCGTCAGGGCAAACGGGATATGGAGTGAACCTGAGAGGCTGACTTCTAACCGGGAGCGCTCGGCCAGGCCGGTTCTGGCGGTTGACGCCATCGGCAGGGTGCACCTGGTGTGGAATGACAGCAGGGATGGGAACAGGGAGATATATCACATGATCTGGACCGGCAGCTGGGGTGAACCGGGCCGGGTTTCAGATACGGCCGGCGATTCATTCGGTTCGTCGGTGGTCTCAGACAGTATCTTCATCCATCTGGTTTACCACGAGATGGTCTCGGGAAATCTGGAGATCATGTACCGGCGTTACGACGGTTTCAGCTGGTCGGATGCATTGGCTCTGACTGATGTTCATTCCAACGACAGGTGTGTACCCTCCATAGATACAGCTCCCGACCGGTCGCTTCATGTGGTGTGGTGGGATAAACGGGAGGATCCACCCGGCGATGACAGCGGGAAGATCTACTACCGGAAGAGGGAGGATGGCTGGCTGGCTGAAGAGCTGGTATCGGGGCCGGATGCCGATGCCATGAGGCCGTCTGTCGCGGTGGATGACAGCGGGCATGTCCATGTCTGCTGGATAGACAGGAGGACCTCCTACGAGCAGATTTATTATGCCGGGAGGGGCCCGGAGGGATGGGAGGAGGAAACAGCCATCACCACCCAGAACACCACTCACTATCATCCCAGTCTGGCCTCATCGGGCGAAGTAATCCATCTGGTCTACTGGGCCGATATTCCCTCCCAGCAGAACTCCGGCCTGTTTTACCGGTCACTCACCGGTGGAGCATGGAGCGGACCGTTGAGGATATCGGGCTCAGGTTCGGATGCCTCCTTCGGTTGTATCATCGCCCGGCCGAACAGGAATCTGCATGCCGGCTGGGTGGACGAGCAGGATGGTAATATGGAGATATACCACCGGGAATACATCGACCCGGCTAACGGGATAGATGACCCGGATGAACCGGACTCTCCCCGTCCGGTTCCCGGCCGGCTGGAGATTATCTGCCGGCCCAATCCCTTCCGCTCGCAAGCCACTATCCGGGTTTCACATCCACCCGGCAGGCTGGTAAGGGTGGGTATATACGATGTCCTGGGACGGCCCCTGAGAAGGATGGAAAAGATAAGCACCTCGGGCACCCATTGTATGTTTTCATGGGATGGTATGGACGGCAGGGGCTCCAGAGTGGCCCCCGGTATTTATATGGTCCGGGCAGGGGCGGGAAAGCTGAGGGGCTGTGCAAAGCTGATCTATATCAGGTAAAAAAATAGATTTAAATCAGCAAGACAGTTGTGGGTGGATTTTATCTCACGGTATACTGCCCGGCCTGCCTATCTTGTTATATCACACGAAAAAATGGAGAATCTGCAGTTGCCGGTTAACTTGACAAGGGGGTGATATTCCTATATCATTTACAAAATTTCTGCCTCTATTTAAGGGGAACACTGAAGGTGTATCAGGATAGATTCACGGCAATTAATCCGTTCCGGCCATTGGAAGGGCGGATGATTATGCTGGAGGCTCCTTGAAAATTATCTGCAGTATCAGGGCTGGATATATGAAATTCCCGAAACCGTTTTTATCTCCCTTCGGGCCGGAGGGGATCATTTTCCCGGCGGGGATTCATATCCGGAAGACCGCCGCAGCATAGAATCTACGACAGGTCGATTTTGATTACAGGAATCTGGGACCATGAGAAATTTACTGTTCTGGCTGATGGATAAATGCTTCGGGTTTAAGAAGAGAGTGCTTAAGGGATACTATCGTTACAGGGTGGTCAGCAGGGCCAGATCGGTAGGGGAAGACCTGCAGGTAGGCGGTCCATCCGAGGTAAATGAGAATACCAGCCTGGGAAATAATGTAAATTTCAACGGAGTGGTGATAAGGGGTGACGGCAGGGTGGAGATAGGGGACAACTTCCATTCTGGCCCCGGTATCCTTCTGCTTACCAGGAATCATAATTTCGATGGGGGCACCAGGATACCCTATGACAGGACTTACATAAGAAAACCAATAATAATAAAAGAGAATGTATGGGTAGGTGCAAGAGTAACCATTCTGCCGGGAGTTACCATAAACGAAGGAGCAATTATCCAGGCGGGCAGTGTGGTGACCGAAGATGTTCCCCCCTGCGGAATCGCCGGAGGCCACCCCGCCACGGTATTCAGGCACAGAGACGAGGAGCATTATTATAAACTTAAGAAAGAGGGCAAATTTCATTGATGAGAAATGCCGGCAGATATAATTATATTGATGATGGATAAGTTCGGATAGCCGGTAGTGTCAGGTGATTATTGCTAGATACATGCTGGTTTCTGGAATTTATGAGGAAGGTTAAGGGTAATAATAAATATAAATAAGGCAGGTTACATAAATGCTTCCTGACTTCCTGATAGTGGGTACCATGAAATCGGGTACCACCACACTGGTTCATTATCTCAGGCTTCATCCGGATGTTTTCATGCCGGAGGATGAGGTGCACTTCTTCAATAACCGGAAGAATTTCAACCGGGGAATCGGCTGGTATGAGAAGTTCTTCGAAGATGCGGGAGATGTGAAGGCGGTTGGAGAGAAGACACCCACCTATTCATATGCACCCGGGGTTCCCGGGCGAATCAGGGAGGTCTTGCCGGAGGCAAAACTTATCTGGGTATTCCGGGACCCGGTCAAGAGAGCCTACTCCAACTACTGGCACGCGGTCAAGAGGGGTGCTGAACGGCTTGAATTTTCTGCGGCTATTAAGCGTGAAGATGAGCGTATCAAAAAGAGCATGTGGCTGGGTTACAGGAAGAGGAGCATTTACAGCGAGCAGGTAAAGAGGTTTCTGGAATATTTCGATAAATCACAGATGATGTTTGTCCTGTTCGAGAAGCTGGTTAGTGATCCGGAGGAAACAGTAAGCCGGACATTTGATTTCCTGGGTGTCCGTAACCCGGTGGATCTCCCGCCCGCCGGTATCAGGAAGAATGTGACCAACCTTCCCGGGAGTGTAACGCTGCAGTGGCTGGCCAGGAGGGTTTTTGGTAATTCATTCCTGTATAAGCTGGTAGAGAAGGCCAATATCAAAAAGGTTCCGGGGTATCCCGAGATGGATGAAGATCTGAAGAGCAGCCTGAGCCGGTACTTCCAGCCATACAACGAAGAGCTGGCGGAAATAACCGGGCTGGATACATCCATATGGGATTCCGGCAGGAATTCCTGATTGAAAATCCGGGAAGATATTTTGATCATTCCGGCAAAAATGATATGAGAGACACTTACAGCTCTGAAACCCTACGCCACCTTTGAAACAGGAAAGGATCATTTGATTAGATGAGCAAATTCCTGGCCAGGGTCAAAAAGCTACTTATCCCCTTGAAGGACCGACTCTATTCGTACCGGAACATCAGGATGGAATACCGGGAGTTGCCAGGACCGGCCGGCAGGGAGATAGAGGGCCTGTATCTGGTGGCTACCAAGAGGGGATTGTATCTTCTGGATGGCGGAAGATTATTTCACCTGCTGCCCGGCCAGTACTACGGAATAACCTTACACCAGGGCAAAATCTATCTCTTCGAAAGAATCGGAAATTTTACCGGGAGGGTTATCAGATTCAATATGGACAGCCGGAACCGTCCCGCCGGCAGGGGGGAGAAGCTGATCCGGGGACTTTCCCCCGGTTGCCATCAGATAGATTTCATAGGCGATCTGCTGTATATAGCGGATACCTACAATAACAGGATCCTGGAGTATGACCTCTCCAATATGGATTATAATGAGTATTATCCGGTGGGACGGCTGGAAAGGGGTAGAAAGTCGGAGAACTATGCCCATATAAATTCGATATATGAACATGGAGATTATATCTATATAGTCTGTCATAACGAGACTACCAAGACGGGCCGCAACAGCGAGATACTGGTTCTGGACGGGGACTTCCGGGTGGTGGAGAGGATAGGCACCGATTCTTCCAATGCCCACAACATTATTATCCATCAGGACAGGAAATTTCTCTGTGATTCCATGCATAATTCCCTCAGGGTGGACGGGGAGGAGGTCTTTGTGGGGGATCACTTTACCAGGGGACTGGCTATGGACCACCGGTTGATTCTGATGGGGGGCTCAGAGTATGCCGAGCGGAAGAACAGAACCAGGGCAAAGGGGTATCTGTATATCCTGGATCATCAGTATAATATCTATGATTCCTTTGTAATACCGGGGATGGTTCAGGAGATCAGGCGGCTGGACGGACCGGATTATTCATTCTCCAATCACAGACAGGAATCGTGGTAGCAGTGAAAGAAAAAGCAAGCCGGTTCCTTAAGAGAAATTTTGGCGAGGACTTCTTCGGATTCATCAGCCATTCCAAGAACTATGTCTCCTCCGATCTGTTTTCCAAGGGGCTTGCCTTCGTGAGCATACCGATCTTTACCCGGTTACTTGTCCCCCAGGAGTACGGTGTGCTGGCTATATTTACCTCTTTTGTTTCCATCTTCTCCATAGTGGCCGGCCTGGGTGTGAGGGGGGCTGTTACCAGGTACTATTTCGAAAAGACAGATGACTTCGACCAGTACTACGGAAGCATTGTGCTTTTTGTGCTGGGATGGGGGCTGGTGGTAAGCCTGAGCCTCTTTCTGCTGAGTGGCTGGCTGGTAAAGTTCTTCCAGATCCCGGTCAATGTTATCTATCTGGGGATTGGTGCGGTCTTTTCCAGTGTATTCCTCAACATACTGCTGGCCTATCTCAGGGCCTCCATGCAGAGCGGGAAGATAGCCAGAATAAACATAATCAAGTCGATAGTATTTCTGGCAATATCCATTGTTATTACCCTGATGCTTAAGGAGAAGAGATACTACGGCAAGGCCTGGGGGCGGCTGATCGTGGAATTCGGGCTGTTCTGCTACGCCATATTCTATATATTCAAAATATCCAGGGTCAGGTTTAACTTTAGGTACATAAAGTATTCTATGGTATTTGGCATACCCATAGTGTTTCATCTTCTATCCGCCTATGTGCTTAAGAGTTTCGATCAGGTTATTATCAATCAGCTGATTGGCAACAGGGAGACCGGGCTTTATTCATTCGCCTACCGTATAGGGATGATTCAGAATATAATCACCATGGGGGCGCTTAAGGCCTGGCAGCCCATTTTCTATGATAAGATGAACAACAGAAAATATCCCGATATCGAGAGGCTGGCCAGAAAGTACTCCATACTGGTATACCTGCTGGCACTGGTTCTGGTGCTCTTCTCCAGAGAGATAGTTATGCTAATGGCCGACCCTGAGTACTATGCCTCTCTGGAGGTGGTACCGGTGGTGGTTATCTCCTTTGTGTTCCTTTTTCTCTATACCATGTATGTAAATTACTGTCACTATTATAAGAAAACATATCTTATTGCCATCATAACGGTGGTAGCGGGAGGCATTAATATCGGGCTCAACTACCTGCTGATTCCCAGGTTCGGATACCTGGCCGCCGCATGGACAACCCTGATTTCATACTTTTTCCTGTTCGTGTTCCATTTCCTCAACGTAAAGTATCTGATAAAACCGGAGCGGATAACCAGCCTGAAGGTGTTGCTGCCCAATCTGGGCAAAATAATATTGTTGATATTGATCTATTATTATGTGAGAACCTTTATAGACAGCATGTGGATAATGGTTGTAGTGAAATTGGTGCTGGTGGCTGCAGGGGTGTTAGTGCTGTTTACCAGACAGATAAGGAGGTTGCTGATAAGATGACAGCAGGTTTATTATATGGATCGGCCGGATCTGTAAATAATCCGGAAGAGGGAGTGAGATGAGTATAGGAGACCAAAGGGTGCTGGCTGTAATACCGGCCCGGGGAGGCTCCAAGGGAATTCCCCGCAAGAATGTAAGACTGCTGGCCGGCAACCCCCTGATCAGCTACTCCATAGAGAACTGTCTGGGAAGCAGCTATATCGATCAGGTGGTTGTTTCCACAGAGGATGACGAAATTTCTCACATAGCCGAAATCACCGGTGCCGAGGTGTTGATCCGTCCGGCCCGGCTGGCCGGGGATGAGGTTCCCCTCGATCCGGTGGTCGATTATACCGTCAGGGAATTCGAGAAGGTGAAAAACCGGGAGTACGGGATCGTGCTGACCATACAGCCGACTTCTCCCCTCCTTTCCCCACTGACCATCGACAGAGGTCTGGAGAGATTTGCAGACAATCAGGTGGACACCATGCTGACTGTGGTCAATCGCCCTCACCTCTCCTGGACCGAAAAGGGTGGGGAGTATATACCCAGATATAGGAAGAGAGTGAACAGGCAGTATCTGCCCCCCAATTATGTGGAGACCGGCGGGATGATGATAACCAGGAGGGAGTGTATAACCAGCCAGAGCAGGTTCGGGGAGAAGGTGGACCTGCTGGAGATACCGGAACGGGAGGCAGTGGATATAGACGATGTAACCGATCTATGGGTAGCGGAGAAATATTTGACCAGAAAGAAGATATTGATAAGGGTGGATGGGTACAGGGAGATTGGCCTGGGGCACATCTACAGAACCCTGCTGCTGGCCAACAGGCTGATTGATCATCAGCTGCTGTTTGTTTCAAGGAAGGAACACCGGATGGGAATTGATCTGATCAGGGAGAAAAATTATCCGGTCAGGGAATTCGGGAGTGACAGTGAATTCATGGATATAGTGGATCAGTTCTCACCCCATATTATTATCAATGATATTCTGGACACCACCAACGAATATATGGAGAGGCTTAAAGAGGCAGATTGCTTTACCGTTAATTTCGAGGATATGGGGGAGGGGGCTAAATATGCCGATATCGTGATAAATGCCCTGTATGAAGAGAAGTATCTTCTGGATAATCACTACTGGGGGAAGGATTACTACTGTCTGAGAGAGGAGTTTCACTACGCCGGCAGAAACAGGCTCCGGCCGGAAGTTGAGAAGATACTGATTACCTTCGGCGGTACCGACTCTCATGACTATACCGGCAGGATTATTTCTCTTATCGCCGGGCTGGGCCTGAAGGTTAAGGTGGTGGTGATTCTGGGGCTGGGTTATCCCCGGGTGGAAGAGCTCAAAAGGGAGATGGAGGGGATGGATATCGATATTGATATCAGGCAGAATGTAAACCGGATAAGCAGGTATATGAAGGATGCCGACATCGCCTTTACCTCCGCCGGAAGAACAGTCTACGAGCTGGCCGCCATGGGTACTCCCACCGTGGTGCTGGCCCAGAATAACCGTGAGCTCAGACATACCTTCGCCGGTTCGGAGAACGGGATTATCAATCTTAAGCTGGGCTACCAGGTGCCGGATGAGGAGATAGAGGATACCCTGATGAGATTGATCAATGATTTCGGCCTGAGAAGGAAGTGCAGCCGGCTTATGTTGAACAATGATCTGAAATCGGGTGTGGATAATATCCTGGAGATAATCTTCAAGAAGTACCGGATCTATTCAGAAGGGATGAAAAGCTGAAAAATGGGACTTTATCAGGAAGTTAAGGAGGCAGGCCGGGCTTTCATTATCGCTGAGATCGGAGTTAACTATTATGACATAGCCCGGAAAGAGGGTATCGAGCCCTTTGAGGCGGCCAGAATGATGATAGACCGGGCTGAGGAGGGGGGAGCGGATGCAGTCAAGTTTCAGACATACAAGGCTGACCGGATAGCTTCCAGGGATTCTCCCGCCTACTGGGACAGGAATGAAGAACCCACCGAGACTCAGTACCGGCTGTTCCGGAAGTTCGACAAATTCGGCCGGGAGGAATACAGCCGGCTGGCTGATTATTGCAGGGACAGGGGTATCATATTCATGTCCACCCCCTTCGACTTCGAATCGGCGGACTACCTGGATGAATTGATGCCGGTATATAAGGTTTCATCTTCGGATCTGACCAATATTCCCTTTATCCGGCATATTGCCGGGAAGGGCAAACCGGTGTTCCTCTCTACCGGTGCTGCCACCCTGGGTGAGATCGAACATGCTGTCAATACAGTGCGGGAAGCGGGGAATGATCAGATCTGTATAATGCACTGTGTGCTGGATTACCCCACCGGTTATGAAAATGCAAATCTGAATATGATCAAACACCTGGGAAGGGTGTTCCCCGGTTATCTGCTGGGGTTCTCAGATCATACCCGGCCGGATGAGGCCATGCTGGTAGTGACTGCTGCATATCTCTTCGGAGCTACGGTGATAGAGAAGCACTTCACCCTGGATAAGAATCTCAGGGGGAATGATCACTACCATGCCATGGATCCGGAGGATTTAAAGAGGTTCCGGAGTAATCTGGAGTTGTTAAACAGTATCGGAGGAGAGCACTATAAACATCCCCTGGAGTGCGAACGGGATTCCAGGACAAACGCCCGCCGCAGTATAGTAGCGGAGGTGGATATGAAGAAGGGTGATGAAATAACCCGTGACAGGATCTCCTTCAAGAGGCCCGGCACCGGGATATCACCGGCCGATCTGGATAAGGTGATGGGGAGAAGAATAAACAGGAATATCCGGAGGGATGAAATAATCAAGTGGGAGGACCTGTAGATTCTCCGGCTGCTTGTCAATTAATTTCTGCCGGGACGGTTTATCGATCAAATTTATTACGATGAAATAGTAAGAAATCCGCCGGTCCCGGAAAGGATTTGAGCCGGAAGGCGATTTTGTTTGATTTGTATTCCTGGCTTCAGATGCTGGATGAAACAGTAACAGAGGTATATACATATATGTAAACAGGATTGTTCCGGTTCAACCAGGAAGTAACGGACAGAGAAAGGCAACAGAGGTGATTTATACATGAAAACATATCTGGATTGTATCCCATGTTTCTATAAACAGGCCCTGGTGGCGGCCAGAAAGAGTGGTGCGGATGAACAGGAGCAGAAGGCGATTCTGGATGAGGTGGCCGTGATCATTCCACGGTTTCCACTGTCCAAACCCCCGGTGGAGATGGCCAGTAATATCTACGGGACTATTCGTAAGAGGACCGGGGAAGCAGACCCCTACCGGGAGGAGAAGCTTCAGAGCAACCGGATGGCCATGGAACTGCTGCCTGTGCTTAGACAGAGGGTGGAGGGTTCACCCGACCGCCTGCTTACCGCGGTGGAACTTTCCATTGCCGGCAATATCATAGATTATGTCTCCAGAGACAGAATAGATCTGGAGGGAGAGCTCTCCGGTATTCTATCCCGGGAAGAGAAATCCATAAAGCGGGAACGGGGGGAAGATTTCGATTATGACACCTTCAGGAGTGATCTGAAGGAGGCCCGGTCGGTAGTGTATCTGGCAGATAATGCGGGAGAGACCGTTTTCGACAGGGTGCTGATCGAAGAGATCGACAGGATGGATGGGGACAGGGAGATAATATATGCGGTCAAGGAGAAACCCATAATAAATGATGCACTTATCGAGGATGCCCTCTTCTGTGGAATAGACGGGGTAGCGGATGTGATGTCTTCCGGTTCGGATGCACCGGGAACTGTGCTTTCCCTCTGTTCAGAGGAGTTTCTGCGGCATTTCCGTGATGCCGATGTGATAATAAGCAAGGGGCAGGGTAACTTCGAGGCCCTCTCCGGCGAGCCCGGTCCGATCTACTTTCTCTTCCTGGTGAAATGCCCGGTTATAGCAAGAGACTGCGGTTGTGAGCTGGGAGAGGTTATTCTGAGAAAGAGCAGGGTAGGGGAAAAGAAGCAGGGGGTCGAATAATTATTTTATAGTTCGATTTCTGCAGAAAAGGTGGTAGATGTTCATATATCTGCGGGGAGGGGAATAAAATGAGTGACTTTTCATCATTTGATATATTCGCCACCTTTATCCGGTGAGTAAAGGAGGACTATCCATGAAGAGGGAGATAATTGCTCTGACAGTGTTATCCCTGATGATCTCTTCTCTGGCCGTAATGGTTGCAGCCTGTGAGGGGGAGGGAGATTCCAGAGCCAGCTTTGTGGTTGAGGAAAGATGGGCTACCGGGCAGGTATTCAGGATACCTGAATCGGTCAAGTACGATAGCGACAATGACCGGATATACGTTGCCAATATCAATGGTAGGGCTACCAGAAAGGATGGTAATGGATTTATATCCATGGTTACACCTGAGGGTGAGGTTATGGAGCTAAAATGGGTGGATGGACTGGATGCGCCCAAGGGGATGGGGATATGGGGGGGAAAGCTCTATGTAACCAACATAGATGAAGTAGTTGAGATAGATATCAGTGAAGGAAAGATTAAGGAACGCTACCCCGCAGCAGGGGCAAGATTTCTGAATGATATTGATATCGATTCAGAGGGGAATGTCTATATATCCGACAGCTCGGGAGAGAACAGTGTAATATACCGGCTCAAAGATGGTGAGATAGAGGTGTGGATGAAGGGGGATAAGCTGAACCGGCCCAATGGACTTTATGTAAATGACAGCGTTCTGGTAGTGGGCAATTCCGGGGAGGGGAAGCTTATAGGAGTGAATATCGATGATAAATCGGTGGAATTGATAGCGGATGTGGGCTCAGGAATAGATGGGATTGAGATGGATGGAGAGGGGAACTTTATAATTTCCGACTGGAGGGGAAAGACCAGGCTGGTTTGCCCTGATGGAACCATTACTCTCCTCCGTGATACCAGCGGAGAGAAGGTAAATTCGGCTGATATAGAATTCATGGTGGATGAAAATATCATACTCATCCCCACCTTTATGGATAACAGGGTGGTAGCTGTGGAATTGAAAGAGAGCTCCCAGGAGTGAAAATCGCTATTTATTGATACTGGGTCCATAACCAGGTAGCCGTCTTGAAATTCAAAGCGGTACGGTGGCACAATTTTAAGTCTTTTTAACCTGTTTGCGGATTTTCATGAGTGGAACAACCGCCTGTCTAGTAATTTTTCCGGTTTGTTGGCCTGGCTTAAATTGAGGCTTTCATTCATCATTATTCGAATCGAGCAATTCACACCGGGCGCCTTTTAGCTTACTTATCTATTTTATTAATAAGCGGTTATAGATATTATTAATTTTTCGCTTGCTTGTTTATATTTATGGTGTTACACTATGGTATAAAATATGACTAATAGTCATAGAATAAACGAGAGTTTAATAAGATTTTTTCGGTACATTAAGCGGGGTTAATCAGAAATGGGTATAGAGGAAAGAAGGGAGAGGGAGAGGGAGAGAAGAAGGAACGAAATAGTGGATGCGGCAGAGAAGGTTTTTTTCTCCAGGGGATACCGGAATGCTACCGTGGATGCCATTGCCCGGGAGGCTGAATTAAGCAAGGGTACCATATATATCTATTTCGACAGCAAGTTTGATATCTATAACTCCATAATAATGAGGGGCTTGAGTATATTAAGCTCCCTGTTCGGGAAAGCGCTGGAGAGAGAGGATAGGGGAATAGATAAGGTCAGGGCTATAGGTGAGGCTTATCTCACCTTCTTTAGAGAATATCCCGATTATTTCAATGCCCTGATACGTCTGGAGGGTCACAGCGCTGAGAAACTTCCTGTCGATAATCCCCTGGTACATGTTATAGAGGCGGTAAAAAGGGGAATAGAGGATGGTTCCGTCAAACCGGGCCTTCATCCGGTAAAGACCTCCATACTTCTGTGGGGCCAGATGACCGGAGTATTGCAGATTGCTTTCAAGAAGGGAAGAGCATTTGAATCAATGTTCGGTATTTCAGCAGATGAAATTCTATCCTGTCACATGGAGCAGACCATAGAAATGCTTAAGCATTATTAGTGAGAGGATGTATCCGGATCTTATGCATGTACAGAAAGAAGTTTACATAGGGGGAAATAGAATGCAGGTATTTAGGAGAACGCAATGATAAGAAAGCTGTTTTTAACATTATTTATTCTGTTGCCGGTTCAGGCCTTCGCCCAGGATCCGGTTATAGAGAGTTATGTGGAGGAGGGCCTTAAAAATAACCTGGCTCTCAAGCGAAGGGAGCTCTCTTTCCAGCAGAGTATGGAAGCACTGTCGGAGGCCAGGGGCATGTTCCTGCCCACCCTGGGAATAAGGGCCAGGTACAGCCGGGCGGGGGGAGGAAGGATAATCGAGTTTCCGGTGGGCGACCTGCTCAACCCGGTGTATTCCACACTCAATCAGCTGCTGCAGGCGGAGGGAATGCCGCCCCGCGATTTTCCGGTGCTGGAAAATGAAACCATACCCTTCCTCAGGGAGGAGGAACAGGAGACCAAACTCCACCTGGTTCAACCCATTTTCGAGCCTTCCATTTACTATAACTACAGGATAAGGTCGAATGTGGCGGAGTCCAGAGAGGCCCGGCGGGACGCCTACCGCCGGCAGCTGGCAGAGGATATCAAACGGGCCTATTTTAACTACCTTCGATCATTGCGGATACTGGAACTGCTGGAGAAGACCAGGGATCTGATAGAGGAAAACCTAAGGGTCAGCAGATCCCTGGTGAAGAATGGAAAGGCCACAGGAGAGGTAATACTCAGGGCCAGGGTGGAATTGAGCGGGCACGATCAGGATTTAACTGAGGCGGAAAAAAATGTAGAACTTTCAGCCTCATATTTTAATTTCCTGCTCAACCGGGATCAGGATCAGGCCATCCGGGAACCCTCGGGGGAGCTGGAGGTGAGCAGTCACTACCGCAGTCTGGTTGGTTTTTTCAACAGTATTACCGGCAGGGATGAATCCGGCCTAAAAAGAGAGGTAAGGGGTGCCGGAATTCAAAGAGTACCTGAAGATTATGGGAATGTGGCCGGGATTGCCCGGCGGAGGGAAGAGCTCAAGGGGTTGGAACACGCAATCCAGGCTGCCCGGAACAGGATAGGTCTCTCTACCTCCCGGTATCTGCCCTCGGTGTTTTTTGCATTCGATTACGGCATTCAGGGTGAGGAATACAGTTTTACCGGGGAGGATGACTTCTGGATGGGATCCCTCCTTCTGGAGTGGAGCCTGTTCGACGGCTTTCAGAGAAAATCCAGGAGGGATCAGGCACTGCTGGAGAAGAGGATGTACCAGGCCGAGCTGGAGGAGACCCGCCAGCGGATAATCATGCAGGTAAAGGAGGCATTCAGGAATATGCAGGTTGCCAGGAAAGCGATTCAGCAAAGCAGGGACAGGGTGGAGAGTGCCGGGAAGTCCTTTGCCATAGTAAAGAAGAAGTACCAGAACGGGATGTCACCCCAGATCGAGTATCTGGATTACCGCACCACTCTGACCGGAGCGGAGATAGAGAGGATAATAGCGATTTATGATTTTCATATAAGATGTGCTGAATTCGAGAGAGCTGCTGCAATGGATTAGCATGGAAAGGTTACCCAATAAAATTGCCGAGGAGATAAAATTGAAAGAGGGAAGATTAGGCATGACCAGGATGTTTGTCTGTCTTTTTGCGGCCGCACTTCTGCTGCAGGGTTGCGGTGAGAAATGCGGGGAGGATGAACCGGCCGCTGCGGTTAAGGTCAAGGTGGATACGGTAATGAGAAGGGAGATATCCACTCCGGTACGAACCAGTGGAGTGCTGGTTTCATCTGCGGAGATGAAGCTCTCCTTCAAGACCGGCGGATTTATAAGCAGGATATTTGCGGAGGAAGGTGATGAGGTAATGAATGGGGATATACTCGCCAGGCTCGATCTTTCGGAGATGAAGGCTCTGCTTCAGCAGTCGGAGAGTGCCTGGGAGAAGGCCAGACGGGATTTACAAAGGGTGGAGAATCTATACTCCGACAGCGTGGCTACCCTGGAACAACTTCAGAATGCCAGGACTGCTCTGGAGGTAGCGTCATCTGATCTGAGAAGGGCCAGGTTCAATATGAAGCATTCCAGAATAAAGGCTCCGGCCGGAGGAAGGATATTAAAGAGGCTGGCTCAGGAGAATGAACTGGTTTCGTCGGGTATGCCGGTATTCCTGTTCGGATCTCAGCGGGAGGGATGGAAGGTCAGGGTGGGGGTGACCGACCGTGATCTGGTAAGCATAGAGCCGGGAGATTCAGCATCTGTTACTCTGGATGCCTGGAGGGGAATAGAATTTCCGGGCAGGGTTACCAGGATTTCCCGCTATGCCGGTCCCCGTACCGGCACTTACGAAGTCGAATTAACATTGAACGCAGGGAGAGACAGGTTTGCATCCGGTTTCACCGCAAAGGTTCTGATATTTCCCTCCCGCCGGGTCAGTGCTTTTCTGTTTCCCGTCTCCTCTCTGGTGGAGGCGGAGGGGGACCGGGGATCCGTGTATCTTCTTGAGAAAGACAGAAACATGGTCAAGAGGATTGAGGTGGGGATAATTTCCTTCAGCGGCGACATGGTTGCCGGCAGAGCTGATATCGAAGAGCCGGCTATAGTGGTAACCGAAGGTGCTCCCTACCTTACCGATGGAAACAGAGTGGAGGTGGTGGAATGAAACTGCCCCGCCTGGCCATTCGGAACCATCAGTTTACCCTGGTGGTTATAGCCGTTCTGGTAATTTCCGGGGTGGTTTCCTTCTTTACCATGCCCAGATCGGAGGATCCCCTGGTATATCCCGCCGGTACAAGTGTGGTGGTGGTTTACCCCGGGGCTAATCCGGTCGACCTGGAACAGCTGGTGGTGGACCCCATCGAAAAGGCGCTGAATGAACTGGAAGACTTTATTTACATAAAATCCTCCATCGAGGACGGGCTGGCAATCATAGATATAGAATTCGAAGTGGGAAGCGATTCGGAGGAGAAATACTCCCATGTTACTCAGAAGGTGAACAGGGTCCGGGAGGATCTGCCCGGAGATATATACAGCCTGGAGGTGGTAAAGTGGTCCATAACCAATACCAAGATAATGCAGCTGGCTCTGGTATCGGATACCGCACCCTACAGTGAGCTCAGAGATGAAGCGGAAAGGCTGGAGGATCTGCTTAAACCACTCTACGGTGTGCAGAACATAGAGATTGATGGCTGCCCCCTCAGGGAGGTGAGGGTCTCGCTGGATCTTGAGAGGATGGCTGCCATGGGGATTTCACTGGACCAGGCAGAGGGAACCATAAGAGCAACCAGTGCGGATATACCGGGGGGTACGGTGGAAGCAGGGCCGCGGAAATTCAGCCTGCATACCAGCGGAGATTATCAGTCTCTGGAAGATATCAGGAGAACGGTTATTTCCACAGGCAGGGGCAGGGTGGTATATCTCGATGATGTGGCAGAGGTCGAGTTCGATTATGAGGACCAGAACTACATTGCCCGGTTCAATGGCCGGAGAGCGGTCTTTATCTCCATGTCTCAGAAGGAAGACACCAATATTTATAATGTGATGGAGGGGATTAAATCCACCCTGGCAAAGTTCCGTGGCAGCCTTCACGGCGGTATCGCACTTGAGACAGTGATGGATCAGTCGGATAGTGTTTCCAACCGGTTGTGGGGCTTCTTCCGGAATTTCATCCAGGGTGTTATCCTGGTAGGTATAGTCATCCTGCTGGCTCTGGGAGGGAGGGCGGCCGGGATTGTCATGACCGCCATACCATTCTCCATAGTAATTGCGGTGGGTTTTGTGGACTTGAGCGGATTCGGTATCCAGCAGATGACTATAGTAGGATTGGTAATAGCCCTGGGACTGCTGGTGGACAATGCCATAGTAGTGGTGGAAAACGTTTCCCGCTTCCATAACAGGGGATACAGAAACTTCGATGCGGCGGTAAAGGGGACCAGCCAGATCGGATGGGCCATCGTGAGTGCTACCGCCACAACCGTACTGGCATTCACTCCCCTGGCTATGATCAGGAGTATGGCCGGCGATTTCATGCGCAGTATGCCACTGAGTGTAATATACTGCTTATCAGCTTCACTGCTTCTGGCCCTTACCTTTACACCCTATCTGGCCGGACGTTTCCTGGGAAGGGTAGGACCTGTCCGGGTAAGCAGGACCAGAAGGCTGCTGGATGGATTTATAGAGAACCGTTACCGCAGGATCCTTTCAGGGGCGTTGGGCAAACCAAAAACTGTTCTTGCGGTAGCTCTGGTTGTCTTTCTGATAAGCCTGTCCCTGCTCCCGGTGGTCGGGTTCAGCCTGTTTCCCAAGTCTGGAAAGATGCAGCTGCTGGTGGATGTATGGGCGCCCAAGGGTACCAACATCGGAAGAACGGATGAAATATCAGGATATGTGGAGTCGGTGCTGGATGATCATCCTGAGATAGATCATTATTCCACCAATGTGGGGCATGGTAATCCCAGGATATATTATAATATGTTTTCACCCCGGACCAGGAGCCACTTCGCCCAGGTTTTTGTCAGGCTCAGGGATATAGGTATGGAACGTATGCAGGAGCTGATTGAAGAACTGAGGGGGGAGTTCGGTTCCTTCCCGGGAGCCAGGATAGAGGTCAAGGAGTTCGAACAGGGCCCCCCCCTTGAGGCTCCGGTGGTGATAAGGCTTATTGGTGATGACCTGAGGGTTCTGAAGCAACTGGCTGCTGATGTGGAGGAAATTATTCGTACCACTCCGGGCACAGTTAATATCGATAATCCGCTCAAAACCACCAAAACCGATCTGAGTGTCTCCATAAACCGGGACAGGGCAGCCATGCTGGGGGTAATGCCGGTAGACATTGACCGGACGGTGCGTACCGCCCTGGCCGGCAGGGCGGTTGCCAGCTACCGTGATTCCAGAGGGGATGAGTATGACATTGTTCTCAGGCTTTCCCTGGAAGGAATACCGGGGCCGGAGGATTTCGACCGGATAATGGTTCCCTCCCGGTCGGGAGCACAGATTCCCCTGAGGGAACTGGCCACCCTTGAGTTCAAGTCCGCTCCCACCGAGGTGAGCCACTATGATCTGGAGCGTTATGTGATGATCAAGGCGGACATGAAGAGGGGATACTCGGTGGACCGGGCCACCAGATTGGTTGTGGAACGGCTGGACCGCTACGAATGGCCGGAGGGTTACCGTTACAGTGTGGGGGGTGAGATGGAGGAGAGGGGAAAGACCTTTGCCGGAATTACCAGAGCAATAATCATATCGGTGCTTTCCATATTCGCTGTGCTGGTACTTCAGTTCCGCTCCTTCAAACAACCCCTGATAGTTTTTATGGCCATTCCCCTGGCGGTGATAGGTTCGGTGCTGGCACTTCTGATAACCGGATACACCTTATCATTCTCAGCCTTTATAGGTCTGGCCAGCCTGATGGGTATTGTGGTGAACAACTCCATCATACTGGTGGTTTACACCAACCAGCTGAGAGAGGAGGGGAAGAATCTTAAAGAGGCCCTTACCGAGGCGGGTGAAACCAGATTCACCCCCATAATTCTAACCACCGCTACCACCATAAGCGGTCTTCTGCCCCTTACCCTGGGAGGTGGTGATTTGTGGGGACCCCTGGGTTGGGCAATAATCGGCGGGCTGCTGGTTTCCACAGCCCTTACCCTGGTGGTGGTACCGGTTCTGTATAATCTGATAGAGGGAATTAATGGTAGGAATAAAGAAACAGTCTGACAGGAGATTTTTCTCCTGGTTTATGGGTGCGGAATTCCCATTTTACTGTGGAATGATGCAGCACCATCAGTTTTTGAATAAAATTAAAAATGACATATGCACTCGCCGCATTGTTTATGCCGCTGTAGTGTTCCGGCGCCAGGATGACGGGTAAACAAAACCTGCCCTGAGCTTACTAAGCTGAGCACTATACAATTCGGCTATTATTACAGCCTCTGGATGAGTACCCCTAAGGCCCGTCACGAAGTGGTTTTAGTGAATTCATGCTTCACCGTTGGGGTGTTGGGAGGGCCAGTTCAAGCTGGTCCTCAATGCCATCGGCCCGGTAGACCGGATAGAGGTTCGGCCGGTTCCTGCCCCACTGCTTTACCAGTATCTTGTTGAAAAATCCCCACCTCAGCAGGCTGTCGTCCGATTCAGGCTCCAGCAGGAAGGCGGCCACCCTGGCCAGGGGCTGTTTCATGGAGATATAGTATGCTCCTTCAGGGATGGTAACTTCCTCTGTCTGATATTCCCCGGTAACCTCCACATGCACATGACCCTGATACAGCCGGTCGGAGAGCTCCACCTGACTGATTGCATATTTCTCAACGGCAGTATCGATCCGGTTGTTTATTCTCTCCACTGTTATCCCATGTTTTCTGAGCAGGCTTGCGATCTCGCTCTGACTGGGAAGAATGATATACCCCTCCGGAATCTCTACCGTGCGGGCGGGGACAGCCCTGGCTATGTAGGGAACCCGGTAGTCCTTTTCTTGATCGGTCTTTTTTACCAGGTATCCGTCGAACCAGGGTGGATACCTGTCCATCTCTTCGGGGGGGATCTTCTGGTTGATAAACCGGTAACTTTTGACTGTGAGGTCGAACAGCTCTTCCATCCGGTGTTCCAATGCGAAGTCACCCCGGTGAAACTGTTCCGCTGTTTCCCTGTCTGCCAGTCTTATGACCTTCTCCATCTCGCCGATATTCCGGTTGGTAAAACGCAGAACCGATCTGATGAATGAGTAGGATGAGAGAACCCTGGTCCTGAAGTCTGCATAGGGATAGTTCTCATCCAGTATGGTAAAGCGGTTTCTCAGTCCCACATAGTTGGAGCCGTACCGTGCCGCCACCGCATGATTTCTCCATCCCTCCCGGGGGTCGAGCCTGTTCTTGAAGTTGCCGTATGGCATGGCCAGATATCCGAACTCCTCCTTCATGGTTCTCTTCACCCGGGGGAACAGTTCTTCCCACATGTAGTCCCTGATGAGGGGGTGTGAGTTGGGATTTATAACGGTGGTATAGGTTACCGGAGCCCGGTGATAGGAGCCGTTCTTGGTATGCATATCCATCATCAGTACCGGATCCCAGCGGTTCAGCAAATCCACCAGTGCGGTTATCTCGGGGGAATCGAGTTTGGGATAATCCCTGTTGAGGTCGAGATTCTGTCCGTTGGCACGGGTACCTGCCAGAGGGGGACCGTTGTCCCGGCGGTTTTCCTGGGAAAGCTTCTCATTCCCGTCCGCATTGAGATCGGGAATGACCAGAATCGCCTGGTTGGTGAGCAGACCTTCCGTCTTGCCGGCAGCGATATCCCTGATCAGCATCAGGCATGCTTCCTTCCCCTCCACCTCTCCGGCATGGATATTGGCCTGGATAAGCACACATGGTTTGCCCGTCATCCTCAGTTCACAGGGAGTGGCGATCCCCTCACTGCTGATCACCACCAGGGGGATATCCCTCCCTTCGGTGGATTGGCACATGGTTGCTATTCTTACCTGGCCGGAGCCTCTGGCCACCTGATGCAGAAATTCCATGATCTCCGGGTAGAGTGAGGTGCGGGTGTAATCCGATTTCTCTGCGGTGGTAAGTGGTTCGGCGGAGAAGGCCGGGGTGGCAATAAGCATCACCACCACCGCCGCTACTGTGAGTATCGAGGTTATCCTTAACATGTTTCTCCCTCTGTAAGGTTGCAATCAAGCCTGGCCGGAGGTTCCCCGGCCGGTACCGCTGCGGAAGTTGTATTCCGATCCGAACAGGCTGTGGGGAATAAAGTAGACCATCACGGTCACCACCCCGGCAAGAAAAATGGTCCAGCGGTTGCGTCTTTCCCCCCGGTTTGCCGCCAGGGCAATCATCCAGAATGCCAGTTCGATAAGTACCTTGTTGTCGGTCCAGTCATATCCATTAGGTATTCCGGACCACCATACCCCGAAGGCGTGCCACTGTACCAGTGGTCCGAATATGAATCCCCCCAGGATCAGGGAGACGGTGGTAGCCCAGAGCATCCACCGGTAGCTCCCGTCTGTCAGGGCTTCCAGGGTGGTGCGCATGGCCAGGGTCATTGAGGCAAATATGATCAGGATATGTGAGAATAAAGCCCACCGGGGCACCGGCGCCTTGTAGCGGGCATAGACCGGTTCGTCACCGGTTACCGATACGGGAGGTTTCCCCGGACCGGCAATATATACATAATATTCATACTTTCCAGCCCGGGTCTGGAGGCTGGGAAGTTCTGCGCCCGGCCCTTCCACCCATTCGGTTTCCCCCCGGCGGGTGAAACCGAAACTGCCCCTCTTCATACTCACCACCGACCAGTCATCATGTGACTTATAGCGGCGGTACATTACCTGTCCGGTAACATCCTGCGGCACCGGCCGTCGCAGCACAATCTTGAGATCTTCGCCGATCGTCTGGGAGCGCTGAAACTTGAAACTGATCCTGCCCCATGGGGTCTTAACACTTCCCTCCAGGGGATAGGTGGGACCGGTTCTGTTCTGATAGGCAAAACAGAGCAGGGTTATTACCACTGCCAGTGTCCAGAGGATAACACTGGCCAACCGGGGTCTTTCTTCTTTCAGTTGCTTGATCGATGACATCCTTATCCTCATATGTAATTTATTGATAAATAATAAGTAAAAATTATCCCCGGGGCAAGCTGTGGTTGAGTTATAATTCCACGGAAATATTTCAATAAAAATCAGGCGGGTAATATTCCTGCAGATCAGACGCTGGTTTTCTGTGAATACTATATGTTAATCAAACGGGGCGGAAAACCGCCCCGTTTTTTATCCTGCCGGATTTATGGCCGGTTCTATTATCTATCTGTTCTCCTGCCCCACCATTCTCTCCAGTTTTTCCATCCTCTTTCTCATCTCCTCCAGCTCCCTGCGGATCCGGGCGTTGTTGGCTTCCACCGACTCCATCTTCTGATTATCCACGAAACTTGCGGATAAACCGTTCACCGGCGCTGCTTCATCATCAGGGACATTTCCGGTCAGTGCCGGTGACATAACGGTCCCGTACGAGGTGGGGAAGTATATAACAGACAGCTGCATGTCATAGCAGGTAAAGTCGGCTGAGATCTCATCGCCCAACAGATAGAATGTATAGTCACCCGCACCGGCCACCTCAAAGATACTTTGAACCGTAACAGGAATACTGTACAAAGACGAAGAGGGTAATTCAGAAGGCCACAACACAGTAACATCCTGGTTGTTTGGCAGGGATGAACTTGTGGATGACACACCGAAATCAGCCTGGCTGCTGGTTCCGTTTGTATGATCTGCGAAGGCCTGGGTGGTACCTATCACCAGGACGTATCCTGAAGAGGGGGTGGAAATGGTCTGTGAGGCAATGGTGGTATATCCGGTATTTGCCAATTGGACCGACGAGCTGCCCTCTTCGTAGCTTACTCCCCCCGTTTCATCGAGCATCTCGTCGGAGGAGATGGCATCGGTGGGAAGCTGTACCGAACTGTTACCTGATGAACCCATATAGAATGTGGCACTCCGGGATGAGCCGATAACACTCACACTTGGTTCATTCGTTCCGTTATAATTCCCGTCTACCCTGAATCCGGTGAGCCCCGACCCCCTTCCTGCAAATATATATCCACCCTCACCATTAGCATCCGCTTGCATTGACGCGGTTAAACCGCCCGATTCGTCGTACAGATTAAGATTGCCGCCATATGAATTGGTATAGATATTCGTCATGGAGCCGGATATACCTTCACGATAGATTTCCAGATTGCCGGTATACAAATCGCTTCCTACACTTACCGTACCGGTGCTGTCCACATGGAGCACCTCCTTGGAGCCGGCCCCCATGATCAGCTTTGCCATTCCACCCTGAGCCCGTATCCCGGCTGTTCCGGCGCCTCCGCCACCTGTGGCCACGCCGAACTTGAGCCTGTAGGTGCTGTTACCTATCTTGAAATCTCCCTCGGAAGCGTTGAGATTCCACTGTCCCCCGCCGATATTGAGTTTCGCCTCCGGAGTTACATCCCCTATTCCTATATAGGTTCCGTTGTTGTAGATTCCGCTGTTGGCCACCCAGCTGGTTCCGTTGTGGCGCAGGGTCTGTCCGGCTGTCCCTGAGGGCAGGGAGCCGCCTCCTCCGGTAAGGGATTGCCATGAGCTGCCGTTGTAACCTTCGAAATCACTACCGGTCCAGCGGATGGTTCCCTCGTTGGTGCCGGTACTGTTTCCTATCTTAACTCCCCCGTCCACATCCAGCTTTTCCGCCGGCGAGGTAATGCCAAGTCCTACCTCTCCGGTAGTCAGCATTACCAGCATATCGTCCAGGCCCAAGCCGGGGCCCGATATTCTGAAATGATTATTGCTGTAATTTCCTATATTCGGACCCACCTTCCAGGATCCGTCGGGATTTACAAATTCAATGCCATATCCCACGTCATTGGCCGGGCTCTCTATCATAAGATTTGCGAAGTTGCCGGAATTGGGCAGCATAATGTGGGTCTTTGCATCCACATGAGGGGTCATGGTGCCTATGCCCACCTTGCCTGCATGGGGGAAGATGTTGGAGTCCCCGAAAACCCCCCTGGAGTTCAGGCTGTATGCTGAAGCGGCGAGTTGCACTCTTGGAGCAAGCTCGCTCTCACCCTCCACCGCCATGCCCAGATAATACTGTGTGCTGAAGGGAAGGTTCAGGGGTGCGGATTCACCCAGGATGACGTTGAATATACCGTGGCTGACTGAAACAGTCCTGGTATTGCTCCATATTGCCGAACCGCCCGAAGCTACCGTGTACAGACTGAATTCCACACTGTAATCTCCGTCGGAAACAACCACCCCGCTGGCATCGGTTAACACTCCCTGGTAATTAAGGGTCTGAGGTATTTGGGCTTGAGCGCCCGTTGCCAGTATCAATACCATAATGGCAGCCGCCATTAACTTTTTCCGATTCATTTCTTTCCTCCATCTTACTGTTAATTCTCACCGGGAAAACGCTTACTAATTTACCCTGCTATCTGATAACCACCATCTTTCTGGTGATGGTCTTCTTTCCGGTGACCAGACGGTAGTGGTAGACTCCCGAACTCACCGGTACTCCATTCTTATTCCTGCCATTCCAGATAATCTCCTTCCGGCCGGCCTGCTGATGGCTCTCCACCAGGGTAGTGACCCTGCTGCCCCTGATATCATAGATAGACAGATTCACGTACTGATCCCGGGGCAGGAAGTAAGCAATGGTGGTAGATGGGTTGAACGGGTTGGGATGATTCTGATAGAGGGTGAGTGGTTTGGGTGGCAGCGATAGGGTTACCATGGCGGAGAATATCTCACCATCACTCTCCACCGCTCCCAGCTGGTAGCAGTAGGTTCTGCCCGGAAGGGCGGTTTCATCAGTAAAAGCGGTGGTGTTCTCGAAGGGTAACAGCTCTCCGTTGAGTTTCTGGAAAGGTCCTTCTTCCCCCTCTCTGCGGTAGATGTTGAACCCTTCGAATTGAGCTGACTGAGCAATACTCCAGGCCAGCTCAACCCTGTCCGGTGAATAGGTGGCATGGAATGATTTGATTGCCACCTCTACCGCCGATGATAACTCCGCCAGATACCAGAAACCCGACTTCACCCGGTAGGAACCGGATATGCCGGTAATGCCTCCAACCGCTGCCTGGCCGGCAGTGTGGTTGGAAATATGACTTCCGCTTCCCACACCGCCGCCGCAGCTGAACGTACCGGCGGGAATCTGATACTGTGAATACACGCCGGCCGGTATTAGCAGCAGGATGCAAAGAAACAGAAGTAACATCCTGTTCATGACAGCACCTCCTTGAATTTCTCAGAAAAAAATACCAGTTTGCCTCACAGGAAGCAGACTATTACATGCTGGTAATGATTGCAAATAATTATTATGTAAAATTGGAAAAATTCGCAGGTATTAACCTCAATCCATCAATAAAACCATTGATGCCGGTTGTCTTTGCGGCTAACCGGTGATACTTTCTCTGCCATTTCTGTAATTGGTAAACACCACCAGTTGTGGAGTAATAAGAGGAGGTATAATCCGGACAGGTTGGCGTATGGAGGAAAAGAATCGCTGTTCCGGTCACCAGGATTTTGACGGATTGAGGTTAAAAGTTCCGTTCTGTTGAAAGATGGGAGGTTTATTCCATTATAGTATCCAAAAAGATATCCAGTCATTAAAGCTATTTGATGAGGGACCCGGCTGGAAGGTATAGCCCTTTTCTCCCGTTATACTGTCGAGGGTTGCGCCGGAGTGTAAACAGGGGGACGCTCAGTGTGGAGGTTAGAACCTCAGATGAGAGGTGACCGCCAGATCCACCCCCCTGGCGTTTCTGAACCAGTCGAAGCTGTGATTAAGGTAGCCCAGGTCCATCCGCCAGCATCCCAGCCTGATTCCCATCCCCAGTCCGGTGGCGAATGTATCGTTTCCACCCAATGCGATTCCCATCCTCAAAGGAAGATAGTAGAGGGGAGCATATTCGGCACCCAGTGCAAAGCGCGGGATTACTGTATTCCCCAGATTATCATCCAGCCCCTGCCGCCAGGATGCCGTTAAAACCAGCCGGGAATTTGCCCGGTATGCAGCGGCAAGATTAATAGAACGGGGGAGTCCGGTGGAAAAGTCTTCTGTGGAATAAGTGGTATCCTGGTCGGAGATATCAGCCTCCTCTCCCCCCAGGATGCTCAGGCTGTCGGAGTTGAATTGATATACCGACATCTGGTTATCTTTATCCCAGTTGATATCTCCCACCAGGTTGTTACAGTGAAGGGATAGAGACCATCCATCCGAGACTCTGGCGTACATCCCTGCATCGGCGGCGTATCCACTGCCACCTTCGCTGGTTCTGAGGTGCATATTCCCATTCGCCAGTATATACTGTTCGGTGGTTTCTATTCCTCCCCCCGCTTCAACTATACCCGCATAAGCTAAGCCGAAAATGTATTTCAAATTCACTCCGGCCGAAAGGAAGGGCGAACCCTTTCCCGGTTTTCCAGACAGCACTTTAGCTCCTCCCAGGTTGAGGGCAATTCCACTCCAGCCCTCTCCCTTCAGCTGGTCGAACCGGAGCTCCTTTATCTCCTTGTTCCCATAGAAGGGGAATTCCAGCGCTTCCCGGGGGAGGGTGGCGAATCCGTTGCCGGTGCCGGTTACACCGAATCCCAGTGGTCCGGCGCAGAATGATATTGCCCTTACTCCGGCAAATCCGTCAATCCGCAGTCCGCTGTCCGGTATATGGCCCAGCAGGTGGTCTATCTCGCCGCCGGACAATTCGTCCCCGGTGGTGAAGTAGTCGTCATATTCCTTCATGGACAGGCTGTTGTTGTTCATCCTCACTCTGGCCGAGATGAGCAGAAGCTCGAAACCGAATGATTTCTCAGCAGCCAGGGTGGCAGGATTGCCGCCCAGATACTCCATCCCCTCTGCGGTAGCGGTATTACTGCCGGCCATTCCCAGATACCGTCCGTCTATGGTTTCGTCTCCGTAGAGGGCAGGACAGATTAAGAGAACCATGATCACGCTGATTAAATATATACATGCCTTTTTCATATTTTCTATTCCTCTCCCTTTATCAGAATTTCCATCTCTACTTCACCTGAAAATTCTATATAGTCGCTACCACACAGGATTACCCTCCCCCCCGTCTCTTCCAGAGTAAGTTTGAATACCGTTACCAGGGGGGCAGTTTTAAAGACTCTCAGTTCATCCTCAGACAGGGGAAATCCTGTTTCGGAGATGACTGCATCTTCCACCAGGCCGGTAGCGGGGTCGGCGGGGGCGGGTTCCATCCGGACAGATTTAATGAACTCCAGGCGGTTGGTTGAATATCCGGTGGTATCGAAGGGATCTGTTCTGGAGAGGTCTGCACTGACCATAAGCATCAATTCTCCACCTACCGGACTATGGTTTGTAATCCGGGCACGGAGGGCCGCGGATTTTATGTCGTTTCCCGCCGCATCCCTTAATGTTTCATCCAGGTCACCCTCTCTCAGGGTATCTGGGTCGAACCGGATGGGAGCGGTGTCCAGTATTTCTATTTCGAATGGAGTGGTAAGGAAGTAGCTGCATTCCACTCCTTCTCCACTGCTTACTGAAGAGTAACCGGAATATTCCAGCAGGCCGGAACAAACAATATCGGTGGGGAGAATATTCAGCAGGTCGACCACCTCGCCGCCGGAAAGTAGGAGAGTATCTCCTCCGGAGGAGAGTCGGAAGTTGTTCTCCTCTATGGTGACCGAGTCGCTGACAGATCCGCCGTCCTCCCGGTGGTACCCGGTCATTTCTAAATCCAGTTCCATGGTTTCGATATCGAACTCGTTGTGAAACGTAATCATCAGCTGGCCGTGCCGGAAATTCAATCCGCCGGAGAGCCCCTGGTAATCCACCACATCCTTCTCTTCATAGGGGCCAATACCAAGAGAATGGGTCGCCAGATAGCCTTCCAGGCTGGAGAATTCTATTTCTCTGATATGAACCTCAACAGAGATATTATCACTTTCTCTTATATGGACGAATCCGTCACTCTCTCCGGTTTCCGCTTCAATTTCAATCAACAGCGAATCCAGGGGGCTTCCGGGTGAAACAGAGTTGGTTATAATATTTTCCCTGAGGTCCCTCTCCACCGTGGTATGACCGGATGGAACCAGAGTAACAAATTCACAGGTGGGAGTACTCTCCTCCGGCCTCAGATCGGGCATGGTTATATCAAGCTCTGCCCCCAGGGGCAGCTGATTGTAAAAATCAATATCCAGATAGCCGGAGTGTATAGTTCCTCTGATAATCCTGTCCCGGCCGGGAATTGCTATACTCATATTTCTGGTAATTGCCTGCGGAGATATTTTGCCCACTATCTCCTTTATATCCAGGTTCAGCAGGGTTACTTCCATAACACAGCCGGAGTTATAGAGAGTTTCCTCTGTCAGAACGAAGGTGGTATCTTCCGAAACAGGCAGGCTGTATTCGAGTTGCAGGGGGGTGCGAATCCATGATTCCCCCGGTACTATTGATTTGACCCTGCAGCCGCATCCTCCCGGGGGTATCTCCTCCGGTATATACAGGCCGGTTATATGGGTGCCGGTGGAATCATAGATATTTATCTCCATTCCCTCAGGAGACAGGCTATTGGGTCCCAGGGTCAGGGGGAGATTGTTGTATACGCATATTTTTATGTCACATCTGTCGATTACCGCTCTCTGGAAATCCTCCGATTCCAGTGTGAGCGGGTAGGAGGTGAGGGTGGTTTCGGGAACCGTAACCGGGTTGCCCAGGTAGCATTCAAGTTCCGGCATTATATCATGAAGTATTATTGAGTCTCCGCACTGAGTCCTGATGGAATCCAGAGAAATACCGCCTATTTCGATCTGGATGGTAGTATCCCTGCCCGGAATGGATAGATCGTTTTCGGTGATGGTACGGGGATCAAACTGACCCTGTATATCTATACACAGGGTGTCACCCCGGGTTATCACGGAACTGCTGTCGGTGACTTCATCCTCGAAGGTGAATCTCTCCGTACCCAGAGGTATCACTGTAGGCACCCTCCAGCTGGGCATGACAGGTTCTTGCAAACTGCAACTTAAAAGCAGAGATGCTGTAATTATTAGAATTACAAAGAGATAGGGTTTCCTCGCTTGCATGTTGCTCTCTTCCTGACGTTGCGGCCCTTCAGGCAAGCGATCGAATCGCTCTGCTGTAAAGCCATGGTTGTTTCTAACTTAGCGATAGCGCCAGAATCTCTGTCTATCCGTGACTTAAGTAATTTCCCGGCCTGTCTGGTCCAGGACTTAAGTCCTTGTTCTTTAAGTTCTTGCGCTGGTTATTGACTCAAGCAAGTTCTGTGCAATTGGATCTCCGGATAAGCAGGCAGAATTTTGTGTAAAGTTATCTGGATATATATTAACTGGATTGCATAATTGTTTCCAGCCCGATCATTCCCGTCAGCGGTCAGCCGTTCAGGTTCAAAATAATATTGCTGGGATTAATGTAATGCTCAAATAAAAAGACCGGTCTTAATTGCCGGAGTTTCTGGAGATGATTGATATTTATGAATCGCATTCGATTTCTCGCCGGCCGGGTAAATCTCAAGCTCTGCGTTCCGGCATCCGCAATTTTCGATTCTTCCAATATCCCACCGGGCAGAGTTAAACGTGCTTGCAGGTGGGTGAATGTGAACTCGCCCGAAGCTCGTAATCTTGTCGTCAGTACCACGGGCTTGCCCGTGGCTATCTACTTAAAAATCCAGGTCCGCCCTGCTTGGAGTTTTGAATTAACCGGCACCGGTATTACCTTATTCGCTTGAAAAATGGGGAGGCTCCGGCATTTCTTGACATTGTGATTTTTTAATCTTATAGTCATAACGTAGCATTAATTCTGGAACTTCCGGAGAGCTGGGGAAATATAACAGTAATAACTGATATGGATTCCGACAGGAGATGGTATAGATATGAACATACTGACCGAATCTGATTTGAAGGAATTGATACAGAGGGAGAAGGGTATATGTGCCAGCATTTATCTTCGCACCTATAGGGCAGGCAAGGATACCGAGCAGAATTCTATAGTATTCAAGAATCTGATCAGAAAGGTGGAAAAGGGTATGCAGGAGGCGGGTTACCGCAAGCGCCAGATCGACAGCCTTATGGAAGAACCCCGCCGGCTGATGGATGATCTGCCTTTCTGGAATAATCAGAGTGACGGGCTGGCTGCATTTATCTCTGAACAGGGATTCAGCTATCACCGGTTCCCCCTTAATTTCGAGTCTATTTCTGTGACCGGCAAAAGATTTCACCTGAAACCACTGCTTCCCATGTTAAGTGACGATGGCAGGTTCTATCTGCTGGCGCTGAATCTGAAGGGGATCCGGCTCTTTCAGGGGACTCACTACAGCATAAGTGAAATCAGTTTGAAGGGAGTTCCAGACAGTCTGGAAGAGGCTCTCAGATACGATGATCCGGAAAGACAGATCCAGTACCACAGCGGGGTAAGCTCGCAGGGCAGCGGGGTGAGGTACAAACCCACCTTCCATGGGCAGGGTGTTACCGATGAAGATAAGAAGAATATACTTCGCTTCTTTCAGAAGGTGAACAAAGGGGTCCATTCGCTTCTGGCCAGGGAGAATAATCCTCTGGTCCTGGCAGGGGCTGAACATCTTCTTCCTGTATACAGGGAGGCCAATGATTATTCATATCTGGTGGAAGAATCCATAACCGGCAACCCCCGGGACAGGGAGATAGAAGAACTCCACCGGCAGGCATGGGAACTGGTCAGTCCGCTATTCCGGAAGAAGCAGCGGGAAGCGGCGGAGTCTTATCTGGCCCTGTCGGGCGGAGATGAGGATAAGACGTCCGGTGACCTCAGAGAGGTTGTCACCTCAGCTCAATCCGGGAGAGTGGGAACACTATTTGTGCCCCTGGAGCAGCATGTGTGGGGTTCTTTCGATCCCGGTTCGGGCGAGATTAAGATGGATGAACAGGAAACTGTTTTCAATGATGACCTGATAGATCTGGCAGCTGTCCAGACCCTCTTTCACGGCGGGACTGTTTTTGCTGTCCGGCAGGAAGATATGCCGGGTGATGAGGAAGATGTAGCAGCAATCTACAGATTCTGATTTAAGGCGGGATTAGCCCTGGTATTTCGGGTTTCTGCCCCGGAATATTGATTTTAAGTACTTGCCGGGCTTGATATTTTATAATTAAAGTCGGGGGTTATCCCGGCTCTTTTTTGTAAAATACAAATATAACCATCCGGCCGTCTGTATTATCTCTGCTTTATATCCACAGAGACTCTCTGAAATTCCCTGTTATTGATAATACCTGCTATCTCTTCTACCAGTTTGGGTATAACCTCCTCTACTTCGGGCAGGCATCCCTCCCGGAGGGTGAGGACATCCTTTCCCTGTACTGCATAGATTATCACCTCTCCGGGCATCTCCAGTCCCAGTTTCTTTCCCAGCTCCAGGGCGGTTATAAGATCAATATCGTGGAATGAAGCAAGCCTTGGAGTGGTCTTGATATCGCCCGGCCGCAGCCTTATTACTGTGCCGGGTTCGACATCATCGAGCTTTATGGAGTCAATTATTATAGCCCGGTCATAGCCCTTCAGGATCTCGATAATATCAAAGCCGGCTAACTCAGCCTCCGCCACATCCACTTCTTCCCCCACCGCCTTGCTGACTTGCCTGGCGGTAAAGATGCCGGCGCCGTCGTCGCTCAACAGGGTATTACCCAGGCCTACTACAATGGTCAGCTTCTTGTGAATTTGTCCACCAGCTCCCCGTCTTTGTCCATTACTTCCAGCACCATGGGCATCTGCCCCGGCAGGCTGTGGGTAGCACAGCTGAAGCAGGGATCGAACAGCCGGAATGCCATTTCCACCATATTGAGAGCACCCTCATCCACACTTCCGTTTTCGGATACATATTTCTGGGCGGCCTTTTTGATGGCCATGGATATGGGGGCGTTATTGTTGGTGGTCCCCACGATCAGGTTGGCCCTGGTTACTATCCCGTTCTCATCGGTTACGTAGTGATGAGTAAGGGTTCCCCTGGGCGCCTCTATGATTCCTATACCCTCATCGGGGGTGCCGGTGGGGATAACTCTCACTTCGGGATCCACAATTTCATCATCTTCGGTCAGTTCTACCAGCCTCTCGGCGGAGTATACTATCTCTATCAGCCTGGCCCAGTGATGTACCAGCAGTTTATGGGAAGGTTTCCCCCCCAGGGTATCATACATCTTTTCGAATTCTTCCTGGGCTCTGGGAGTGGCCATTCCCTCGGCGGCGTTAAGCCTGGCCAGCGGGGCGGCCTGATAAAGGGAAGTACCCATGCCTTCCTTGAAACCCTGCCATCCCCTCTCTTTTATATAGGGATATTTGAGATAGCTGTAGGGCTCCACATGTTCGGCTATGTTGTCCAGGTATTCATCCTCGGCATATTTCAGTATCTCCTTGCCCTCCGGATCCACCACTCTCACTCTGCCGTCATAGAAGTTGACCTTATTGTCCTGGTCTACCAGGCCCATATAGTTGGTTACCAGCTCATATCCGTCTCCCATTATTATATCCAGATAAGTCTTATTGGAGAGGACCAGGTCGTTGAAAAGTTTCAGTCCCAGTTCGGCAAATTCGAGCTGTTCCCTGGCCATTCCCGTGATCTTTTCCCTCTCTTCTACAGTCAGGGCCTTGGCTACACCTCCAGGAACATTCCACACCGGGTGAGTGGCTCTGCCCCCCACAATGATCTGGATATCCTGAGAGATTGCTCTCTGCCGGATAACCTCCTTGCCGGTCTCCAGACCCACCTTCTCGATCAATCCGAGTATATTCCTTGATTCCCTGGCAGCATCCGGGCCTACCACAAAATCGGGAGCGGCCAGAGCATAGAAATGCACCGCATGGCTGTGAATGAAATGAGCCATATAGTACAGTTCTCTCAGCTTTCTGGCGGCTGATGGAATCTCCACATTGTATACAGAATCTACGGCCTTACCCGAGGCCATGTGATGAGCGGCCGGTCAAACGCCGCAGATTCTGGGCACCACCCGGGGGATCTCCTCAACCGGGAGTCCCTCCACGAACTTCTCGAATCCCCTCAGTTCGGGGATCTGAAGGTAGGCGTTGTCCACCGAGCCATCATCGTTCATGATCAGCGTGATTTTCCCATGTCCTTCCAGACGGGTGATCGGATCAATCTCGATGCGCTTCATATCTTTTTCCTCCTCAGTATTGATGCGGCTATACTGAAACGCTGCAGTGTTCTCAGGGGATCCGCTATGGAATCCATAAGTTTTTCTATCTCTTCCTCGTCCTTCGGTTCCACCACCGAGGCCAGAGCACTCAGCATCTTTATCCCCTGATCAGGTATGTCTTCCATGGGTCCGTAGCAACCCCTGCAGGGAACCCCCGATTTAATGCAACGGGCCCCGCATCCCGATCTGGTAACCGGCCCGAGGCACAACAGTCCCTGTTCCAGAAGGCATTTCTCGGGTTCCGGGATCATCTGGTGGGTTCTCTTGAATTCCCTGATCTCCTTTTCTTCCCTTTCCCTGGGGCATTCTTCGCACAGTGTTTTTTGGCCCGCTCCTATCACCGACCCCGGGGGGGGAAGCTCTCCCTCCCATACCGCCATCAGGGCGTTGACTATCTGATCGGGTACCGGGGGACATCCGGGAATATAGTAATCTACCTCCACCACCTGGTCCAGGGTCTTGACATTATTGTAAAATTTAGGCAGTTCCAGATCGGTGTCATCACCTTTCCAGTGAACCTGGGGAATGGTTCCCTCCTGATTTTCCGTTGATTCCGATTCCAGGTAGACCCTGTTTAGAATATCCTCGGCGGTGTGGAAATTGGCCAGTCCGGGTATCCCGCCAATGTGGGCACAGGCACCCAGGGCAATCATGACCTTTGATTTTTTTCTGAGCAGCCTGGCTATCTCTTCATTTTCGGAATTTCTGATTGCTCCGCTGTAGAGCGAGAAGTCCAGATAGTCATCCTCCAGCGCACGCACCTGTTCGTATTTGAAGTCCATGGCTACAGGCCAGAGGTATATCTCTGTTTTCTCAGCAATGGTAAGGATTTTTTCATGCGTGTCGAGTATGGCTACATCGCAACCTCCACACGCTGCGCCCCAGTATATTCCTGCCTTAAGCTTCATTGACTTCTCCGCTTTCTTTTTCTTCGTCTTCTTCGATGACGTCGTTTTCCATGCTCCTGTAGATATCCTCCTTGATATTCAACGGCCCCATCTCCCTCAACTGGTCGGTGAACTGGTTGACCACGGTGGCGAATCTCTCGCCCTCCGATGCGGCCACCCATTCCAGCCTCACCCTCCCGGAATCTATGCCGTAATAGGGGAGTACCTTCTGGAGCAGTTTGTATCTTCTGAGAGCCTTGTAGTTGCCCTCCTGGTAGTGGCAGTCGCCGGGGTGGCATCCCGCTATCAGAACTCCGTCAGCCCCCTCGTAGAGGGCTTTGATTACATAAGTGGGATCGACCCGTCCGCTGCACATTACCCTGATCGATCTTATGTTGGGTGAATACTTCATTCTGGATGTGCCGGCCAGATCGGCGCCGGTGTAGGAACACCAGTTACAGAGAAAACCTACGATTTTTGGTTCAAAGCTCATCCTGTTTCCCTTTCAGACATCAGCTGGCGAAAATTCCTTCGATCTCAGCAATGAGCTGATCGTTGCTGAAATGCTTTGCTGTTATTGCATTACTGGGACATGCTGCGGCACAGGTCCCGCATCCCTTGCACAGTGCCTCATTGACCCTGGAGACCAGTTCCTCTTCATCGAATTCGATGGCGCTGTAGGGGCAGAGGTTGTTGCAGATCCTGCAGCCGGAACATTTATCTTCATCTATCACCGCGGTGGCTGCTTCTATCTCCACCTTCTTCCTGGTAATCATGGAGAGAACTGCGCTTGAGGCTGCGGAGGCCTGCGCCACCGTATCGGGAATATCCTTGGGAGATTGACAGGCTCCGGCTATGAATACGCCGTCGGTGGAAGTGGCCACCGGACCCAGCTTGGGGTGTCTTTCGATTATGAATCCGTCCTTGCCGGCACTGACATTACACTGATTGGCCAGCTTCTCCAGACCCTCCGGCTTTTCCAGACCGGTACAGAGCACCACCATGTCCAGGGGAACTCTTCTTACCCGGCCCAGCAGGGTATCTTCTGCTACCGCCACCAGTTTTCCCTCCTCGCCGGGATTCTCGGCAACGTCGGTAATTTCGGCGACTTTGCCCCTTACGAATCTCACATCCTCCTCCAGCAGCCTGTCATAGAATTCTTCATAACCTTTGCCAAAGCATCTCATATCGATATAAAACTGATAAACTTCGGCTCCGGTCTTTTCCTTTATCAGGTGTGAATATTTGAGAGCGTACATGCAGCAGACTCTGGAGCAGTATTCGTTGTAGTTTTTATCCCTGCTGCCCACGCAGTGGACTATCCCTATCGATTCCGGTTCCGAACCGTCCGCCTTCAGTATCTTCCCCCCGGTGGAACCGGAGGAACAGTTCATGGTCTCGAATTCCAGGGCGGTGACGACATTTTCCTTCTCCCCGTATCCGTATCTCTTTATCACCGACGGGTCGAAGGCCTTGAATCCCGCTGCAATGATTATATTGCCCACCTCCACCTCTTCGATTACATCTTCCATCTCGTAATCTATAGCCTGGGTGGGGCACTCCTTGCTGCAAATTCCGCATTTCTCTTTGGTCAGGTATATGCAGGCATCCTTATCAATAACCGGAACTGCCGGGACCGCCTGCATGAAAGGCATGTATATCGCGCTGGTGGGACCCATGGAGAGTTTCTCATGCACGTTGCCCTTCCTGGGCACCGTGCTGGCAGGACACTTCTCCCAGCAGATGCCGCAACCGGTGCAGAGGCCGGTATCAACAAAGCGGGCCTTTCTTTTTATCTTAACCTTGAAATTGCCCACATAACCATCCACCTCTTCCACCTCGCTGTAGGTCATCAGCTCGATGTTGGGATGCTGTCCCACCGAAACCATCTTGGGAGTGAGAATACAGGCGGAGCAGTCCAGGGTAGGGAAGGTCTTGTCGAATTTTGCCATATGCCCTCCGATAGAGGGGTCCCTCTCCACCAGTATCACCTTCTGTCCGGCATCGGCGATATCCAGGGCAGCCTGAATACCGGCGATGCCCCCTCCTATCACCAGTGTGGAAGGATTAATCTCCACTTCCCTCTTTTCCAGGGGATCAAGAAGCCTGGCTCTTCTTACCGCTGCTCCCACCAGCCCCTTGGCCTTCTCCGTGGCCATATGTTTATCTTCGTGAACCCAGGAGCACTGTTCCCTGATATTGGCCATGGTGAACAGGTAGGGATTTATTCCTCCCCGTTCGCATGTTTTTCTGAAGGTGTCTTCGTGCATCAGGGGAGAACAGGAAGCTACCACTACCCGGTCTATCTTCCCATCCTTGAGGTCCTGGTGGATCAGGGCCTGACCCGGGTCGGAACACATGAATTTATATTCCTTGACCTTAGTTACCCCCTGGAGGCCTTCAGCATACCTTGCTACCTTCTCAATATCGACGCTGTTGGATATGTTGGTGCCGCAGTGGCAGAGGTATACACCGATTCTATCAGCCATTTCAAGCTCCCTTTAGTACTTTTTCAAGAGGTTTCATTTTAACTGCAAGTCTGTTCAGCCCCAGCTCCTTCTTTTCCTTGCCCAGGGCGAGGCCGATAAGCTGGGTGAAGTATATTACCGGGATATTGAATTTTGTCTTATACAGGCTGTTGACCTTTCTCTGATAGACATCCAGATTCATCTGGCAGAGTGGACAGAGCACCACCAGGCAGTCGGCTCCGTTATCCACCGCATTCTGGAGAATTCCCCTGCACATCCTGAGGGCATGTTTCTCCATGGTTCCCATCAGAGAGGCGCCGCAGCATTTGGTCTTCATCTCGAAGTCGACCGTTTCGGCTCCCAGTGCATCTATAAGCCTGTCCATCATCACAGGTTTCTCCGAATCATCCAGCCCCTCTTCCGGCCTTACTATCTGGCAGCCGTAGTAGGGGGCCGCCTTGATTTCGGAGAGATCGCGTTTGATAATACTCTGATAATTCTCCAGTCCGAAATCGTTTACCACCACGTCGATAAGATGCCTGACCCGTACGGTTCCGTTGTAGCTGAGGCCCCCGGCATCCAGTGCCCGGGATATCCTGTCCCTCATTTCGGGATCTTCCCTGAAGTAGTGATTGACCTTGTTGAGCATCAGATAGCAGGCGCTGCAGGGAGTTACAATGTCCCTGTCGAATTCTTCGGCCATGGCCAGGTTTCTGGCTGTTATGGCCATGCTGGTGGTTTCCTTCACCGAAAAGTAAGCGGTGGCTCCGCAGCAGTTCCAGTCTTCCAGCTCTTCCAGCTGGATACCCAACTCCGGCGACACCGTGTCTATCGATTCCTGATAAAGATTTGCGGTAGCTCCTACGGAGCAACCGGGATAATATGTATACTGCATTTAGTACTCCCCGAGTTCTTCTGCCTTATCTATTATACTCTTCAACTGTTTGAGATTTTTTATCCGGTGAGGTAGTATGGGAAGCCTTCCGTTGGAAAACAGATACCATCCCTGGGGGGCGAAATGGAGGGCGTTAAATGGTTCTGCCTGAAGAATATAGCGGGTCATAAGCTCGGTTTCGTGATTGCGGCCGTACTTGTTTACCAGCCCCACGAAGTTTTTGGATAGTATGGAAGCTCTTTTCCCCCCTTTTATCTTGCCCTCCTTCAGAGCCATCCTCTTGAGTCCATACATGATATCGGTGATTTTTATATCCTTGGGACACCGGACATAACATGAGTAGCATGAAGAGCAGTACCATATGGTATTCGAGCTGAGTACTTCATCCTTCATCCCCGCCCTGATCATGGCAAATATCTTCCTGGGGGCATAATCCATATCCGAACCCATGGGACAGGAACCGGTGCAGGTTCCGCACTGGATGCAATTCTTAATCTCTTTTCCGCCGGGGAGTTTATAGACTTGATAAAGGAAATCAGGATCCAGATCGCACTCTAAAACTGCTTTTTCTTCTGGCATGTGGGGCCTCTCTTTTTTCAACCGTGGGCGAGCGTAAGTGCACTTTGAAATTTAACAAAATATAAATTTTTGTCAACTTCGTATTTAGCAAAAATTATCCGGTTTGAAGAAAATTATATATAAACATTATTTTTTTAAACTAAATTTAAATATTTAATTATTATAAACAGCAATTCGCCGGTGCCCCGACGGGATTATATCGATTCACACAATTTATTGAAATAAAGGTAGAGGATATTACTGTTCGCATGGGTGGGAGATAAGAAGCATTAATCAGTGGTGAAGTTCTTTCTGCTCCTGAAATTTCAATTCAGCTCTACTACTTCCATCAGCTTTAGATACTTATAAACTTGAATACAGGAGGCAATTTCTGATAGTGTTATCCTGTCCTGCGGGCTTAATTTGTGGCTGTATAACTCTGAAGAAAGAGGCTTAACAGATATGAAATCATTCTGGTCCTGCCGGCTGACCTGCTTTGTTCTGATCCTGGTGCTTCTGGGGTGTGGTGAGAAGAAACAGGATAAGCTGCTGCCCTCGGAGGTTCATTATTATGTATTCGACAGTGTAATGACACTGGTTCAGGAGGGTGAGATAACCAACCGGGAGGAGTTCAGCTCGGCCCGCAATAGAATTGCGGAAGGTTTGATCCATAGATGCAGAACCGACACCAGCAACATGGATAGTGAGGAGATCCTGAAGTACGGGAAGCTATTCCACTGGACCGGTAATACAGAAAGGGCAACGGATATACTGAAAAATTTGAGTGATGCAGATGATGCTCTGGCTCTGGATGCCATGAGGACTATCATAACCATGAAGATAGAAACGGGGGACTACCCGGCGGCCGAAGAAATGATGGCGGATTTCAGGGACCGCTTTCCGGTTACTCCTGAGAATGAAGATTACCTCTATCAACCGGTGGAGGAGCTTTCCGGAAGGTACAACAACAGAAACATGCCGGAAGAGGCTGCCAGGGTGATAATTGATGAACTCGATGCCATGCGTTTCGATTTTCCCTATCCCTCCTACTATATGGTTGGCGAGCTTTTGTCCCTGATGATCGAACTGAACCGGCTGGAGGAGTGCATGAAGCTGATGGGTAGGATAAGAAATGGTTTTAAACAGTCGTTAAGTGTCCATGCAGACACTATGGTATACAGCGATTCTTTGAAGAAAGAGGATGATTCTCTGCTGGAAGGTTTGAAACGGCTGGATGCTTTTTATCAGTCGGCAATGGGGAAGTTGGAGCTGATAGATCAGGAGGCTCCGCCCCTGGAGTTTATTCATGTATATAATGCCGATTCAACCCTGACATTTTCAGATTTGGAGGGGGAAGTGGTGGTACTGGATTTCTGGGCTACCTGGTGTGTTCCCTGTGTGGTTGGTTTTAATGAAATGAGGAAGCTCAAGGAGGAGTTCGGGGATGAGGATTTAAAAATAGTGGGGGTAACCAGCCTGCAGGGCCGGTTTCCGGGGTATTGTACGGCAAGGGGAAAAGACGGCACTCCGGTGAAAATGTCACCGGATAAGGAGATCCGGTTAACCTCGGATTATATTAAAGATCACAGGATGGACTGGCCCTGTGTAATATTGAAGGATCCGCTGTTCGATCTGGATTATCAGATCAAGAGCATTCCCACCTGTGTGGTGATAGACCGGAATATGAAGATCAGATTCTTTCACGCCGGTATAGGGGCCTACCCCCAGCTGAATAGGGTAGTGTCAGGGATTATGGAGGGGGAGGTTTGATCCGGCGGACAGAAAAAACCAGGGAGGTTGAACATTGTCGGAATCACAGGAAATAAAGGGTCTTATTTTTACAACAAAAGCGGGAGGCTGTACAACAGCCAGAATTATAATCTGTCTGCTGCTTTTGCTGCCCCTGTTAACAGGGTGCGAAGAAGGAATAAACAAAGATACCATCAGAGAGGCGGAGAAGATAGCAGGCCTTGAATTCACCCCCGGGGAGCGGGATTCCCTGCTGGATGATGTCAGGGATAATCTGGGCAGCTATCAGAAGCTCAGAAGGGTGGATATACCGAATAGTATCCCACCGGCATTGCACTTCAATCCCCTTCCGGCCGGAGTGGAGCCGGAGGCCGGTATCGACCGTCTGGAGGTAGCTCCCTCATCCGGGGTGGAGGTACCGGACAATCTGGAAGAGCTGGCTTTCTGGTCCATTCCCGATCTGGCGGCACTGGTGAGATCGGGCAGAGTAACTTCCGTTGAATTAACCGGAATGTATCTGGACCGGCTAAAGAGATACGGGGATGAGCTGGAATGCGTTATTACCCTTACCGAAGAGCTGGCCATGAGGCAGGCCCGCAGGGCGGACCGGGAGATTGAAGCAGGCGAATACAGGGGGTTCCTGCATGGTATCCCGTACGGGATAAAGGATCTTTTTGCGGTTAAGGGGCATAAAACCACCTGGGGAGCTATGCCCTACCGGGATCAGGAGATAGATGAAGATGCCACCGTGGTAAGGAAGCTGGAGAAAGCGGGGGCGGTGCTGATGGCAAAACTGACCCTGGGAGCCCTGGCATGGGGGGATGTATGGTATGGCGGCAAAACACGCAATCCCTGGGATCTGGAGGAGGGTTCCAGTGGTTCTTCCGCCGGTTCGGCATCTGCCACGGCGGCCGGACTGGTGGCCTTTTCCATCGGTACCGAGACCTGGGGCTCCATAGTTTCCCCATCTACCCGGTGCGGCACCACCGGCCTGCGTCCAACCTTCGGCCGGGTCAGCCGGGCCGGTGCCATGGCTCTGAGCTGGTCCATGGACAAGGTGGGTCCAATATGCAGGAGTGCGGAGGACTGTGCCATCGTTTTCGATGCTATCAGGGGAACCGACGGGCAGGATCCCACGGTGGTGGATCTGCCATTCGATTATCAGCCGGATATAGATGTTTCCGGCCTGAAGATAGGATATCTCAAGGATCTTTTCGAGAAGGACTATCCCAACCGGGAGGCTGACAGCATCACCCTGGAGAAGATGAGGGAACTGGGTGCGGCTCTTATCCCTGTGGAGCTGCCCGAATATCCGGTGGAGAGTATGGCTTTTATCCTTAATGCAGAGGCGGCTGCGGCCTTCGACCGCCTGACCCGCAGTAACAGGGATGATCTGATGGTCAGACAGGTCAAGAACGCATGGCCCAATGCTTTCAGGGGTTCCAGGTTCATACCGGCGGTGGAGTACATCCGGGCCAACCGGCTTCGTTATATGCTGATAAGAAAGATGCAGGAAATGGACGTGGATGTGTATCTGGCTCCCTCATTCGGAGGTAACAACCTTCTCCTTACCAATCTGACCGGCCATCCCTGTGTGGTGCTTCCCAACGGATTCGATCAGGAGGGAAATCCGGTGAGTATAAGTATGATTGGAAAGCTGTTCGATGAGGGAACGCTGCTGGCTGTAGCCAGACTGTATCAGGAGGCCACCGGCTTCGAAGACCGGCATCCCCCGCACTTCAAGCCGTGATGATTTAATGCGGGATTTCGCAGCCCTTTGAGCCGGGCGTTCACATAAATAACCAATAATTAGTAACATGCGGGATTTATATAAGCAGGAGTGTATTTAAATCTTCAAACATCTATTTGGCCGCCAGAATTTGTTCTGGATAAATCTCAGATTATATTCAATTCGACGCTGCCATTGTTATCCGGGACAATACAGAAGCAGCAATTTTCTATACCAATCCGTGGAATCAATGGGAACTGCTTAATAATGATTAGCCAGGCTATTCTCTCTGCTCTTACCCATGGTAATGCTTTTCCATGAATTCCTTGCCGTAAGCTTTTTCAGCCTCAAGCTTATTATGTTTCCGGCAGAGCAATCTAAGATTATCAGGGGAGTTATCCCCGCCCATGGCAAAGGGAACTATATGATCGAACTCCAGATCATGGGTACAGTTACAGCGTTTGCCGTTTTTGCCCACGAAGGCGCATCTGCCACCGTCCCGGGAATAGACTTCATCCCGGACTGCCCGGGGAATGTATCTTGATTTCTGTCCCTGTGCCTGCGGAGTTATGCCTGAATTTATATTTATTCTATCGGGAGGTTGTTTGTCCTTTCCGGCGCCATCATCTTGAACCTTGAGATTATCCCGTCCATCCAGATCGCCCTGTATATCCCTGTTACTCTGCATATCCAGACCTCTATGCTTGTCTGAATCTGACTTTGTATCCTGAATTAATCCTGTTTTGTCGCCTGTTTTCCCGCTCTGGTTTGAACTGCCTGCTAATCGTCTCTGGCCTCCATCATCGCCCGGCTTACGAGGTTTCTTTGCTTTATAATTATTACTGTCCGGAGAAGAGTTATTATAATAATATTAACCGGATAGAGTTCATTATCAAGCTTGAACCTGTTTCTATTATTTTTGATTGACCTGCCAGGGCGTTATTTGCAGTTTCCTCTGAAACTGTAGAGTTACCACGCAGGTTATATGTTGAAATATCCGGTCACGCTGTTAGAATGGGAGAGGTCAGATAGCCGGCGGCGTGACAACCGGAAATTGAATCAATAAGAGCTGTAAGGAGTGATTAAGATGGCTTTTCGCTTCTGGAAGAGGAAGAAGATCACCGGCGGACTCTCTGTTAATCTGAGCAAATCCGGGGGATCCCTCTCCTTCGGGCCCAGGGGAGCAAAGTTTACCGTTGGTTCCAGGGGTGGCCGCACCACTGCGGGTATCCCGGGAACCGGTATGTTCTATACCTCCCGGGTGGGCGGGGGGAATAAGGGGAAGAAGAAGCGGAGGGGCTCCGGGACGGTAACTCCGGAGGTGCCCCCGGAGGAACGTCTGAATCTGGGTTTCTTCAAGAGGCTTTTTACCCCTGCTGAAGAAGAGGCCCTGGTGGATGGCTGCCGGGAACTGGTAGCGGGAAATGAGAAGAAGGCCATGAGGCATCTGCGTAAAGCAACCCATCTGGCCGACGGGGCATATCTGGCGGGGTTCCTGGCGCTTAAGAGACACAGGTTCAAGGAGAGTGAGAAGTATCTCAAAACGGCACTGAAAGATTACCGGCGGCTGGGCAGGTACTTCTCCAAGTACGGAATTTCCATGCTATTGAATCTTCCCATCACCGGGCGGGTATCGGCTCATGTTGGTCCCGACCTGAGAGGGGTGCTTCTGGCACTGGTGGAACTTTACCAGTATCAGAAGCGCTGGCATGAGGCCATGGAATGCCTGGAGAGGCTGCGCAGGCTGGAACCGGAGGATGTGGTGGTCAAGCTCTCCCTGGCGGAACTGCTGATGGAAGCCAGACCGGGAGATAAGAAAACCTGCCGCCGGATTGTCCGTTTGTGCAAGGACGTTGAGAATGAGACCCCCATTCATACATCCCTGCTCTATTACAAGGCCAAGGCTTTAAGGGAGCTGGGCCTGTCGGAAGCGGCCCGGGATACACTTACCTACGCCCTCAGACGCAGAAAGGGAAGAAGCGATGAACTGCGCAGGGCACTGAGGTATGAGAGAATCCTGGCCTACCGGGAACTGGGAAAGAAGAGTAGGGTCAGGGAAGAATGCGAGAAGCTTTATGCCGAAGATCCCGATTACCAGGATGTGGCCCGTTTACTGGGGCTGGAGGAGTAGAAGAAGTATCCATAATAAAGGGAGAGAAGAATCATGAGCAAAACAGGTTTCGGTAAATTGAAGGTTTTAATTATGGCAGCGGGTATTCTTTTTTTGCTGCCAGGTTGCGGAACCAAGCAACCCTTCTGGGGTAATCCGGATTCGGGGTTTATTCTGGAATATCGCCTGGGAGAGGAGGACAGGCTGACATATGCATCCGAGGGTAATGTAATTACCACTCTGGAGATGATGGGGCGTTCCCGGGAAGACACCACCCGTTTTTCCACTGAATATGAATTGAGTGATAATACCGGGGAGAGGGAGAGAAATCTCAGGGCTACAGTTACTTTGAATGATGTTGTAGTGGAATCGGAAGGATTCGGTGAGAATAATTTTCTGGATACCTCTTCCCTTACAGGCAAGAAGTTTGGTGTTGTCTATACTCCCGCCGGCAGGGAGCTTGAGCACAGCGGATTGGATTCCATACAGATAGATATGGGTCAAATGCAGGGTGGAAAACAGAGTATAAGCAGGTTTTTCCAGAAGATCTTCATGGAATTACCTGAAAAGCCGGTGAAGATCGGGGACAGTTGGAGTAGTGCCATCGATACTGTCCAGAATCAGCGGGGGATTGATGTCCATACAGTGGTGAATTACAACAGCAGGCTGCTGGGTTACCGGACAGTGGGCAGTTATGAGTGCCTTGAGATAGAGACTGAGTCACAGGGAGAAGTGGAGGGTGAGGGAGAGAGCATGGGGCAGAAGGCCGTGATCGAAGGTGATATAAGCGGTACCATTCTATGGCACTTTGCCTATAAGAGAGGATTTTTAGTCAAGATGAGCAGCGAAGCTACCAGCGAAATGGATATACAGATAGGAGGGATAGGGGGGATGAGTATGCCCATGACTCAGAAGATAAAGAACGAGGTGGTACTTACAGAGCCGGCTATTTGATTATTGAAACATATTCCTGATAATATATCTGTCCATGGTTTGCTCCGGACGGTGTCTTTGTATCTACGGCTACATGCAATCCGGTATCTCCTTTCACTCTGGTTGAACAGGAGGCGGCCTGGTAAGGATAGACCGGTTTATCAGCGGTGGCAATTTCCGGGCGGGCCAGATCAATTTGTGCGGATGTATGTTGCCTGCATCGGTAAGTGATAACTGTAGAACAGTTACAATGCTTTTTCTGAAATAAGTCAGATCAACCGGGCGGATCGATGGAGCCGTACTGGTGAGCGTATGCCTTGGCCAGTTCGGTTCCCAGGAAAACCACCAGGGTGGAGTAGTATACCCATAGAAGCCCCACCACCAGGGTTCCTGCTGCTCCGTATGCTGATCCTATACCGGTAAAGCTGAGATAGCGGCCAATAGCCCACTGGCCCAGATAAAACATGAGCGCAGTGATGACCGCCCCTACTCCGATATCTCTGAAGCTGAGATTAACATCCGGCACATACAGAAGCATGGAACCGAATAGAATTATGTAAATAATAACAGTACCCAGGGAGCCGGCAATATCCATTACTGTTCCGGTTCCGCCCAGCAGTAAATTGAGTCCGGTTTTCAGGAGCAGCGAGATAATAAGGAGTGTTCCTATCCCCATTATCATTATCACCGAAGAAAGCCTTCTCATCAACCAGTTCTTCAGGGCCTTGCGGGTGCTGGGTTGAGGTTCAACTCCCCATATCCGGTTCATCGCCTTCTGCAGCTGAACGAACACGGCGGTGGAGGAGAACAGCAGGATGGCGATACTGAGGATTGCTGAAATTTTGCCGGCCAGTTCCTGTTCCCCGATGTTTTTCAGAACCACATCTATCACCCTTCCGGCGGTGGGTCCCAGGAGTGATTCCAGTTCGGCAACCAGTTCCTGATGAGCTGACTGGGAAAAAAGTCCGGTTACCGAGAGGAGCAATACCAGCAGAGGAGCCAGCGAAAGGGTGGTGAAGAAGGCCACCGCTCCGGCCAGGGTGAAGATATCATCCTCGAAGATATTCATCACCGCCCGTTTCAGCATGATCAGTATGCCGGGACCTTTCATGGGAAACTCCCTGTATAATCAGAAAAATCAAAGATTTATTTTAATCATATTTCTTTATGATTTCCACCTTATTAATAGGGGCAGCCAATGATAATGTTCCTGAATTAAATTCCAGGGCTGAAATTTTCAGAAAGCTCCTGGTTTCCTTGTGGAGTTTCCCCGAAAAATTATCCGGGGATTTGATAAGATTATATATGACTATCAGTTATTAATATTGATAAGAGGAATATGTATACACGGCGTTTTTTCATCCGGTGCCCGGTGTTTCAAAACCCTCACCTGTCGAGCGGGCATGGTTTTCTGCCCCGGAAGGGTCAGAAAGAGCGAGCCCGGGGCGCAGAGCTTAAGATTTCCGCGGCCGGCGAGAAATCAACGGCGATTTTGAAACACCAGGCACCGGAACAATGCGAATCGAATAAAATTGGGGAAACTCCAAGTTTCCTCCCGTTGACAGTTGAACAGATTTAAATTACCCTTAGCTTAGCAACTACAGAAAGGATTTTCTATGACTGAGAATGAATATGTAGAAGTGCAAAATCCTCACCGGCTGCTTACTCCCGGCCCGGTGGTTCTGATCACGGTGGGAAACGGCGAGGAAGATACTATATTCTCGGTGGCCTGGACTATGCCGCTGAGAAAGGAACCTCCCATGGCGGCAATACTAAGCGGCAAGGGCCACTACTCCTATCCCCTGATGATGGAGAGGGGGGAGTTTGGTATCAATATACCTGATGCCGGGCTGACCGAAGCAGTGATCTATTGCGGGACCAACAGCGGGAGGGACGTGCCGGATAAGTTCGCCGGGACCGGATTGACCAGGGTGGATGCGAAAGATATCGAAGCACCTCTTATAGGGGAGGCGGTGGCCCGGATGGAATGCAGAATCTCACAGGTAGTGGATATGGGATACAGTTCCCTGTTGATAGCCAATGTTCTTCACTCCGAAGCGAGGAGGGATTGTTTCCCTGAAGGAAAGTGGGACTTCAGCAACGGACTGGAACTGATTCACCATCTGGGAGGATCAGAATTTGCAGTGAGTGGTCATTCTATCCAGTGATCAGATAAAATTCAGGGTTTTATCCCGGGTCGAATAAACCGCCGTCCCGGTGATATGCAAGGTTCATATTACGGAAAACTGAGGCTGGCGCAAATAATCTTCTGCTTCCGCTGCGGGGTGATTTATTCAGGCTGAAAATTACTCCTCCGTTTGGTCCACCGGTTTTCTCAACCGCTTCAGCCGTCCCCGGCGTTTTTTCTCCCTCAGCCTCTTCTCATTTGCCCTCCGGGGAGGGCGGGTCTTCTTCCGGCGGGGTTTCCGCCGGAGGGCTTTGCGGATCATGGCAGCCAGCCGGTTTACCGCATCCTCCCGGTTGGCGCTCTGGGAGCGGTGTCTCTGTGAGGACACCTGCAGAATCCCCTCCCTGTTTATCCTCTTGCCCAGCTTCTTGTGGATCCGCTGCTTCTGCCTCACCGACAGGCCGCTGGAACTGTCCACATCGAAAAGTACGGTAACCCGGGTGTTGACCTTGTTTACATTCTGTCCCCCCGGCTTGCTGCTGGAGGAGAATCTGAAGTTGAGTTCATTATCGGGAATGAATGTATTTCTGTTGATCAGTACCATGATAAGTCGCCGGGACCAGGCTCTAGATGAATTCGTTGAAATAAAGTATGGTGGTCTGGCCTTCTTTGACTTCCACCTCCTCCTCTACCGTCGCTACTACCCCACCTTCGCTTCCTCCCAGGTACTTTATCAGGTACCGGTAGTTGCCCGGGGGAATCCTCCGCCGGTATAACATGATTTTCTCAGGTATGGTTCGCCAGCATCGTATGTCCGCCCTGGTAACCTCTTCTGCAATGGCGTCGGTGACCACCCCCTTGAGCACATTGCCCCAGAAGCTGTCCCCCTCCATCTTGTCCTTGGCCTTTTCGGTGGCCACGAACTTGGCCAGAGCCCTGGTCCAGGCCCCCAGCAGCATCATAGGTTTCTTATCTTCCATATTCTTTTTTGCTATCTTGCCCACATGCTGAACCATCTCTGCGGTGGATGACAGATTGGCGGCATTGCTGCAGTTTACCTGGACTTGTTCTATAATGCTGGGTCTTTCTATCAGCTGGGGAATCTGAACCTGAAAGGTATGGGTATTCCCATCCGGGTCCACCGAGGTGAATCTGGTATTCAGTTCCTCCTTAGAGGGGGCCAGACCGGTCATGAATATGAAGACTATCTCCCCGGTGTTTTCCCGGTTGCCGGTAATATCCCTCTGATCATACTCCTCACCGAATTCCTCCAGGTAGTAACGGTACTTCTCGTCGAAGCTCAGCAACCGGCATAACCTCAGGATATCCCTCTTGAGCTGTGCCGGCACAGGGAAGGAGAACATCTTCTGATAATCCTTATATGCCTGGTATGCCTGCATGTACGATATCAGGGCGTCATTCGGGTCATTGTCCAGCTCTTCGATTATCCCCGCCAGGTACCGGCTGAAGGCATCGGTCTTATACTTATTTTCACTCTCATACTTCTGAGTGAGAAGAGACAGCACCGCATCTATCCTGCGTGCTTCCACCCTGGCCTCCTCCAGCTCTCCCAGCTGGAGATAGTTGAGAGCCATGAATGTGTTGATCATCACCTTTTCGTAGTCCTCACCATAGTATGGTCGCACGTTGGGGCTTATTCTGGCCAGGGCTTCCCTGGATATACTCTTGGTGTAGAGATCCTCCGCCAGGTGATAGGCCTCCTCGAAATGCTGGTTGCTCTCCTGGTACCTGCCGGAGTAGTGAGCCAGGGCGCCGGCGTTGAGCAGATAGAGAAGCCGGTTCTTATCCCCGAACTTCTCTTCATTCTCCTTAAGCTCGGTCAGGGCCTGATGGTATTCCCGTGTTTCCAGGTAGCCGTCGACCTCCAGCTCCCTTCTCATAGTGGAGGCACAACCACTGATAATGAGAACCCCAATAAAGAGAATGATCAGTGTTCTTATTTCTGATTTGCCACTCATACTACCTTAAAGTCCGGTTTGAAATTTGATTATTATGGGCGGTCGAATCAGTAACCCAACAGCCGGGAGGGAGGCATGTCTCTGCCTCCTGTCAGCCGGCAGAAACCATGCGGGCCAACCTGATCCGGCGGCCCGGCAATTATCCCGGCCGGCTGAACAGCCTGACATCCCGGATGATACAGACCTGTTTATCCATCCCGGTGGATTAAGCTTATCTGGATGCTTCGCTGAAGCGGTGCTCAGGGCTTGTACTTATCCCTGCTTACCACCTTCTTTATCTTCTTCTGTCCCAGCCATACCTTCTCGTTGGTCTCAATATTGATCAGCTCCAGGTCCACCTGATAGAACTTGGCCTTCATGTCATCCACCTGGTCGGTGATCATGTTGATATCTCCGAACAGCATGAAATCGGCGCCTATCTCCCTGCCCATCTTCTTCATGGTCTCAGGCGAGGAGTAACGCTCCTGGTCGTACTTCTCTTCCCTCATCATCTCCCGGATATCCTTCTCAGCTACAAAGGAGACCCGGCCGCTGTTTACCAGCTCCCGCTGCAGGTCGTTGACGAATGTCTCGGTGGAGATATGCTCCATGGTCTTGTTGTTGACCACTCCTACCAGGACTACCGGTTTTCTGTCATGCTTGCCGGTGTATTCTCCCAGCCAGGGGCGGGAGAGGCAGTCCCTGACCATCTCCTCGGAGACCAGGCGCGAGTCGGTATCATTCCACTTTCCGCTGAAGTCGGTGACATGATCGGTGTCGGTCCTGGTAACATGAACGCTGGGACCACCGCAGCCGGCCGCCACCATGACCGAACATGCCAACGCCAGGGTAATCAAAATCTTTCTATTCATGGTTCCCCTTTCTCCTGTCTGCCGGGCAATGGCCGGTCAGTTGACCATTGCCCGGCCGTCAAAATAACTCTATTGATATTCTGTCAGTTCCACCGTCATGGTTCCACCTCCTGCCTGTGCAGGCAGCTGGAAGGTGCCCCGAACCATGTAACGGGGATCCTTCTTGCTCACAAACATGGTTCCGCCGCCGGGATCTCCGTCCAGCGGCTTTATTTCTATCTTGTATGCTTCGAAAGTTCCGGCGGGAACTTCAACGTTTTCCACTCCGGTTACCTCCATAAGCATGGGTCTTATCTTCTGGGACTGGATGTTGAATACCCGGAAGGTCGTCTTAAATCCCTCCGCAAGGGGCATGCCAACTATGGCCAGCTCCTGACCGCTTCCGTCGGAAAGGGTGGGAGCGGGCAGTTCTACATTCACCGGCATCTCCTGAGCTCCCATACTCATCTTTCCCTGGATTGCCTGGTCGCTGTAATTGAGGATCACTCTTACCTGCTGCTGGCTGATCTTTCTGGTTATTGGCAGCAGGGTGGTTCTGTCCAGGAAGGTGGTGTCGACTGACGAGCCCATGGTGGTTTTCTGCTCAGAGATCACCCGCCAGACTTTTTCTCCTTCCAGTTCAGCCTCCCGGATGTTTCTGGTGATATCCAGATTGATCTCCTGCCCGCCGATACTCATGCCGGCCTGGTAGGTCAGGCTGGCCGGTTTGATCATGCCGGCATCCAGGCCGGGCAGGGGAGTCTTCATGGCCTCTTCGGGATCAGCCTCCGGCTTTTCCACCTTCACTTCCGATACATCCACGGTGATCTCTTCCAGCCGTTCCGCCACCTCATCATCCACGGATTCCTGGTATCTTCCCCCCAGATGTTCGGCAAAGAATTCCTCCATGGCTACCGTCATGGCCATCCGGTTGTCCTCGTTGGCGAATCCGTGACCTTCATCCGGTGCTATTATGTATTCGACCTCCCGGCCGAGATCGCGCATGGCGGTTACTATCTGATCGCTCTCCGCCTTCTTGACCCTGGGATCATTGGCTCCCTGTACCACCAGCAGAGGCGCCTCTATCTGGTCGGCGCAGAAGAGCGGAGACTGTCTTTTCAGCCTCTTCACATCTTCGGGGTTATCCAGGCTCCCTACATGTTCATCCAGGAATTCCCGCATGGTCTCCCAGTAGGGCGGGATGGATTCCAGGAAGGTGAGCAGGTTCGACACCCCCACATAATCCACTCCGCAGCGGTACAGGTCGGGGGTGAATGCCATCCCGGCCAGGGTTGCGTACCCGCCGTAGGAACCGCCGAATATGGCAACCTTGTCCGGATCTGCGATGCCCTCTTCTATCAGGTATTTCACTCCGTCGGTAATATCATTCTGCATGGCATCTCCCCACTCCTTCTTCCCGGCGTTGAGAAATGCCTTGCCGTAACCGGTGGAACCGCGGAAGTTCATCTGGAAGACGGCGTATCCACGGTTTGCCAGGAACTGGGCATAGGGGTTGTAACCCCATCTGTCCCGGTGCCAGGGTCCACCGTGGGGGTGTACCACCACCGGCAGGTCCTCCGGCTCAACCCCCCTGGGCAGGGTGAGATAACCGTGTATGGTCAGTCCGTCCCTGGACTGGTAGTGAACTGGTTTCATTGTGGCAAGATGTTCGTTGGGCAGTTCGGGGCGGGAACGGTACTGTAACTTAACCTCACCGGTTTTCATATCATAAAGATAGCGCGCACCCGGATCGGTGTCTTTGGTTACAGAGACCATCCACAACCGGTCATCCAGGGTGGAGGAGCCCAGGTATATATCCCCGTCCGGTAGCTCCTTCTCCAGTTTTTCATAAGCATCTTCGAACCGGTCATCCTTGAAGTAATAGCGCAGCCGGTCTCCTACATAGTAGGTGGCTATAAGCTCGTCTGTTTTGGAAGAGAATTCAGCTCCTCCGAAGTCTACCTCACCCTCCGGATCGGCTTCCACGAATTTCTCCTCCATGGTGTCAGGATTAAATAGCACCAGCCGGCTCAGGTTGACATCCTCGCCCTTGTTGGTGACCAGGTAGACCCACTCTCCATCCTTGTGAAAACGGAGGATCCCTGCCTGCTCTTCGTTGCTGACCTTGTACACCTGCACCAGGTCTTCCCCGTCTATTCGGAGTATCTCGGTGCCGCCGTCATCGGTGGTGCGGGTGGCCAGCCGCAGGTTGCCCTGTTCATCGAATCTCCAGCTGGCCAGGTTTTCCCGGTTTTCCCTTATCAGGGTCCGTTCGCCGGTGGAGATGCTCAGCTTGTAGAGATCGTGATAGCGTTCATCCCTGTCGTTGAGCCCTATATATATGATATCGGGTTCGTTCTTGAAGGTTCCGTAGAACATCACCCTGACATCTTCGATGGGGGTAAGATCACGGGCCCTGGGTACATCTCTTCCCTCCGCCGGGGAGACGTATGGATCCACTGCATAGGCATGATAGTTCTCGTTTCCCCCCTTGTCCTGGATGTAGATGATGTATTTGCTGTCGTAGGTCCAGTAGTATGAGGTTACCGGCCTGGTGGTATCTGCGGTAAGGGGCCGGGCCTGATCATAGGATTCTCCCCGCTCCTTTACCCAGATATTGAGAACATCCCGGTATGGTTTGATGAATGAAATAAATTTTCCGTCGGGAGATATCTGGCCTCCGGCTATCTCGGGATTGCCGAAGAAGACATCCCTGTCGATCATGGGGGGCAGCTTGTCCAGGTAATCCAGCTTCTCTGCGGATAAACCTGACGGTAGACATACCGCTGCCATCAATAATACAGAAAGCAGCAGATTTAATCTTCGCATCACTTCTCCTCCTTCTGGTTAAAAAGCAATTTAATTATTAACGGTTTGAATATGATACGCAATTCACCCCGGACATGTTTCTACTCGAACTCCTGTGGCTGCATCTAATCATTGAAGTTCATATATTTCCGGCAGAAGTTCAAGCTTTTTGGTTGTCATGCTTTCCGGTACTGTAACCGGAATTTTTGTAAATCAAATAGTTCTAATACCGTCTTATAAGCGACGTTCAGTACAGTATACAAAATTCAGGGCAAAATTATTCATTAAATTCATATTAATTTCAATAGAAAGATTCATTGCTGACTGCCCGGATGAATTATTTAATTTCAGCACAGAAACATATATTTGCTGAAAGTTAAATGATAGAAATAAAACCACCATTTTTGCAACATCATAACCGGCTGATTCCGGCAAATAATAATCAGCGGAACTATTTCAGCTTTCATACGTAAAATTAGTTGAAGCTGGAAATAAAACCGGTGTTAAAAACAACCGGTGGGACTTTACAATCAGCCATTTTATGGTTATATTATAGTACAAGCATGTTTTTGGGGGCGAATTGGATTCGACGGGGATGGAAGAAATACGGGAAGCGTGCCGAGGTTCCATCAACCTCGTAAATCAGGTGGAAGACAAACAAACGCCAATAACGATTTGGCACTGGCTGCCTAAAAAGAGGCAACCCGTCCGCTCCGGTTTGGCCGCAAAGGCCGGAACCCGGGCGTCGATTTTTTGCGGCTAGCCCGCCGACTCGCTTCAGGAACGCGGGTGAAACACATATGAAGCTAGCTGATCCGGCACCTTGTCTTCCGGGTACGGTGAGGCGAATTTTGATCGGCTGACTACGCACGTAGAAGCCCGTATGGAAGCATCTTCGGACGCGGGTTCGATTCCCGCCGCCTCCACCATTGTATTTTATCAGAGGTAAACACTCCCGGTTTCGATATATTGGAACCGGGTCTTATTTCAAATAATGCAAGTGCTTGGATGTTTGACAAAGCCCTCAGATAGGGCTTTCCTATTTCTGGCTTAACGGGTTCAAGACGCATCTTAAAATATCCGTACTACTTCCCCTACGCTCAGAACGGTTGGCAGCTTATGCGGCTTTTTAGGCCTGGGAAGATCTTCGATTACCAGAGGCTCTTTAAGTACATTCCAGTAAAGAAACTTGATTGCGCTTACCGCTTGATCCAGGTAAGAGGAGGAGATCTTCCTGGTGTTTACCAGATAGGAGAGATACTCCATCAGTTCTGGCTTTGTTATCTCATCAGGACTCTTCTTGAGGAAGGGAGACTGCTGGGATAATGCCGTGATGGAGAGTTTCTACCGGTCTTTGAAAGTAGAATCTGATTATTCAGATAAATATAAAACCAGGAAGGAGGCAAAAAGAGATATTTTCATGTACATTGAAATGTTTTATAATCGAATCCGTCGCCATTCATACTTGGGATACAAAAGCCCTGAAGAATATGAAAGGTTGGCAAACATAGCTTAACTGACTGTCTAATATATCGGGGGAAGACCATGAAACCAAAAAGTGAGCATGGGAAGAAGGCCGCCCGCAAGCCACGCAGCGATGCAAAGGCCGGCAAACCGCCGGAGCAATGCGGCGGCGCTGTTGACGCGCAGCCCAGGACTGACCGGGCCGGCGACGACTTCCCCATCGTGGGCATCGGGGCTTCGGCCGGGGGCCTGGCGGCCTTTGAGGCCTTTTTTTCCGGCATGCCTGCAGACGCTGACCCGGGCATGGCCTTTGTGCTGGTGCAGCACCTGGCCCCGGATCACAAGAGCATCCTGACCGACTTGATCCGGCGCTACACGCGTATGCAGGTCTTTGAGGTCGAGGACGGTATGACGGTTCAGATCAACTGCGCCTACATCATCCCTCCCAATCGTGACATGGCCTTTTTGAACGGCACACTGCAACTGCTTGAGCCAGCGGCCCCCCGCGGCCAGCGCCTGCCCATCGATTTCTTTTTCCGGTCGCTGGCCCAGGACCAGCGCGAGCGGGCCATTGGCGTGGTGCTCTCGGGCACCGGAAGCGACGGCACCCTGGGCGTGCGGGTCATCAAGGGAGAGGGCGGCATGGTCATGGCCCAGAATCCCGCCTCGACCGAATTCGACGGCATGCCGCGCAGCGCCATCGCCACGGGACTTGTGGACTACGAACTGCCGCCGGCCGAGATGCCGGTCCAGCTCATCGCCTACACGACCCATGCCTTCGGCAAGCCGCCCCATCCTGCAACGCCGCCCCCCAAGACTGAGAGCGCGCTCAAGAAGGTCTTTGTCCTTTTGCGTACCCAGACCGGCCACGACTTTTCGCAGTACAAGCCCTCCACCATCCAGCGCCGCATCGAACGGCGCATGGCCGTCCACCAGATCGAAGCCATGGATGGCTACGTCAAGTTCATCCAGCAGACGCCCGAGGAAGTGGAGGCGCTGTTTCGAGACATGCTGATCGGTGTGACCAGTTTTTTCCGCGACCCCGAAGCCTTCAAGGCCCTGGAAGGGCAGATCATCCCCAAGCTCTTTGCCGGCAAGGGCGTGGATGCCACGATCCGCATCTGGGCCCCGGGCTGCTCCACCGGCGAGGAGGCCTATTCCCTGGCCATCCTACTGGCCGAATGCCAGGAGGCGCTAAAACAGAGCTTCAAAGTGCAGGTCTTTGCCACGGACATCGACAGCCATGCCATTGCCGCGGCCCGTGCCGGCATCTATCCGGCCTCCATCGCCGCCGACCTCACGCCGGAGCGGCTGGCACGCTTCTTCTCGCTCGAGCCGGGCGACAGCGCCTACCGCATCCACAAAGGCATTCGGGACATGCTGGTTTTTTCGGAGCAGAATGTGATCAAAGACCCGCCCTTTTCCAGGCTGGACCTGATCAGTTGCCGCAACCTGCTGATCTATCTGGGCGGTACTCTGCAAAAAAAGCTTATCCCGCTGTTCCACTATGCTTTGAACCCCAACGGATATCTCTTTCTGGGGACCTCCGAAACCGTGGGCGAGCTTGGCGATCTCTTTGCAGCGCTGGACCGCAAGCAGAAGATCTACCAGCGCAAGGAAGACCTTATCGGGACCCAGCGCGCAGGCCTGGGACGGTTCCTGCCGCCCATTACGGCGCCCGGTACAGCGCATCTACCTACCGGCGGGAAGACGGTCTATCCCCGTAAATTACCGCTGCGCGAGCTGACCGAACAGGCCCTGCTGCAACAGGTTGTCCCGGCCGGGGCGCTGGTCAATGCCGGGGGGGATATTCTCTATCTCCACGGCCGCACCGGCATGTACCTGGAACCCGCCCCCGGGGAGAGCGGACCCAGCAACATTTTGAAAATGGCCCGGGAAGGATTGCGCCGCGACCTGACCACGACGCTGCGCAAAGCCGCACAAACCAGGGAAACCGTGCGATGTCCGGGAGTGCGGGTAAAGACCAACGGCGACTTCACCACCGTCAATTTGATTGTCCGTCCGGTGGCCGTTGCCCCGACGGCCTCGCCCGAGCCGCCCCTGTATCTGGTCATTCTGGAGCCGGCGCAGGAGCCCATGATCGGTGACAAGTTATCATTGCCCGATGGGCAGGCCGGCAAGCCGTCACCAGAAGCGCCGGCCGGCGTGGACGCCGACGACCGCATCGCGGCGCTGAAGCAGGAGCTGCGGGCCAAGGAGGAGTATCTTCAGACCACCAACGAAGAACTGGAGACGTCCAACGAAGAGCTCAAATCGTCCAACGAGGAGATGCAGTCGGTCAACGAGGAACTGCAATCCACCAACGAGGAGCTGGAAACTTCCAAGGAGGAGTTGCAATCGGTCAACGAGGAGCTGGCAACGGTCAACGCCGAGCTGCAAACCAAGGTGGCCGACCTCTCGCGCGCCAACAACGACATGAACAACCTGCTGGCCGGCACCGGCATCGCCACGGTATTCGTGGACCTCCGGTTGCGCATCCTGCGCTTCACCCCCCCCGCCACAAAAATCATCAACCTGATCCAGAGCGACATCGGCAGACCCGTGTCCCACATCGTCTCCAACCTGCCCGGCTACGGCACCCTGAAGGAGGACACGCAGGCAGTGCTCGACACCCTGGTCCCCAAGGAGGCCGATGTGCAGACCGCCGAGGGCCGGTGGTACACCATGCGAATTCAGCCCTACCGAACCATGGATAACGTCATCGAGGGCGCGGTGCTCACCTTTGTGGATATCACGGCGGCGCGAAAACTTCAGGAGGTGCTGCAGGTGAACGAAGAACGGCTGCGGGTTGCCGTCAGCGCTGCTTCCATTTCCGTTTTCAATCAGGATATGAACCTGCGCTACACCTGGATTCACAACTCCACCCCTGGATTTGCGGCGGAACAGGTCATCGGCAAGACAGACGCCGACCTTTTGCCGGAACAGGAGGCCGCCGCACTGACGGCCATCAAGCAACAGGTGCTGGCAAGCGGAAAAGGCACGCGGCAAAACGTCCAGGTTACCATTGCAGGCAAGACCGTTGTATACGACCTGATGGTCGAACCGCTGCACGATGCCGCCGGCACCGTGGTCGGGATCACCTGCGCCTTGATGGATGTCACCGGGAAACAAGGCGGGGAGCGGATGGATTCCCGCGAAAACAGGGCTTTGCATTCTGAAAATACGGAAGAGAAACCATGACAAATCAGGACAACCGTTCCAAGGACGCCGCAGACTTGCGGCAAAAGGCTGAAGCGTTCGCAAGGGAACAGGTCTCCCGTACACCTGAAGACCGCGCGGCCCTCTCACCCGAAGAAGTCCGGAAAACGCTCCACGAACTGCGGGTACACCAGATCGAGCTGGAGATGCAGAACGAGGAGCTTCGCACGGCCCAGGCCCAGATCGAAGCCGGACGGGCGCGCTATTTCGACCTCTATGACCTGGCTCCGGTGGGCTACGCCACCCTCAGCGAAAAGGGACTGATCCTGGAGGCCAACCTCACCACCGCTACCCTGCTGAGCGTGAACCGCGGCGCGCTGGTCAAGCAGCCTATCTCCCGCTTCATCATCGAAGATGACCAGGATATCTACTACCTGCATCGGAAACAGCTCTTTGAGACGGGCGAACCGCAGGAATGCGAACTGCGGCTGGTCAAACCGGACGGCACAAGCTTCTGGGCGCATCTGACGGCAACCGCCGCTCAAGTGGAAGACGGCGCACCTGTGTGCCGCGTCGCGATCAGCGACATAAACGAACGAAAGCTGGCCGAGGAAAAAAATGAGAAGCTCCAGGCCCAGCTCACCCAGGCCCAGAAGATGGAGTCGGTGGGAAGACTGGCCGGTGGGGTCGCCCACGACTTTAACAACATGCTGGGAGTCATCCTAGGTAACGTGGAACTTGTCTTGGACCGCATCGGACCGGACGATCCCCTGCATGCTGACCTGGAAGAGATCCGGAAGGCCGCCCAGCGCTCCGTCGACCTTACGCGCCAGCTCTTGGCCTTTGCCCGCAAACAGACCATTGTGCCCAAGGTGCTTGATCTCAACGACACGGTGGAAGGTATGCTCAAAATGCTGCGACGGATCATCGGAGAAGACATCGCCCTGGACTGGAAACCCGGACAGGGTCTCTGGCCCGTTAAGATGGACCCCGCCCAGATCGATCAGATGCTTGCCAACCTTTGTGTCAACGCCCGGGACGCCATCGCGGGTGTCGGCAAAATTACCGTAGAGACGCGCAACACCGTCTTGGATGAGGAATACTGCGCCCAGCAGGCGGGCTTCACACCGGGCGAGTATGTGATGCTGATCGTGAACGACGACGGTTGCGGTATGGACTCCAAGACTCTCTTGCTCCTCTTCGAGCCTTTCTTCACGACCAAGGAAATGGGCAAGGGAACCGGCTTAGGGCTGGCCACGTTGTACGGTTCGGTCAAACAGAACAACGGCTTCATCAATGTCTATAGCGAGCTGGGCCGGGGGACCACCTTCAATATCTACCTGCCGCGGCATGCGGCCCAAACGGAGCCCCTGCCGAAACAGGCCCCGGTTCAGACGGTGCCGTGTGGCCACGAAACCATATTGCTGGTGGAAGACGAACCGGCGATCTTGAAAATGACCACGATCATGCTTGAGCGTCAGGGTTACACCGTGCTGGCGGCGAGTTGCCCGGCCGAGGCCATCAGCCTGGCCAGAGAACAGGCCGGCCGGATCGATCTGATCATGACCGACGTGATCATGCCAGAGATGAATGGCTGCGACCTGGCTAAAAACATCTCAACCATCTGCCCGAACCTCAAACGCCTGTTCATGTCCGGCTACACAGCCAACATCATTGCACAACACAACGTGCTGGACGAAGGCGTGAATTTCATCCAGAAACCCTTCTCGGCGCACGATTTGGCCGGAAAAGTCCACGAAGCGCTGGAATCATGATGGGACTTAAGACATGCATTTTTATCCGCCCGAAGCGAGAGGTGCCGGGCAGTAAGCGCATGTCCTGCACGAAATTTGATATCTGAGGGATTGATCATGAATCAGGATAAGGACAAAGAAAGACAGCTCATACGCAATAGTACGGCCGAGTTTCTGATCTTTACCGGGCAAGCGGGCGAACAGAGTATCGAAGCCCGGTATGAAAACGAAACGATTTGGCTGACCCAGAAGCTCATCGCGGCACTGTTCAGTGTATCCATTCCAACTATAAACGAACATTTAAAAAACATCTTCGATTCAGGTGAACTGGACCCGGATTCAGTTATTAGGAAATTCCGAATAACTGCGGCAGACGGCAAATCATACTCCACAAAGCATTACAATCTCGACGCCATTATTTCGGTCGGTTACCGGGTTAACTCCGTGCGGGCCACCCAGTTTCGCCAGTGGGCGACTCAGGTGTTGCGGGAGTTTGCCATCAAGGGCTATGTGCTGGACAAAAAGCGCATGGAAAACG
>CAZTHK010000021.1:0-59439 GCA_964613215.1 uncultured bacterium | reverse complement strand
AAAGGATCAGGCATGTTTTTTCTATATCTTCTTTCCGCAACAGGAACTAACTAAGGGGGTCGTCTGTCGTGTTCATTTCCAAAATATTGACCTGGATTTGGTTGGCAGGATTTCTGTTAGGCGTATTGCTCTGCTACCTTGGGGTTAGGAAATCCAGTACTCTCAAAGAGGATAAGTATCAGCCGGTTTCAAAAGCGGATGACGGACACAATGTTCTCTTAATTGCTGGAACGGCGATCATGGTTGTATTTGCACTAACAGCTATAGGTAAATTTATTTTTACTGGTAGCTTCTAATGACTCGAAGGACAGAGTTCCATGGGTCTACCCAAGGGTATTTAATCTCAATTACTGATATTTTCTCACACAAGAATTCGTGAAAAGTATTATCTGGTTAGTTCCTGATTCTATCTTCTTCAAACAGATTCAGTTAGTTGTTAGTGTCATTGGAGGTAAGCTCCAGAAGCCTCACATCTTCGAGATCAACATCTCTGCCAGATGCCCTTTTGGAAGCTATCAGGTCCTCTTTTGACAGGACGAAGAATTTCTGGCCATGGTACTCCATCGTTTCCTTCCGGGGCCATGCATCTTCGAACGTAATTCCAGGAGCAGAGGTAAGAACATAGATTCTAACCCTGTCTTTGAAAACAGTAATTTCGTTAGAAAGAACGTCTCTGGCAGTGGTGAGAGATGCTGTTCCCAAACCGGCGTCCAGCAGAGCTTCGAGTAATCGCTCTGCGTTGGCCCCAGAAGTTTCTATTAGAATATCCAGGTCGAAAGTTGCTCTCGGCACTCCATATAGAATTGACGCGATACCGCCGATTATTAGATATCTTACATTATGTTTTTGAAATGATTTGAACACGTCCTGTAGTCGATTGAGCACGGCGAAACTCCTGAAGCTCCGGGTTGATTTCAAGGGCAAGGTCTGTGAATGAGCAAAGAATATCCATCCGGTCTTTGAGCGGCAGTGAGCTGAACCATAGAGTTTTCTCCTCGATGGATTCCTCTCTGCGTTCATGTGAAGGTTTTAAATCCATACTGTAAATTTACCACACTCCAGCATTTTTTACAAAATCAATTTATCCGCCGGTCTTAAATTAAAACTCCTTGTCAGGCTCAAGAAGACCCATCATTCTGTAAGGATTGTGAAGCTGTAAGTTGCTGACTCCGATGATATAAACTTTTCAGCCAGCTGTTCCTAAAAGTAGGGCATCTTGTCCCTTTCCATTTCTGGGGGAGTGAACATGGAGTTATTGAAGAGATCAGGCTAATCAGTTAAGATAAGTGTTGATAAAAAGAATGTGAGCTGGGTCAGCAGGTGGGAAGTAACACTATTTATGGCTTAGTTGCGGATACCGTCTGCTGGGTGGAGAACATTCATGAAAAGAACAGCCGGAAGTAAAAAAGAAGGAAGTTTTATATGGCGTATAGAGGTTCTAAGCATGATCAATTCGCCGCTCTGAGCTGGGACGACATCCACAGCTGGGCGGGGAATCGAATCGTTGGAAGGGGGCGAAAATACCACAGGCAAGGGCGCATTTCCGGTCTGGTGAGAACTGGAAAGGGCGATCTGATATCGTGGGTGGATGGTTCGGAACGTTATGCTACCAGGGTGACAATTGATGATGAGGGAGTGCTGGATTCGGTCTGCACATACCCCTGCCAGGCAGACTGCAAACATGGGGTGGCGGTTGTCCTGGAGTACCTGGACAGGATAGAAAAGAATAAGGAAGTTCCCCGGGTGGATCAGGAAGATGAACGGCTGGAAAAGCTCAAACTTGAACCATGGTATGAAGAACGGGAAGATGAGGATGACTTGCCGGGTGATAATTCAAGGGAGGATATAGCCGCATATCTGAATGGCAAGAGCAGGGGGCAGCTGGTCAAGCTGATCCGCGACCTTGCGGAAAAATATCCCGGGATAGCTTGCGACCTGGCCGACCGGTAGCGGATTTCACCTGGAAGTGTTAAATCAGTGGTCAGGCGCTTGCGAAAGGAGATCAGAGAGCCCGGTCGGCAGAACTACTGGAAGGGGGATGGGTATACTCCGGATTACTCGGATATTCGCAGCACAATGGAGGAGCTGTTAAAGGCTGGTTATGCCGACGAGGTTTTATCTCTTGGTGAGGAACTGATAGAGGTGGGAACCAACCAGGTGATGATGAGCGATGATAACGTTGAAACCGCTATGCAAATCCAGAGTTGCATGCCTGTGGTGGTAAAGGCACTGGATCATTCTTCCCTGGATACTGTGGATAAATTGAGCCGGGCCCTCGAGGTTGTGCTAAAGGACAATAATGGCATCTACATGGATATATCTTTTATTATTGCAACAGGGTTTAAGGGGTATTGTTTCATAAAATGGTTTTTTCAGGAAGTTAGATGTGTTAAATAAGAAAAATGACCGGTTAACTGAGTTTAAGCTTATGCAAGGATCAAGCGATGGATGGAAAGAAGAAAATGAATAAAGACACTGAAAGAAATCCTTCCCGGGGGGATGAATCAGAAGTAACCGGCGAGTGGGTGGTGGGAAGATTAACCAGCCCCTTCTATATTATCGAGAACGGCCCGCACCGTCCTGAAATGGACCTTTGTCTGGAGCTGCCTGAAGGAATAGTGGTTGGATTCGACGTTCTTGACCCGGGCGGTCCCCGGCAGCCTTTCGCAGAGACACTGAAAAAAATAATGGAATCGCCCATGGCCGGTCCGCCCAGAAGACCCGCCCGCATAAGGGTGGCTGATGATCAGCTGGCAGCCGAGATCTGTGAAGAGATGCCGGATATAGATATCGATGTCGCACCCACCCCCGAGCTGGATGAGATAATCATGCACATGAAGGATAACATGCCGGAAGAAGATCCGGCCGATATGAGTTATTTTGAGAAAGGAACGATACCCCCTGATACAATAGGGTTCCTGTTCGAGGCGGCTGAGATGCTCTATAACACCGCCCCCTGGAACTCCGTTTATGACAGTGACATATTCAGGCTGGATATTCCCGAACTTGGTGTGGAGGGAGCATGTCTTTCTGTTATCGGAGCAGTAGAAGATATTACGGGTTTCATGATTTTTCCTTCCTACAGGGGCTATCAGAATTTCCGTAAGCTGGCAAAAGAGGGAATTCCCCCCGACGGGCCTGTGGATATGGGAACGGAACTGCTCTCGCTTAATTACGTCCCCGGTGCTGATCTTCCCGAATCGATGCGTAAGGAAACGGCCAGGCACAATTGGCCGGTGGCCGGTCCCGATGCTTATCCCCGTGTTACGAATCTGGAAAGTGATTGTATGTACAGACCCCTTACCGAAAATGATATCCGTATCGTAGCTCACTGCGCACTATCGCTGAGCTTGTTCATCGAAAAGCACGGGAACATCTTCGAAGGGGAAGAAATCGGGCCGGTATGCGAATCCCATTCCGATGAGAATGACCTGGAGGTGAGATTAACCTTTCCTTACCAGTAATACCACCGGTTCGAGGTTAATCTTCCCCGCTCACCCGCAAAGAAAGCGGAAGGCATAACACAACTTCCAGATATGATACTACAGACAATTTAATTTTTACGCATAATGCGTTACGCACTATGCGTAATTATCCATTTTTTAAATATTATATCTATAACTGAATAGACTCCATTGCTTTTATCCACCAGATCCTTTTCAAGAAGGCTTGCTATTGTTCTCTGAACTGATGAGGCGGGACCAAGATTGAATTTTTGAAGAAACCCAGCGGAAAATATTTGATCATGTTTATCTGATTTAGCCAGGGCTATCAACAACTGTTTCTGTTTTGATGACAGCAAATCCCAGGTAGCCATAAAGGTTGAAGATTCCCGCTGAAGTAAAGTTTCCAGGCTATCATCGAAATCCCTCTCTGTGATCTGTCTTCTGTCGATTGCATTATCCCATACTATGTGACATAGGTACTGAATATAATAGGGATGAGATTCACATTCAGATATTATTCTACCGGCCAGATCTTTTGATATAACCTTGCCGCTCTCTTTAAATTTTTCTTTCAGAAATGATAATAATTCCCGGTCGTCGATTTTTCCCAGCGGAAAGGGCTTTGTACTCCTGTAAAATGGACGGTTTGGGTTATTGAATGCATCATGGATAAGATGTTTTTTGCTTCCCATGAATATATATGCTATCCGATCATGAAATTGAAATATCGACCTCATGTACTTTTCCAGCTGGTCGGTTTTAAGCTGGGTTACCTGCTGAAACTCATCCAAACAGACCACCGCCCGTTTTTTCTCCTTTTCTACATAGCGGTTAATTCCTTCTAATACATCTTCAATAAGCGGGGCTGTCTCATCTTTTTTGATTTCCAGGCTGAATGTAACCTGCCCGTTTTGATCGATCGAAAGTGCCGGCCGCAACAATTTGAAAACCGATACCAGCTCTTTAATCCTTTCTGGCAAACCTCGGGTAACAATCCTTGAAATGGCTTTTGCATATATTTTGACGAAGTCCTCTTCCGATAAGACGGGGTATAGATCGACATATATCTTAATAATATCATCAGAATCAATTTCTTCATAAATACGCTTGATCAGTGAGGTCTTGCCGAATCTCCGCTGTGAAAAAATTAATACATTCTGGGAATTTTCTATGTCCCGGATAAGCTCTTCAATTTCCCTTCTCCTGTTGCAGAAATTCTCTCTGGAAACTTCCTTGCCATAAACAAAAGGGTTTTTCATGATTTACTCCATTACGTATTTTGCGTTACGCTTTATGCGTAATTATATTGCCTGTCCAGAATGGTGTCAATAATATTCCATCCGGGGTACATCCGGGGTAATGTTTGTCTTATTTGTTTTAGTGTAATTAATTAAAAGGATTCCGGGCTAAACCTGCCACCTGTTCCGGAGGTAGTACTACGAATATTTAAGTGAACGATATGGTATGGTTAGTTCCTGAATTCTAGTTATTTCAAACAAGAGTGGTTATATTACCCTTCCTGCAATTTTGCATTCCAAATGCATAATTGCAAGCAGGATTCAATCAATCGTTACATACTTAGATGGGGTGTCATATAAGAAACAATAATTGAAGATTAATGGCAGCAAATATGTATGGCATATTCTTATTTCAAAATCAGTCCGGTTATTCTCTCAGCAATTTAATTAAATTGGCTTCGGTAAGCATTTCAGCTTCTCTCTGACCTTCGAGAAGGGGCCTTACATCTTCGATTACCCGTTTCCATTCACATCCGGAAAGATGTTCTGACACCACAGATTTCCAGTTATCATCTGTGATACGTACTCCGCTCCGGCCTGTTTGAGCCAGAGCATTATTCAGAAGAACGAGATTGGGTTTCGGCCAGCTTCTATCAGACAGATACCACATGAGGTCGTAAATTTCACAGCTGGAGCCTGACCCCGGATAGATTTTCATCGGCTGCCGGGAAACTGGGGGTTAAAGCATAGAAGGCCATGCAACCTATTCGACGGTCCTGGTTCTATAAAATTCATTTCGTTAATATGTCATTATTGATAATTTGTTGCAATGATTTGTCTGATCTGTTTTAGAAATAATAAGGAACATATTTCGTATGGGACAAAACTAGTCTTATCTATTATTGATATAATTACAAACGATTAGGCGGATAAATAATCAAACTCACCAGCAATATTTTTAAAGACATATTATGTCGGGTACAAGTTTTGTCTTGTATTATTATAATTGTTTTGGTATTTTTTAACCGGAAGAAACAAAAGGAGCATTTTTATGGATCCATCTTTTATAGCGGGGAAGCCGGTAACTGGAAATAATCTTATTGGCCGTGATAAAGAAGTATCACTGATAATGAATCATATGGAAAATGGACAAAGCATTGTTTTGACCGGACCAAGGAGATTTGGCAAAACTTCCATTATACTAGAAGTTTTAAACCAGCTTAAAAACAGGGATATGTTCACCGGCTATATTGATTTCTTTACTATTACTGACAGAAGGATATTAGCTGAAGAAATTGCAAGAGGTGTTCTATCTAACAAAAAACTGGACAGCTTCTTTAATAATCTGAAAGAGAAGTTATCAAATATCTTGAGGAATGTTGAATTCAAACAGACAATTGAGGATTTTGAATTCATACTGGATTTCAGGGATAGTTCTTCCAATGATCTGGAACTGCTGAAGAAAAGTTTCGGATTTATTGACCAATTCGCATCAAAATATAATAGAAATATAGTAATGGCCTTCGATGAATTTGCTGATGTTCGAAAATTAGACGGTATGGAGATTATCAAACTTTTCAGGTCGATAATTCAGCTCCAGGATAACGCCTGTTATATTTTTTCAGGTTCTCATCAAGCAATGATGGACGAAGTATTTGTTAATAAGAGTTCGCCTTTTTACAGGTTTGCCAGAATAATTCGAGTAGGTTTTATCCAGCCCTCGATCTTTGAAGAATTTTTAAGCAAGAGGTTTAGAGAGATAGATATCAGCATTTCCAACCAGGCTATTGAAAAAATTCTACAATTAACAAAGGGGCATCCATATTATACTCAACTGATAGCTCAAACAATTTCCATATCAGATGAAGACCATATTGATGAAAATAACATCCAGACATTTATCGATGAAACTCTCTGGAATGAGAGAAGTTATTTTGAAAATATCTGGAATGAATTATCATATTCAAAAGAGATAATGCAGGTTCTATTATGTCTGGCTAAAGGGATCAGTCCCTACAGGGAATTAGATCCAAGAGTTGTAAATATATCGAGAGCAATGAATAAGCTGGATAGAAAAGGTTTTATTATAAAATATGATGGTAAATGGCAGTTCACTGATCCCATGCTTAGATACTGGATAGTAAAGTATATAATAAAAAAACGATAAGACACATTCCGTCCGGGACAATCGTTGTCTTAGCACTAATTGCCTGTATTGTAATGTATTAAATAGATTCCGGGGCAAACCTGCCACCGGTTACGGAGATAATTAAGATACTTTAATAAATGGTATTGGACTGGTCAGTTTTTGTATAATTCTCTGCAAAAAATCTGGGGACTTCACTTCATTTATTTTTCCACTATATTGACAGTAAACGGCAAAAGAAGTAGTATCTTTTGAGAACAGTAAAACTCTCTAATGATTAATTGGGAACTCAGCCTGAGTAAACAGCAACATTTGCACCGGGGAGGTTGAGAAGCTTTTTAAGCTTTTTTCAAGGAGTACACGAGTGGGGCTTTCTGAATCAGAAATCCATGAAATGGTGGAATGTATTCTTAATGTATCTAATCCGAGCCGGATCATTCTCTTTGGCTCCGCTGTCAGGGGGAAAGTGTCAGAGAACAGCGACGTAGATCTGCTGGTGGTCATAAATGAAATTGAGGACAGGCAGGGAGAATATGTACGAATCCGCCGCGCTCTTAGTGATATACCATATGCTTTCGATATAATCCTTGTTACAGAAGAGTGGTTTGAGGAAAGCAAGAATGTGGTGGGGGGTATTTCTTACCCGGCTCATCATCATGGAAGGGTAATCTATGAAGCCGCCTGAGGAGGTAAAGAGAAAAATCGTCGGCGATTGGCTGAAGAAGGCGGATATTGATTTAGATTTGGCAAAACATCTCCTGGAAGAGGATGTGGCATTCCCTGGTGCTCTCGCTTTCCATAGTCAACAGGCGGCCGAAAAATATCTTAAGGCCTTTTTGTCGTGGCATCAGGTCTATTTTCCCAAGTCACATGATCTGGAAAAGATACTCTCACTTGTTGGAACTGTGGACGAAGAGCTCGCTGATTCTTTGAAAAATATTATTATTCTAACCCCCTATGGGGTCGAGTTACGGTATCCGGGCGATAGGCCGGAAGTCTCAAAAGCAGAAGCCCGCCAGACGGTTGAGCTGGCTGAAATCGTACGTGATGCCATTAAGAAAAATCTGCCCAGATTATAAGAATGTTCACTGTTCCGGTGTAAAATCCTGCCGAGTTCTTTCTGGGAACTCCTCCTATCTTGCTTCCCCAGAAATAACTAGCTTGTTGAAGCAAGCAGGGTCACCTTGTCCCTTCCCATTTCTGGACAGGGATCAGTAAGCCATTGATATCTGTAATCTTAATTGTTACAATTTTGTTTTGTACATATCTTGTGATCCTGGCAGAATCGTATGCAAAAGTAAAAATCAAATGGACAGACAAGTCCACTGTTTTGTATCTATTCTGATTATTTGAGTATATCTCAAGCCCAGCAGAACACAGGCGGGGAGTTGCAGCGTATCCAGAGGGCAGGGAAGCTGAGGTTTTCCCATGTGGAAGGGGTAAACCTTAAGGATAATCTTCCCGGAATGACATGCTGTCTTAGCGGCGAAGTCAATAAGCAGACGGCGAACTGTTGTCGGATATGAGCTCAGCGGCACTACCGGTTCAGCAACATCCTCCTTGAAAGATTCGAACAGGAAGAATGCCAGGAGTATGATGTAGTACCAGGCAGCATTCTGATTAAAGCATATTGCTTTTAAGAAAATCCGGAAAAGTATTTATAAAAATATCCATGGACGGATAGATTAAAAGATGTTTATTAATTGCCTGTATCCCTATTGTAATGTATTAAATAGATTCCGGGGCAAACCTGCCACCCATTCCGGAAGTAACCTGCCGGTGATTCCGGCTCAAACCTGCCACCGGATGCAGGGATAATACTACAGATAATTCAACCAGCGATGTGGTCATCCCCGGGTAAAGTTAAAAACGCAGCCCTGGTTGAGAAAATCATCGTGGCTTATCGAGCCGCAATGTTTTTCCTGAAATCTGAAATCATGATCCTCAATTTCTGCTTTAACGTCTTCTGTGTTCATGTCTCTGAATTTGTCCATGGGGGAATCTTCAATGACATGTTTGGGATATACGGATAAAAAGCCGCTTGCCTTTAAAACACGGTGGGTTTCACTGTATAAATAATCTCTATGATCCTTATCGAGATAGTGCAGGACATCGTAGAGCAAAACTACATCCATGGAGTTGTCTCTGAAGTCGAGCCGGACTGTATCACCGGTATGTAATATCTCCAGGTTGCTGAGATTCAAAAGCTTGGCTTTGCGGCGAAGATCCTCCAGTTCCCGGGGATCCTTGTCCAGGGCATAAACCATTCCCGAATCTCCCGCCACAAGCGCGGCAGGAATGCTGTAGTGACCGACCCGTGCTCCGAAATCGAGAACGCTGTGGCCTGGTTCTATTCCGATATTTCTCAGGAATTCAATGCCATCATCTCTTTCCCATCTCTCCATTGTATCTTTCATTGGCTCTCAACCCGGTATGAATGTGATATCTCGCAGCTCTTTCTCAACATAGCCGTAACGGGACAGTATTTATTCTGGGACAGATCGATGGCCCTTTCCAGATCAGCCGTTTTGATATCTTTACCGTAGAACACATATTCGATGTCTATGCTGGTATAGACTCTGGGATGTTCCTTCTCCTGCTCGCCGACCACCATTACTTCCATTCTTTCAACCGGTGTGCGTTTTTTATGCAGTATCGAAGCAACATCGCTTGCAGTGCAGCTGCCCAGTGAGATAAGCAGCAGTTCCATCGGGCGGGCTGCTGCCTCTGACCCGTTAAATTGCTCCGGCCCGTCGATGGGAATCCAGTGATTCGATTCCCCCTTCCCCATAAAGGTAATACCCTCGACCTGCTTTATGGTTACTTTCATAATGTATTTGCCTCCCTTCCGGTTTCTGTAAAAGAATGGTATAAATATATCAGAGTTGAAGATTCGATTCAAAGATTCGATTTCCTGTTGTCCAACTCCAATGCTTTATTGAGCTTATATATTCTGACATTGACAGAAGAACTGCCCCTGGATAATTTTCAGGGTAACCCTTTTTGAAAAGAAACTTTCTTTTCCGCAACCGGGAGTTTACTATCACAACATGAACCTTCCTGGTAATCACTAATTGTCTGTTATGCATGATTATCCATTTTGCGCTCATCTTTCCTTCTCTCTTTATAGAAATGTTTAAATGTTTTGTCTCTGCAGATCCCGGCTGAACCGGGACACCGGGTCGGTTGTGTTTGCATCCATTAATGCTGAACAAACCACGAGGTTGGATAACAGGAAGGAGGATAGTCATGAGAAGATTTTCTAAATCCGTAACACTCCTGTTTTTGATTCTGTTCGTTGCCCGGGTGCCCGGCTTGCAGGCTCACTGGATGGAGGATGGCACAGGTGTCTGCACCGATCCGGCTGCACAATCGGGCCCGGTCATTGCCCGGGACGGTATGGGGGGTGCCATCATTGCCTGGATCGATCATAGGAGTGGTAACCACGAAATCTATGCACAGCGGCTCAACGTGAGCGGAACACCTCTGTGGACTGCCGGGGGTGTTGCTTTGTGTACGGATCCATCTTATGTTGCCGGTCTTCAGATCTGTGCCGATGGTGCAGGGGGGGCGGTGGTCACATGGAAAGATTCGCGCAACGGGAATAATGATATATACGCTCAGCGGATCGGGTCGAATGGAATAACAAAGTGGAATTCGGATGGTCTCGCTGTCTGTACCGACGCAAACGACCAGCAGTATCCCTATGTTGTGGAGGACGGCTCCGGCGGGGCGATCGTAATCTGGCAGGACTGGCGTAACGTAAATAGTGATGTCTATGCTCAGAGGATAGATGCGGGGGGATATGTCTGGTGGACTAACAATGGTATTCCAGTTTGCACCTATTCTGATAATCAGTCATGGGTCCGGACGGTTTCAGATGGCGCCGGCGGGGTAATTGTCTGCTGGATGGATTACCGGGTCAGCTACGCTGATATCTATGCCCAGCGGGTAGATGGTAACGGAACCATCATGTGGACTGCCACCGGAGAGCCGGTCTGTACCAATGGATCCCTGCAGGGTAATCCCGCCATCGCCAGTGACGGAGCTGGTGGTGCAATCATATCCTGGCAGGACCAGCGCAACGGTGGCTATGCCGCCATGGACATCTATGCCCAGAGGATTAATGCATCCGGCTCTGTACAGTGGACTGCGGATGGGATTCCCATTGGGGCCGGCAACAACGAGCAGTTCTACTCCTATCTGGATGGCGATGGCTGGGGAGGTGCGGTGATAGTCTGGCTGGATAACCAGGCGGGAGACGGCCAGTACCAGGTATATGCCCAGCGTGTGGATGCAGCGGGGACGGTTCTCTGGGCCACCAACGGGGTTAAGCTCAGTGCTCAGCCGGTATTTCAGACAGAAGCCAGAATCGTATCGGATGGGGCGGGTGGTGCCCTGGCCGGCTGGAATGATAACGGCAATATCAGGGTTCAGAGGGTGGATGCATCAGGTAACCTCATGTGGGGCAGCAGCGGTGTTCTTCTCTGCGGTGCGGCCGGTCTCCAGGCAGATGGACTGCCTGTTTCCAATGATGCAGGCGGCTGCATAGTAAGCTGGCATGATGACAGGAGCGGGAATTACGACATATATGCCTGCAATATCGATGCGGGCGGCCAGCTCTTCCATCCCGCCCCGGAAATCGTATCCGCAGATGATGTTCCCTCCGACCAGGGAGGTCAGGTATATCTTTCATGGAACGCCAGCCGGGACGAGAGCTTCCGGGGCGACCGGGTAACCCACTACACCGTGTGGCGGGCCCTGAACCCCACAGAAGCTGCCCTGATGATGGATGAAGGCAGGAGGGTGGTGGTAACCGGTGAATATCGATTTCTGTCAGGCCGGGTATTGAACGAAGCGGGACAGGGGGTGGGTGGCATTACAAAATTCAGCAGGCGCAGGATATGCTACGTTACAACCTGCTGGCCTGCAATGAAATGAATTCGCTGTCCGCTTGATTCTTTGGTGAATTGAGGAATCCGGGTATATAAATCTTTTTCTTCATGGATATGTTAAGGGATGTACCTGTATGTACGGGAGGGGTGAGACGGGTGAACCTGCAGGTACGGAAAGATGCTGGTATTAAACTCTGATAAGCTGGTTCGAGGGAATTGCTATCTGTTGTAATGTGCTGTGGTGTTTAAGATAATGAGGTTGCTAAGCCCCTCTCCTTTAATCCGCGGCAACAGTGGTATAATGCTTGCGGTGATAGTTTGTTGAATTCTGACGGAAACACCCGCTGCAAAGGGCAAGGGTGTAGCTGTACATGAAAGGCAGTTGTACATAATTTGAGAAGGGAGCCCTTTTATGGAACAACGCATGGCAAGAAGAATAGTTACAGCTGGGCTGGCAATTTTTATAATAATGGGTTGGTTGACATCCTGCTCTGATTCCACTGATCCGACTGGTTCGATTGAGACCGGAACTCTGCGGATGATTCTGGTGGATGCACCGGCTCGGATAGAGAATGTGGACAGCCTGGAGATTGTGTTCGAAGAGGTTTTGGTACACCGGGGACTGGAACAGGATGAGAATGATGAAGACGGATGGATCACCGTTCTTTCCGACACTCTTGCGGTGGAGGAGCGGACATTTAACCTTATGGATCTGGTCAACGGTGTTTATGCCACGCTGGGAGAGATTGAACTCGAAGCCGGCACCTATACACAGATAAGGATCATGCTGGAGAGTGCAAACCTGGTGGTGGACGGCGAGCCACAGGACCTGTCCATACCCAGCGGGTACCAGTCCGGCATCAAGCTGGTGGACAACTTCAAGGTAAATCCGAATGTCATAACCGAACTGACCGTGGACTTCGACGTGGCCAGGTCGTTGCATGAAGCCCCTCCCGGAAGTGGAAATTACATTCTCAGGCCTACCATACGGCTGGTGCAGACAACCCTGTCTGGTACCATCTCGGGAACTGTGATTCCTACCGGTATCGGTGCAGTTATTTACGCCCTGGACCCTGTAGCCGCTGACACCGTAGCCACCACCCTTACCGATTCAACCACGGGTGAGTATCTGCTACAGGCCTTGATCGAGGGCGCCTACGATATCCGGGCTGAGGCAGAGGGCTATCAGGACTCCACCAGAACCGATATATCGGTATCCGCAGGCAGCAACACGGCAGATATCAACTTCGAACTGGTACCATCCGGCGATTAAGATTAAATGTCTTGCCGGGTGCAACCATACAGGGTGGCGGGGGTTACTCCGCCACCTTTTCAGGGGATTATTATCTACTGGCCGGAGCAGAATCTTGTGCCTTCCGGATATCCGATCCCGGTATGTTAGCAAAAAAGCAAGATATTTGACTGCAGAATGAACCGGCGCCATAAATCCTGATTGACCCCGATAATCCTGATGCTGCCGCCGGAGTTATGATTGATTTCCCACACCCTGCAGAAGAGATTCAGATAGGTTTGATAGGGCCAGCCGTAGCTGTAACCCTCCTGGAAGGCGGGGGCCAGAAGCATGGTATCTAACTCCCCGGCGTTCAAAAATGCGTCGATATCATCCTGTGCAGTGATGGAAAATGTTTCCATAAAGATATAATCCACACTCTCCCCGTGTCTGTTCAGATACTCCCCGCAGAATTCGAAGGGCTCAACCGCTGCGTGAAGCCCGTCGTCGAGGATCAACAGATCATATCCATTCAGCTTCTGTTCGACGAATTCATCCGGCGGCTGCCCCTGCTCTTTTAGAACCCGGAGGTATCCCTCCGGTTCGCTGCCTTGGCTTCCGGATGAAAGGATAAATGATAATACGCAGGCGATTAAAAGAGTCTTTTTCATAACCGGTCCTCTCTATTAAGTCATAACCTGATTAAGCATTCGTATATTACTACGTGTTGTAAAGGGATTTTGTTCAACTGTCCGGTTTGTTCAGCGCCTCATTCAGCCTGGTTTTTATATTTTCAATGTACTTTTTCTCACCCTGGTATAGCTCCTCACTCCCCGCCGATTCTACTTCCAGTCCGGTTATGAATTTTCGGAAGGAGTTGAGGGTAACTCTGCTGAATGAATTCAGGAATCCGTCGCTGGCCATATCGAATCCATTCCGGCGCAGTGCTCCCAGGAAGATCCGCAGGTGATGGTAGGGGTATATCCTGGCTGACCGGGTATGGCCGTGAATTTCCCATGGGCTGACCAGGAGCCTTTCCCTCCTCTGCTTGTTTCCCAGCAGCAGAACGGCGGTACCGGTCTCTTCCCCGGTCAGATTCAGCCGGCGGGCCAGAGGTTCAATAAGGCTGGGGACCCTGCGGGAGAAGTAAGCATTTCCCACTGTCTCTTCTCCCATCACCCTTCAGATCAGTGCTGTCATGCTGACCTCCACCGGATAGCCCTGTTCCCGGGACAGGCGCCCCCTGGATTCATGAAAGCGGTTGATAAAGTATTGATTAAAACCTTCTTCCAGAAAAAATTCCTCTTCATGGCGGTTAATAGTCATAGCATGGACGGTTTCATCCTGTAATGCTTTTACAAAGCTCTTTCTGCCGAGTTCCTCGGCAACATAGATAACATTATCCTCATGCGAGAAAGAGCCTGAAGCAAATTCTGCCATTCCCTCATCATTAATTCTTACAGGCCCCAGATCAGCAATTGAAACGAAACGGATCTTAACCTTCCCGGTTATTTCCAGAAGGCTGTCAGCCTCGACATGGTATGTTTGAGATACCCACAGGGCAAACTTCCGGGCGAATCCGGACTGTCTGTCCAGCCACAGGGCCAGGGAATCTGCCTGTTCACCCAGGTCCTCCCGCTTCTCCACCAGGACAGCGGCCTGACGGGCTGCTCTCTGAAAGCCATCCACAGGTTTCGACCTGATGCAGTTTTCAAACGGGATGACAGCTGTAGCTGCAGCTGCAACAATAAAAATTTTCTTGAAAATACTCATTGCCTCACTCCATAAAGCCCGGCAGTAATCAGGATCCCCCGGCGTTGAGGCGATAGATGGCTCCTCCCAGGTCGACCACGAAGATTTCACCATCCCGGTCCTCCCCGAAACTTACGATCTGAAGGCTGGTATCCAGAAGAACTTCAGCTGTTCTCTCCCCGCCGTTCTCCCTCATCCCCCAGATTGTTCCCATGCAGTAATCAGCGAAGAAATATACCCCTTCCATTCCGGACAACCGGCTGCCCCGGTATACATAGCCGCCGGTTATTGAACAGCCCCGGTCATGACCGTATTCGAACACCGGAAGGGTAAGCCCGCTATGGTCGCAGGTATCGGCACCATAACAGTGGGAGCCCTCCATGATGTTCCAGCCGTAGTTGAGCCCTCCTGAACTACCGGAGGCCTGGAAATCAACCTCTTCCCATGCACTCTGCCCCACATCCCCTGTATACATATCACCGGTGTCCCTGTCGAAGGAGAATCTCCAGGGATTGCGGAGTCCGTATGCCCATATCTCCTCACGATAATCCTGGCTTCCCGCGTAGGGATTGTCCGGGAGGATGGCGTAGGGCTGGGTTTCCCCCTCAACGTCAATACGCAGGATGGAACCGAGAAGGGTCTGGCGGTTCTGCCCGTTACCATCCGGATCGCCTCCGCTTCCCCCGTCACCCAGAGCGATGTAGAGGTAGCCATCCGGGCCGAAAGCCATCATTCCACCGTTGTGATTGGGATAGGGCTGGGAGACCAGCAGCCCCTCCTGTTCACTTGCCCTGACAGCCCGGTTGGAATCATCCGGATCAACACTGTAGCGTGCCACCACGGTGGCTCCGTCCTCTGCGCGGGTATAATCGACGTAGAAATGGCCTGCCGTATGGTAATCCGCAGGAAAGGCCATGGACAAAAGTCCTCTCTCACCGCCATAGGCTACCTGGCTGCTCAGATCGAGAAAGGGCGGGGTGAGAATTTCTCCCTCCACAAGTACCCTGATGTAACCCGTCTGTTCCACCACCAACAGACGGCCGGAACCGTCGCCGGGCGTGGTTATCTGTACCGGAGCGTTAAAACCGTCTGCCACCAGCTCAAGACTCATGGAAGTATCTTCATCCCCGGAAGGATTAGTGGATCCGTCCTCGCCGCATCCGGTGTTGGTCCAGAAGAGAAGAAAGATAAGCAGGGCGTTTATGGAAACAACCGATTTAACGCTCAGGTTAAGGCGGCCGGAATCTTTGCTGTAGAGATTATACAAGATTTCCCCTCCTTGTTAATGAACCCCCTGATCAAAGGTTCCCTTTATAAAGATATACTATGAATCTTTCTTTTACTACTGATTGCTGATCTTTTCTATGATCAGTAGCAATGCAGGGGAGAGGGCATCTTCACATTCCTGCCTGATGGAGCTGCCGTAAACAGTAAGCGGAGGCAGAGATTTTATGCTATACTGAAACTTATCCTGTGTTAACATGACCGGAGCTTTAAAGATTTTTGCCGGCGGAGAGGCATCCGGCTAATTGCCGAATGCATCGAAAAAGTTAAAATTGCTCCATCCGGTTCTACCGCAGGGGGATATTCAAACATTTGAAATCCCCATGTAACCTCGGTTATAAATGCCGGCACCAGACCCGGTAAGAAGAGACTGCAAATGAGTTCATCGCCACTGAACAAATCGCTGACCACAGTAGCCAGGGGAGCCACCATAGTTTTTGCCGGTCTGACAGCCGGCTACTTCCTGGGGATGCTGAATCAGGTACTGCTGGGCAGGTTTCTGGGACCGGAGAACTATGGTCTCTTCAATATTGCCATAAGTGTAATAGAGATCCTGTTAGCTTTTTCAGTTTTTGGTATTTTTAACACCCTCTCCAGATTCATTCCCTATAATCTTGAGGATGGTAACCGGGATACCATAAGAAGTGTTATCGATTTCAGTATGGCATTTGTGCTCACTACCAGCATTATTGCCGCCATTGTTCTGTTTGTGTTATCAGGCAGGATTGCCTCTGGTATTTTCCATGATCACCGCCTGGAGCCTCTGCTGAAGCTGTTTGCAACAGGTTTGCCGGTAGTGGGGCTGCACAGAGTTGCAAGTGGTGCTATCAGGGGTTTTAAATCCGTAAAATACGATGCCCTCCTCTTCAAGATAGCTATCAGGTTGATAAAAATATCCGTTTTTCTTCTATTGGTGGTAGTGGGTTACCGTATATACGGAGCGGTTATCGCATTCTATGCCGGGACTGCAGTAACACTGATTATCTCGATCTGGTTGATCAGAAGCAAAATATTTCCCGGTTATAAAGGGTACAGCAGGGTCCCGGTGGCCAGGCAGATACTCTCGTTCACCTGGCCGCTGGCACTTACCGGATTTACCTACCTTTTTGTCACCAAGACAGACACGGTGCTGTTAGGTTACTTTCTCAGCTCCGGGGATGTGGGGATATATACTCCCGCCCTGGTAATTTCCAGGTTGCTGAATTTTGTGGGAGCCGCCTTCATCTTCATATTCCTGCCGGTAGTTTCACAGCTTTTCGCCAGGGGCAATATCGGAGATCTGGAATCCCTTTTCAAATCAACCTCCAAATGGATGTTCTTTCTGGTTCTGCCCCTGCTTCTGCTGGTGCTGGTCTTCCCCAGGGAGATATTAAGAATTCTGTATGGACCTGAATACCTCTCCGGATATACAGCTCTGATAATCCTGGCTTCCAGTGTCACCATGAATACATTCCTGGGACTGTCCGGCAATATTCTGGTGGGGGGTGGATATACCAGGTTGAATTTGACCGGCGAGATTATTGCCGCGGTGTGCAATATCTCGCTTAATATTGTTCTGATACCCATATACGGGATAGTCGGGGCAGCCGTAGCTACCGGGATCTCTTACCTGGCCAGAAACATCGCCTTTCTGGTGTTTGTCTACCGGATTTTAGGCATACATCCATACAAGAGAAGCTACCTCAACATCTTTTTATCGGGGGTGGGAGGTATGATGCTGATATATATACTCAAGATCTATTCCCCCCTGCCGTGGCTGCCCACCATGTTGATTCTGTCACTGATTTTTGTGTTTATATATATACTGTCGGTTCTTCTGAGCAGAAGCCTGGATGAAAATGACATGGTAGTGCTGGGGGCTGTGGAGAGGAAACTGGGTATAAGTCTGGATTTTATCAAGAAATACACCCAATAGTACGAAGGGCAGAGGCCCATCTGCTTGCCCCGGAGTGAGTGGAATTCCCCCCGAAGGGTGTCGAACTAAGCTTGTAATTTTGTGAGTAGCATAACCTGCCCGGTCGCTGATATCTAACCGGGGCAGTTGGTAGGTTCTTAGCCCCTTCCTGATACCTGAGGCCCCTTAACAGGGCTGATTTTCCCGGCCCTGTGGGTGTAAAAGACAGGCAAATTCAAGCAAAAAGGCCTGAACAAAATACCTCCCAGTCCTGTTGTTTTTCTGTTGACAGGGAAAATCGCTATTCATAGAATTCCTTCAATTAGTCGTTTGGTGTCATCCAGGGTTTTAGTTTCAGGGAGGTCGATATGATCAAAAAGACGATCCTCGCTGTAGTCGTTGTCGCGATGATCATTCCTGCGACTGCGATGGCAAAAGACCTGACGGGCAAGTTCGCCCTAGGTTATTATTCGTCGGATGCTCCGGTAGCAATACGTTACTGGGCTACAGACAAAGTTGCCATTGACGCAGGAGTAGGTTTGAGCCTTAATGAGGTGGCCGATATGACCGCTACAGATTCCACTGCCACCACCAACGCACTCAGCTTCTGGTTCGAAGTAGGAGTACCCATTAAGGTATGGGAGTACGAACGTTCTCATTTCTTCGTTCGTCCCGGCATTCTTATCGGAATCCTCGACGACAGGGTATTCGGTAGCGGAACTCTCGATGAAACATGGACTCAGATCAACGGACAGCTGGCACTGGGTGCTGAAGTTTTCCTGACCGATAACTTCTCGCTGGATGCCACTCATGGATTCAACTTCATCTACACAACTCCACCGGAGGATCTTGGCGACTCAACCTTGGATATCAATACTTTCGGCACAAGTGTTACCAACGTAGGTTTCCGCTTCTACTTCTAGTAGTTCAGAAGCTGAATAGGAATAGCCGAATACAGAGGGCCGGCCTGGCGCCGGCCTTTTTTTGTCCCAACAGAGGCAAGAGGGAGAGTGAATCTTCTGCAGTTAAGACTACAGGCAGAGTAGAAGACGGCTCCTTATTTTTGATACGGGGCGGGGTATTTTGTTGTTGATTTTGTTCAAAAAAAATGTCAAAGGAAACCGAATTTCTGTTATACTTCACTGCTAATCAGGCTGCAGGTTCTTTTACTAAAAGAGGCTTCATTCCATTTAAACGAGGAGATGATAATGGAACCCACATCCGTATATTTCGAAAAGGCGGTGGAGCTGGTGATGTCCTACGGTCCGAAGCTGGTTCTGGCCATAGTTGTTCTGGTTGTAGGCCTGTGGCTTATAAGAATCCTGACCAGGTTCATTGGAAGGGTGATGGATAAGTATGAGTATGATCCGTCCCTCCAGAAGTTCCTGGTACGGTTGGTATCAATCGGCCTGAAAGTGATGCTGTTTATCAGCGTGATATCGATGCTGGGGGTGCAGACTACATCCTTTGTGGCGTTGATCGGTGCCGCCGGACTGGCGGTCGGCTTCGCTCTTCAGGGAAGCCTGGCAAACTTTGCCGGTGGAGTTATGATACTGATGTTCAAGCCATACAAGATAGGTGATGTTATAGAGACCCAGGGTTTTACCGGCAAGGTTGAGGAGATAAGAATATTCAATACCATTATGAAGACATTCGACAACAAGATTATCATCGTGCCCAATGGGGCGGTCTCAAGCGGCAGCATTACCAACTATACCGCCGAGCCTACCCGCCGGGTGGACCTGACCTTCGGGATTGGCTACGATGATGATATCAGGAAGGCTAAGAGTATCCTGCGCAAGATTGTTGAGGAGGATGAAAGAGTGCTCGAAGAACCGGCTCCCATGATAGTGGTATCCGAGCATGGAGACAGTTCGGTGAACCTGTTTGTACGGCCCTGGTGCAAAACAGAGGATTACTGGAGCATTTACTTCGACATGCATGAGAAGGTAAAGCTTGCCTTCGACCAGGCCGGTATAAATATTCCCTATCCCCAGCACGACGTTCATCTGTTCCGGGAGTCTCAGTAGGCCGGTATAACCTTTTTGCAGGAATAAGATAGAGTATTCAGGGCCAGGAATGAAAATAATCTCAATCCCCATACAGGATTATGCCGGTCCCGGGATCAGAGGGTTGATATGGTGTTTTATATAATTGTGCCGCCACAGAATGTTCTGGTATAATATCCTGGATTTGCCGGTAAAATGGAGAGCTCAAATAAAGTCTTGGAATATATCCGTTGAGAGAGGGGGAATGCGGGAGAGGGATTACTGTACCACTGTACCTGAAATCAAAGGTTCTGCCAGCTCAGTGTTTATATAAAGAACTGCCTGTGTTGGCGGCGGCCGGAAAGGGATGGCAATGTTAAAGAGGATAATACTTTCGATTGTCCTGGTGGCAGTCCTGGCGGCCCCGGGTTACACCCGGGTGCCGCAGCTGCTGAACTATCAGGGAGTGCTGACCGATGCCGGTGGAGCGGTTGTATCTGACGGCAGTTATAACCTCACATTCAGGATCTACGATGTCGCTACAGGAGGCGCCGCACTGTGGTCTGAGACCCAGCCGGTGCAGGTAACCAAGGGTGTTTTCAACGCTCAGCTGGGAGTGGTTTCCACCCTGGATCTTCCATTCGATCAGGGCTACTGGCTGGGTATCTCTGTGGAGGGCGAAACTGAGCTAACCCCCAGAGTAAGATTTTCCTCCTCAGCATACAGCTTGAATTCCAGGGCGGTAAGAGGCTGGAACGTATTCCCTGATTCCGGGAGGGTGGGGATAAATACGGATATCCCAGGCTATCCTCTGGATGTCTATGCGGGAACTGCAAACCAGGTGGGACTGAACGTTCACGGCAGCGATCCCGACTGGGCCAGTATATATGTAAGTGCAGAGGACAGCGGAGCCCGGCCCGGCTACGGGTATGTGCGGGGTTCCCTGCTGGCGCAGCATTATGTGGACACCGACGGCGACTGGAATCTCAGAGTGGGTGCTGTACCTTCGCTGAGTGTGACCTCGGCTGGGGATGTGGGAATAGGTGTTTCATCGCCGCTGGAGAGGCTGGAGGTGAACGGGGCGGTCAAAATCGGGGCGGCTTCGGGTTTGAATGCCGGTACCATCAGGTGGTCGGGTACAGATTTCGAGGGCTATGACGGAAGCCAGTGGGTTTCCCTTACCGGTGCCGGCTCAAGCGGCCTGCCGTCTGGAAGTTCGGGGCAGACCCTCCGGCACGATGGAAGTGACTGGACCGCCGCCGGCAATCTATACAATGACGGCAGTTTCGTAGGCGTAGGAACAGATACCCCCGGGGCTAACTTACACATTATGTCCACGGGAAATCCGGCTGCCCGGGTAGAATCGGGGCTGGCCACCGGTTCGGCCGGTGTTATGGCGAAAACAGAGGGGGGAAGCCAGGACTACGCCATGCTTCAGAAGATGGGTTCTTCGGTGAGCGGGTCGAAGGTGGGGATTCCCTTTGCCAATCTCTCTCTGCTACAGATAGGTTCACAGGCGGGAGCCCTGATGGTGGACATGATACCGCCCGAACCGATTCACTTCGTCATCGACAACAGTGAGATTGTGAGGATGACCGGAGCGGGAGAGCTTAAGGTATACAATGACGGAAATGCTGCTGCATCTATCTACAGCAGTTCAGATGGGGGCCGCATTACCCTCTATGATGAAGCCGGTAATTATCATACCGAGATTCGGCCGACTCCTTCAGGAAGTGGCGGGTATCTCTCCATGAGGAGGGATGATACTCATGAGGGAATTCGGCTGGAGGGGGACAAAGGCGGTACCTCCGAGCCCTTTTTCAAGATGGCGGGAAGTGCCAGGGAGGTCGAGTTTGACATGGCTGACGAAGGTGATTTCTCGGTAGTTCTGCCGGTGAACTCAATAGCCCGAAACGAGATAAAGGATGAACCCGGTGTTGCCAGCATGACCTACAGCGAGACGGAGGGGATAGGCCTTTCCATGGGCAGCTATGTGGCCCTGGGTTCACGCAGTATCACCGTGCCTGCGGCGGGCTACGTGATGGTGATGGCCACCTCCAGTATCCATGTAAATCATACCAACGGATCTCTCAGCACAGCCCAGTTCGGGGTCTCGCATGCCCCCGATTATCTGAACCCTAATCAGAGAGCCGAGCTGGGAGAACCGGCCGCTGCAGCCACAGGTGTTTATGAGCGGATAGTCAGTTCCCACGGGCTTTACGAGGTTATCGACGCCGGCACCGCCACCTTCAACTTTCTGGGTTACCTTACCGGCGGCTCCATGACCGCTTACGATGTGCAGCTGACCCTCTGCTACTTTCCTACCCCTTACGGTACGGTTGAACCTACTGCGGCGGTAAGTCCGGCACTGGCCACCGCCCCCGACCGGGCCGAACGGGAAAAGTCCATTGCCGATAATCAGGCACGCATAGAGAGGGAGCTGGCAGCAATGAAGTCGCGGGTAGCAGAGCTTGAGCAGGAGCTAAAAGCTCAATGAGTGATAGCACTGACGGCTTATAGTAAAGCTTGAATGGAAGAAGGAAATCAGGGAAGTTTAATTATCCCTGTTTTCCTTTTGGGATGAAACATCCTCGCCGGCGAAGTGACGGTAGAGCAGGTGGGTCATATAGTATGAGAATCCGAATACGACTGCCGGGATAATAATCCCCATGATAATATCGCTACTCATCATCTCCTCCCCGGTGGTGCTTGCGGTAGGAGCGCCAGGCCAGGATCAGACCGGCGAAGGAGGTGACATATGCCAGGGTCATCCCGATTACCATCTTGAGCTGATTTTCCATAGCCTTACTCCTTCCACTTCACCTTTCTCTCCAGCTCCTCCAGATATTCCTTCTGCTTTATCTCATAGCCTCTGGATACGGCGGAGAGCTTGGGATTTATTATCTTGACCATTATCAACAGCAGGACGATACCCACTCCCAGGAAGATGAAACCCACAGGCATCAGCATTATACTCATTGCACCCCCCGCCAGTATAAGGAAATAGATCAGAGGTGATATGATGATGGTTATGGTGTCATGGATGCTCCACTCGTCCGCCTCCCGGGAGGTCCATTCTTTTCTGAACAGTTTCATATTAATGCGTTCCTCTCACCGGCCTGCTGGTTTTGGTATTATTACTCTGCTGTTTCCTTAAGTTTTTTATCCAGACCTCTTGCTTTCCCCATTTCCTCCGGTCATGCTCCCGCTTGTTTTGCCAGTCTCATTGTAAGAAATCATCACTTCTATAATTATCATGTTAATCTGCTTTCTTGACCTCTTCCAGCAGCCCCCGCCTCTGAGCCTCCCTTTTGACCGGTCCCCACCATCCCACCGGCCGGGACATCACATAGAACTTGACCAGCCTGTCCATACTCTCCGGTTTGGTGGCCAGGGTTACCGGAATGAAAACCAGCGCTCCCAGTATCATCAGCAGCCAGAACTGCTGGTAGTCCCTCAGTGGTGGTAGCACTTCGAAGGCGGGCAGAACCCACACCACCAACCAGGAGAAGACCAGGTTGAACACCCAGGCGGTGAGATACCCCCAACCGTTGAAGCGCCACCATATCACCTGCAGAATGCCGGGCAGCCATACTCCTGCGGCCATTATCCACAGAGCGAATATAAGCCACTCGGTGATATTTTCCATGATGGAACCGAAGATAAAGGAGCCGATCAGAAGGATAACCGTGCCGATTCTGCCCACCCGGACCAGCTTCTCCTGGGTTGCCTCCGGATGGATGTAGTGATGGTAGAGGTCCCTGGTAATGTATACCGCTCCCAGGTTGAGGTGGGTGGATATGGTGGATATGTGAATGGCCACTATGGCGGCAAAGAAGAATCCTATCATTCCGGCCGGAAGGTTCTCGAAGCCCAGCCGGAACCAGGCCATCTCGTAGTTTTTCACCTCGGTAATACCGGGATACATCACGAAGAATGCCAGCACGGCAACCCCCCACAGGGCGTTTCTGATCAGCACCAGTGCCGATCCCGCCCAGATGCTCCAGGAGGCATCCTTCACCGTTCGGGCCGACTGGATCCTCTGGGCCTCCGGGAACCAGTCTATGGCTGTTCCCATACCCAGCCCTCCCAGTATGCTGATGAACAGCATGGTCACAAACCATGCCACCGGGAAGTCGCCCCCGAACAGGCCGGTGAAGTTGAAAATGTTGAGCTTTCCTCCCTCCCCCATGGCTTCAAGTTTGGAGATAATACCCCCCGGCCCCCCGGCTGCCTGTATTCCCCATACCGATACGATTATTATTACTATAAAGGCGATGATTCCCTGCTGGAAATCAGCCATTACCACACCCCAGTAACCGGCCGCCAGCACGTATACGGCGCATACTGCTGAAAATACGATAAGACCTATCCAGGTGGGCCAGCCGAACAGGAATCCGCACACCTTTCCCATGGCTATCCCCACCCATCCCAGTATGAACATGTTGAGAAATACCTGCCAGCCGGCTATCCAGCCCCGGAGCAGCTCTCCGGCCAGTCCGCCGAATCTCAGCGACTGCCACTCCGCCTGGGTATAGGCCAGCGACCGCCTGAATACCTTGGTGGAGATGAATGCGCTTATGGCGCACCAGGCGGCATAGAATGAATACCAGAGCCCTGAAAGCCCGAACCTGTATACCACCCCGGAGACCCACATGGGGGTGTCGGTGGCGGTATGGGTGGCATAGACTGATGAGGCGGGCAGCCACCAGGGGAGTCCCCTGCCGGCCAGGAAGAAATCACTCTCCGACCTCTTGCCCAGCCGGTAGAACCTCACACCACTTCCCACCATCAGCACTATGAAGGCGGCCAGCCAGAACCAGTCCAGCAGGGTGAATGTAACCATATATTCTCCGGACAGCTTTGCACTTAAATATTGAAGAGCGTAACTGTCTGGAAGATTCTAATATAGTGTGGATGCCGCTGGCAAGAGTAAAGAGCGCTGGAATAATCCATATTAATTATCCGGAAAATGATACTAATCCGCGCAGAGGTGGAAAATCAAGCATTTTATAGGTAGAAGTATTCATTAAATAGTTTGAATAAAACCACACTGTATAGTAGAATTGCCATGCTAAGGTCATAATATCTAAGAATATGCGCTCCGGTGGCTAATTGAGAAAATCGAAATATTATATAGGGGTATTGATTCTTGTTGTTCTTGCAGCCGGTTTCTGCGGTGGGGGCATGGGAGAACATTCATCGTCTGCTGCCGGGGATAGTACCGGCAGCACCATGGAAACCGAGACAATTCTCTATCTCGATTTTGAAAGCGGCCGGATGGGCAACTGGCGGCAGGGCTTTATGTTCAGCTCCAAACATCTCGATATGGAGATAGTCCCCTCCACCAAACATAACAGCAGTGAGGGGATTCTACATATTCAGCCCATGGAAGGCGAAGAGAGTGGAGCTGCCTGCTACCTGCTGGAGGACAACGGCGGGAAGCCGGTGCCCCTTACCCCGGATATCCATATCGCCTGCAGCTGGAATGTGTCCAGGGTGGTCGGTACCAACGGGCTGTGGTTCGGCCTCCGGACCAGGGAAAAGGAGAGCGGGAAGATAAATAATTCCGCCCGGCTGGTAAACTATGTTCAGAATAAGCACCGGTACATAAGGGTGTATAACGACCGTGCCAGCGCATGGTTTTATCACGCCGCAGAGGTATACGACTTCATGGAACGTCAGTATGGACCCATGCAGCCGGGGGATTTCGTGATCGAGGGTATATATCTTGGTTTTTCCCAGTGTAAAGGAGTGGAGGCCTGGGTGGATAACTTCTGGTTAGGGAGGGGAGAGCCTCCCGATTCGATCAATCAGATCACTCTGACCGATCCCTCCGCCATGGCGGAGGGATCCCGGATGAACGGCTTTTCCTACGCATATATAAACAATGATTACATACCGGACCGTATAGAGGTATGGCATGAAAGAGCAGAAATATTTATCAATCCCCACAGCAGGGCTGCAGAAACAGGTAATTCGCGGACAGAAGGAAGTATCGTATACGGTGAGAGCGAACCTGATATGACCATCCGGTTCGACCGGCAGAGGGACAGCGGGGTTGTAACAGCCGCTGATCTGGATGGAGACGGTTATTCAGATCTGCTTTTCCACTTCGATGACGACAAGGGAAATGCATGCTATAGAAATGATTATATAAGGGGGCGGATGATAGATGTTACCTCCTCCATCGGGCCCCTGAAATTCGAGGGGCAGCAGAGCTCGGGGAGTGCGGTGGCGGACACAGACGGGGATACTGACATGGATGTGTTATTGTTCAATGCGTTTATCAGGCGCGGAACGGGATTCGGGGGAGTAAGGTTCTTCAGAAACAAGGGGGATTTCAGATTCAGCTGCTGTCTGGAGGAATCCGGTATAATTCCCCAGGGTTCTTACGGTGGTGCATTCTCCGATTTCGACGGGAACGGCACTCAGGACCTGTTCATAAACTACCGGCCGTCAAGGACCAACCATGGATGTTTTATCAACTTAAATGCAGGTATGGGGAAATTCCGGCTCCCCCGGGAGGTTTTGACTGCTCCGGCAAATATTCATTTCCGCGGTTTTGCTGTGGCCGATTTCGACAACGACGCAGACTGCGATCTTTACTGTGTCTCCAACTATATAGTGGATTTTAAAGAGATTCCCCTGGATGCGGCAGCCCCCCGGACCATGCTCTTCCGCAACAATGGCAGTGGAGAATTTACCGATGTAACAGAGGATTGCGGAGCCTGCTACCGGGGGAGGGCCAGTGATGCCCTGGCAGGCGATTTCGATCAGGACGGGCTGGTGGACATATATCTTATCAGGGGGGAGAAACCGTGCATATTCTACCATAACCGGGGTGATAACACCTTCCGGGAGAGTGAAAGGTTTACCGACCTGATGTGTGATGTGCCGGTGGTTAGGGGGACAGCCCTGGATATCGATGCCGACGGCGACCTTGATCTGGTGCTGCTGCGCAAGGATGGAGAAGGGGTGGTGATAAGGGAGAACCTGGGCAGTCCGGATAATTTCCTGCAGGTGGTGCTCAGGGGAAAGGGAGGAAATTACTATGGCATAGGGGGTAAGGTTTCTATTTATCAGGCCGGTTTTCTGAATGATGAAAACCATCTGCTGGGTTACCGGGAGATAAGGCATGGAACCGGGGTTGCCACCTATGCTCCGCCGGTGGCTCATTTCGGCCTGGAAGAAGCCGGGGCTGTTGACTTAAAGGTGGTCTTTCCTCCCCATGGAGGCAGGAAGCCGGTCACCGTTATAAGAGAGAACGTTCCCAGGGGATCCTTTATAACCGTTAGCGAATACCGCTCCCTGGCAGGAAGAATCATTCACAGCCGGAAACTGGAAAGGATCAGGGATTCATTCCTGATCGCTGTATTCAGAGTGCCGGCCTGGCTGTTTGCCCTGGGTGCCGTGGTTGTTATTTCCTGGGGCGGGATATTCATCAAGGATGCGCGGCACAGGGGTATACCGGCTGGCCTGAAGGTGATTATTCTTGTTTTTACTATATCTGTCTCAGCACTTCTCCTTTACCGTTCACTTCTGTGGGGATTGCCGGCACTGGCTCTCTGCGGTCTGGTCACCGGTTTCAGTTACAGGCTGGAGAATCTGTTGAATAAATTTACGACTTCCCTCTCCAGAAGGGAGAAGATGGAGGAGATGCTTCTGGATGATCTCTCTCAGGCTATTCATACAGAGAAAAAGTTCGCCTTCCTGGAGGGGATGGCGAGAGATGAGAATATATTACTCAACTTAACCGGGGAAGAGGTAGAAGAGGATTTTGATAACCTCTATAATATTATTTCCCTCATGCGTATATCGGATGCGGCCGATCCTGCCTGGCGGCAGGCCAGGGAGCGGGTGAATAAATTGAAGAAGATATGCGGGAGGGTTATGGATGGTGAGGGGCATTTTTCTGAATCATCTCTCCGGGAATTCGGGAAAAGGCTCTCAGGGCTGCAGAATATTCTGCACAGCTACAGGCAGAAGCTCCGGTTGAAGTATTCCATATCCTTCCGGAATGAATGGGAAGGTCTTAAAGCCGGATACCGCCGCAGGCTCCGGCGGGAGGGTGTAGAACTGGAAGACCGTTTTTCAGAAGAAGCCCGGAAGATCAGGGTTCATCTGCTGCGTGATGAATTCAGGCATATATTCAAGAATCTGATGGATAACTCCATATGGGCACTTGAACAGGCGGAGGAAAAAAAGATAACCTTGGAGGGATATCCGGAGGGGAAACATCTGGTGGTCAGATGGCGGGATACAGGCAGGGGGATAAGTGATAGATTGAGCGAAGAACTTTTCTCATCCCCTGTGGAATCATCCCGCCCGGGGGGTTCTGGAGAGGGATTGTACCAGTCCAGGAAGATACTTAATAGAAGAGGCGGGCTTATAAGGTATGAAAAACCTTCACAGGGACGGGGAACGGTTTTTGTGATAAAGATGATCAGAATATCTACTCAAGGAGATTAATCAGATGTACTGGGATGTCCCGCCAAAGCAGAGGGTACTGGTTATAGATGATGTGGAGGAATTCCGCCAGAGGATGAAAAATCATCTCTCCAGTCATTATGAAGTTGAAACCGCCTCCGGATGGGTGGAAGGGAAGAAGAAGCTCAAGAACTTCATGCCCAACATCATCCTGCTCGATTACAAGCTGGAGGATGGCTATGACGGGATAGATGTGGTAAGGGAGTTGAAAAGGGAACGCTACGACAACCTGATTATTATCCTGGTATCGGCATACCTTGAACAGGCTGACATTGAGGCGGCTTGGGAAATCGGGGTGGATGCGGTGGTATCAAAGAACAAGCCGGAAAAGCGGTTTGAGCATGAGATATCAAAGGCGGTATTGGAAAATATTGCTAAAAGGGTAAAGAAACTGGAAAACAGAAAAACGAAAGAAAGGACAATAGAACCGGTTTTTGAGTCTCCCGCAATGCAGAAGGTACATGATCAGGTACTCAGGTTCAGGAACAATGAAGAGAACCTGCTCATCACCGGTGAGCATGGTTGTGGGAAAGAGGTTCTGGCGGCATTCATTCATCTTAGAAGTTACCGGGCGAGTGGACCTTTTTACATACTGGGGTTGCCCAGGTTAACGTCCGAACTGTTCAGCAAGGAATTCTACGGCCATGTCAGGGGCGCCTACACGGATGCACCGGGTGGACCAGGTTTGCTTGAATTGGCTCATTTGGGAACACTGGTGCTGGATGAAGTGGGAGAGGTGAATATGGAAAACCAGCCGAAACTGCTACGGATGCTTGAGCACAAATCCTTCCGGCGTGATGGAGGCAAAAGAGAACTAAACACCAATGTCAGGTTTATAGCGCTGACCAACAAGGACCTGGAAGAGGAGGTGAGAAAGGGACGATTCAAGGAGGACCTTTACCACAGGCTCAAGACCTTCCATATAGAGGTTCCCCCCCTTCGCCGGCGCAAGGAGGATATACCTCTGCTGGCCAGGCAGATTCTGAGAAGAGAGAGTGAAAATCGCATGGTCATGATAAACGATATTAGCCCGGAACTGGAAGAAATTATGCTGGAATACTCCTGGCCGGGGAATGTGCGGGAGCTGGAGGAGTGGATAAAGAACGGTATAACCTACGCCTCTTCAGATGTATTGAGGGTGGAGGATGTACCCCAGGCATCCAGGGCAGCCGCTCCGGGAAACAGTCATCCCCTGCCGGATGATATGATGTATCATACTTACGACCGGTTCAAGTATGAATCGGTGCGGCTTTACCTGATCCACCTGCTGGAATCGACTTCGGGAAAGATGGGTGAGGCAGCCAGAAGGGCAGGTATAATGCGGCCTGCCCTGTACAGGCTGTGCAAGAAACACTGCATCGACCCGGCCGACTACAGAGAGAAATAACGGCTGATTCCAGGAAGCTTTTATCCCCGAAATTGCGTAACCCGGCTGTTAATCTGTAATAGACGGGTTAACCCTGTAATTAGTTATCTATCAAAGCAGTTGCAGCAACCTGCCCCTTTTCCCTTAACTCCACCGTTACAGAGTGTCTTCTTAAATGATTTCCGCCCGATATTATTGGGTTTGCAACTGCTACCCTAACAATAAGTTACAATAGGGAATAATAAGTAACAATGTGGAATGCTATCTGCAGTTGTAGTTGGATACCGGGACTTAAATTTCGCCATTCCGGGGGTCATACCCCCTGTGAAGATCTCCTCTATCCTCAAACCGACACCGGAGCAGGGGGTAGAGGGAGCAACCCTCCGGGCCGCAGGGCCCGGGGGGTTGTTATTTGATCAAAAGAATGTATGGATAGATCAGGTGAGACAGATCCCGCTAAACCAGGCCTGACAGCTTAATCCATTCTTGGAAGTAATATTTTTTAATCTGTAATAGTTTCTGACTATATCGTTCAATAACCGAATAACCCAATTAACCCCCTTGTTAACCAGCCGCATCTTCTGATACTATTAATCAAAAGCTTTCCCGTTTTCGGGAAGTTCCCGAATTGCTGAAATCCTAATACCGGTTAACATTGGCAGGATGACATGTCGCAGAAAAAATATTTGAACAGAAAAAGTTCTACCACCGCCGGCCCGGAAAACCTGGTGGATGGGAAATATTCCCTGAAAGATCTGGTCGATATCGAAGCTCTGGAGAAGATGTTCAGGCGATTCTCGGAGATCAACGGATTTGCCACCGGCCTTATATCCTATCCCGATCAGGAGCTTCTTATAGCAACAGACTGGCTTGATATCTGCAAGAGGTTTCACCGGGCTGATCCCAGGTCGAAGTCGGACTGCCAGCAGACTATACTGGAGCTTACCTCCGAATTGAATAGGAGCAGGGAACTGAACATCCGCCAATGCAGGAACTGCCTGGTGAGCGGAGCAACCCCCATCATCATCGAAGATGTCCATCTGGCCAATCTGTTCACCGGTCAGGTATTGCTGGAGGAACCGGATTTGGAGAGCTTCAGGAATCAGGGGAGGGAGTACGGGTACGATGTGGATGCCTATCTGGAAGCACTCGCCGAGGTTCCGGTGGTTACCGGCAGGGAGTTGAGCATGGCGATATCCTTACTCAGCGATATGGTAGTTGCCTTGGCCGGGCAGGCGCTGAAGCATCTGCGTTCCTACCATGTGGGAAGTCCTTCGGGGGACAGTCTATCTTTCTATGGTACCCTGTTCGATTCCATACCACTGGGAATATGCAATCACCAGATTGTTTATAATGGTTCCGGAGAGGCGGTTGATTACCGGCTGCTGGACATAAATCCCCGGTATGAGAAGATACTCGAATTAAGCAGGAACGAGGTCATAGGTAAGCGGGTAACGGAGGTTTACGGCACCGGTGAAGCACCTTACCTGGAGACTTATGCGAAGACAGCTGAAACAGGGATACCGGTACAATTCGAAACATACTTCCCTGTTATGGAAAAGCACTTTGCCGTATCAGTCTTGCCCTCCGGGCAGGGCAAATTCATTACCGTCTTCGAGGATATCACCGCTCGAAAGATAGACGAAAAAAGGATAAAGCATCTCAACCAGGTGCTTCTTTCCATCCGTAATGTCAACCAGCTTATTACTCACCAAAAGGACAGGAAGGCGCTTATCAGAAGGGCCTGCGAGCTGCTCACCGAGAGGGGGTATAACAGCGCCTGGCTGGTACTTCTGGATGAAGAAAGAAAACCGGTTGACTCTGCCAGTTGCGGAAGGGGGGAGGAGCTCAATACCCTGCTGAAACAGATGGAAGAGGGCAAATTCAACCGGTGTGCCAGGCTGGCACTGGAAAAACCGGGTGTGATTATGATAGATGATCCCGGTTCGGTTTGTGGTGATTGTCCTCTGCTGAGGTTCGAAAAGGGGGTTAAAGCCTTCACCAGCAGGATGGAGCACGACGGAAAGATTTACGGTTTGATCTCGGTGGAGATACCATCTGATCACTCTCTGGAGAAGGAGGAGCAGGAGTTGTTCAGGGAAGTGGTGGATGATATCGCATATGCTCTGCATTCTGTTGAACTGGAGGAGAAGCGGAGAAGGACCGAGCAGGAGCTTAAATCCAGCAGGGAAGATCTTCGTATTACTCTTCAGTCTATCGGGGATGCCGTTATTGCAACAGACAGGGATGGAAATATTGTCCGTATGAACCAGGTGGCAGAAAAGCTGACTGCCTGGAAAGCCGATGAAGCCAGGGGAGAGAATCTGACCAGGGTGTTCAATATCGTTAATGCAAAGACGAGGAAGCCGGAGTTAAATCCGGTGTACAGGGTATTGGAACAGGGAGAAACAGTAGGTCTGGCCAATCATACCATGCTTATCGCCCGGGATGGCTCTGAATACCAGATAGCTGATTCGGCAGCTCCTATCAGGGATTCACAGGGCAATACTACCGGGGTGGTTCTGGTATTCCGGGATGTTACTAAAGATTACGAAATTCAGGAGGCTCTGAAAGAGAGCAAGGAACGGCTCGAACTGGCCCTGCGTGGCGGTGACATGGGCACATGGGACTGGGATGTCCGGACGGATGAAGTAAAATATGACCGTCGCTGGGCGGAGATGGTGGGCTACACCCTGGAAGAAATAGAACCGCATATAGAAACATGGGAGAGTCTGGTCCATCCCGAAGACCTGAAGGGTGTCTATAAGAAGCTCAAAGCGCACCTGGATGGCAAGACAGATTTCTACCGGGCTGAATTCCGGATGAAGCACAAGTCTGGCGAATGGGTCTGGATACTGGACCGGGGGAGAGTATTCCGGAGGGATATGGATGGAAACCCCCTTCGTGTTTGTGGAATCCATCTGGATATAACCAGGCGAAAGCAAGCGGAACAGGAGCTTCGGAAGCGGGAGAAACGATTCCGCAGTATATTCGACACTTCCATCGACGCCATAATAATATTTGATACCGAAGGTTTTATCGTAGAGACTAACCCGGCTGCAGCCAGGTTGTATGGTTATGAGAAGGGAGAGATGTCCGGTCTTTCCGGGAGGGATATAGTCAATCCCGATTACCATCATATTTTCGATGATTTCAGGGAGCAGCTTAAACAGTCAGGACGGTTTCACGCTGAATCGGTTGATGTTCGAAAGGATGGTTCGGCATTTAATGTGGAGGTAAGGGGAAGCTCATTCATCTATATGAACAAACCCCACCTTCTGGCCATAGTACGGGATATTACTGAACGGAAAAGGGCTGAAGAGGAGATGCACAGAAGACAGAAGCTGGAGAGTCTGGGTACAGTGGCGGGAGGAATCGCTCATGACTTCAATAATCTGTTGATGGGTATTTTCGGGAACATCGAGATGGCCCAGATGGGGCTGCAGGAAAATCACAAGTCTGTAATACACCTGAATGAGGCGCATCAAACCCTGGAAAGTGCAAGACGTCTGACCAGCCAGCTGCTTACCTTCGCCAGGGGCGGGAGCCCGGTGCTTGAGACTGTGGACCTGCGGCATCTTCTCGAAGGTACGGTAACCTTTAACTTAAGGGGCAGCAATGTAAGTCCCCGTTTTGATCTTCCCGATGATCTCTGGATGGTAAAAGCGGACAGAGGGCAGATCGGGCAGGTAATCGCCAATCTTACCATCAATGCAAAACAATCCATGCCCGCCGGAGGGAATCTCTATGTAACCGCCAGGAATGTAGGGGAGATTAGTGAAGAGATAGCCTCTCAGCTTTCCGGAGAATTTGTAAAGATCACTGTCAGGGATGAAGGAACCGGGATCCCTCCGGACCTTCTGGATAAAATATTCGATCCCTACTTTTCCACCAAGCAGACCGGAAGCGGCCTGGGCCTGGCTGTGGTTCATAGTATCATTAACAGGCATGATGGTTACATAAGCGTTGAGTCGACATCAGATATAGGAACCACCTTCACCGTTTATCTTCCCGCAGATAGCTCCGGACGGGGAGAGATGAGAGAAAAATATGGTGAAGGGGAGGAGAAATTACAGAAGCCGGTGCATATCCTGCTTATGGATGATGAAGAGATAATAAGAAAGGTGGGGACCAGGATGCTGGAATCTTGCGGCCATACCGTAGATACGGCAGTAGAAGGAGAAGATGCCCTGGAGAAGTATTCAGAGGCAGCCCGCATCGGGCAGCCCTATGACCTGGTGTTAATGGACCTTACCGTACCGGGGGGAATGGGGGGAAGGGAGGCTGCCGAAAGGCTGCTGGAGCAGGATCCAGCAGCCAGGATAATTGTTTCCAGTGGATACTCTTCCGATCCCGTATTGTCCAGATACCTCGATTATGGTTTTTCCGGAATGCTGGCCAAGCCCTTTAAGATTAAGGAGCTGAAACGGGAGATCTTCAGGGTGATGGATAAATAACCGGCCTGGTTCGCATATCATCCGTCTCCTGATCCTGTATTAAGAATCAAAGAGGAAAATGATCCTGGTATGAGATGGTAAGATCCTGCCCGCCAGTATGTACCGTCAGCCCTATCCCAGCCCGGCTGATCTTATTCTTTGAACTCATCCAGAGCGTTTTCGTCCAGGTCTCCCGATACAGCCATTATGTAATTTTCGGTATCAAGGTATTTGTTGGCGGCTGCTTTTACATCCTCCAGGGTTGCCGCCATGATCCGTTTCTTCTTCCTGTCGAAGTAGTCCAGTGGCTTACCGGTTTTCAGCTGGTCGAAGATGACATAGCCCACGTCATCGGGGGTCCGGACATGCATGCTCAGAAGTGATATCTTTCTGGCTTTGGCCTTTTCCAGCTCTTCGGCGGTCACTCCATTCTCCTGAACCTTGCGTATCTCTTCGAACATACCCCTGATCATCCTGGCCACCTTGGTCTTGTCGGTATTGGTGCGGATGTTCCAGTAACCACCCTCTTCCCTGATCCAGAGGTTGCTGCGGATTCCGTAGCTCAGCCCCTGTTTGTCCCTCAGCTCCACTCCCATCCTGGAGGTCAGCGAACTTCCGCAGAGGATGTGCTCAAGGATCTTTACCGCTTCTATATCGGGGTTGGACTCCATGATACCGCCCGGAACCGGATTGAAGGCGATATCCACCCGGCACTGTTCGTACTCGGGGTTTGTAAATACCATCACCTTCTTGCCTTCGATCCGTTTGATTCTGCCGAAGGGGAGCATGGGATCGTGAGATTCCTTCTCCCAGCTTCCCAGGGTCCGGTTGAGCTTCTCCTCTATCCAGTCCTTTTCGAAGTCCCCTACCACTACCAGCTTCATCCTCTCGGGGCTGTAGTACTTGTTGTAGAATTCAACCAGGTCCTTCCGCTTCAGGCTGCGAAATACATCCGGATCGCCGGCATGGGGTACGGAATACTGATGGCCCTCGAAAACAGCTTCGAACATCCCGTAGAATGCTTTCATCCTTTCTGTCTTCTTAAAATCTTCGGCGCTGGAGATAGCCCTGGGACGGATCTTTTCGATCTGCTCCTCCGGAAAGACCGGCTTGGTAAGGCAACAGGTCAGCCCCCGGAGCATCTTGTCGGTATCCTCTTTCAGGGAGTACCCCTGCAGGGTTATGTTATTCCAGCTCTGGTTGATGTCGATGGAATAGGGGGTAAAGGAGCGCTCCTCCAGCATTTCATCGTAGCTGCGATCTTTGGTGCCCCGTTTAAGCATGCCCTCTGTTAAGGATCGAATCCCCGGCCTCTCCATGTTTTCCGGGACGCGGCCGTTTTTGATAAATCCCATCACCAGTATGGTGGGGAAATCGTGGTTCTCCAGCAGGTAGACCGGCACCCCGTTATCCAGTATTAGTGAATCTACCATGGGAGCTATGGGATTGGGTGCGATTATTTCACTCAGCTCTGGTTTGTAGATCTCCCTCACCTTGCTGGCCATTTTATCCCCTTCCTCATCCCTGCCTTCTTTCATATCATCTGTCTCTTCGTCCATCTCATCCTCCCCGCTATCCTCAGAAGATGCCATCCCGGCCTTTCCGGATGAGTCCGGATAGGAATAACATACCACCAGGTTGTCAGAGCGGAGGTATTTAGCGGCTACTCTCCGGATATCTTCCCTGGTAACCGCCTCCACCATTTCATTCCATTTGTTGACATATTCCCATCCTATGTAGTTCTCATATATTCCCAGCCGGTTGCCTATATGGCTGGTATACTGGTCTCCGGTTATCTCGTTGAACCGGATCTTGTTCTTGATCTTCTGAAGATCGTATTGGTCCACAGGGGCGGTGATAAGGGAATCGATTTCTTCCCATATGGCTGCTTCCACATCTTCTATCGAACTTTCAGGCAGCAGCCTGGTTCCGATATTGAAGGTGCGGGGATCCTTGCTGAAGGAGAGTCCCCCGCCCACCGTGGAGCAGAGCTTATCCCGGCGGACCAGCCTCTTGTACAGGCGGGAGGTGGCACTTCGTCCGCAAAGTATGTTGCCAGCCACATAGAGGGCCGGGCCGTCTTCACTGAAGCGGACGGGAGCATGGAAATACATATTTAGAGCTTCATTGAGTATATCGGAATGTTTGAATTTGAGAATCTTCTGTCCCTCCGGCATTACCCTGTAGAACCTGGGTTCTTCAAGCTCGGGCCCTCTGGGTACGGAGCCGAAGTACTTCTCCACCTTCTTCAGAATCTCGTCTGTTTCGAAGTCCCCGCATAGCACCAGGGTGGCGTTGGTGGGAGTATAGTATTTTTTGTAATATGCGTATGCCTGATCCCGGGTTATCGACTGGATATCCTCCATCCAGCCTATTACCGGATGGCGGTAGGGGTGATTTTTATATATCAGGGTGTTGACTTCCTCCCTCCTCTTACCTCTGGCGCTGTTTTCCGTTCTCTGGCGCCTCTCCTGGGCTATCACCTGAACTTCACTGGCATACTCTTCGGGATCGAATTCGCACTTGTGCATGCGCTGGGATTCTATGTCGAAGGCCAGCTCTATCTTGTTTTTGGGAAGCAACTCGTAATAGACTGTTATATCGTTGGAAGTAAAAGCGTTGAATATTCCTCCGTTTGAAGATATCAGATCGGCGATGGTCCCCTTGGGAAACCTCCTGGTTCCCTTGAACATCATGTGTTCAACGATATGAGATATTCCGGTTTGACCGTATGGCTCGTACTTGGAGCCGACATTGTAAGTGAGACGGGAGTAGATAACCGGGGTGGTGTGCATTTCGTAGGTGATCACATGCAGGCCGTTATCCAGGGTGAATTCCTTGACCCTGGAGTCTTCTATGGCGCTGAGCGGGCTGAAGGCAGCCAGCAGAAGCATGATAATAACTGCCATAGATAAGCGCTTTCTGTTCATCGGTCCTCCTTTTTAAGCAATTGAAAGGGGTCGAAAGTAGGATTATTATGTTAGCGGTTGTCGCGGCGAGGCATACAACTAAAGCTAATATAATCAGTTTTCTATGGGATGCAAAAAAAATATTAAATAGAGTATAATTTGAGTATTATGGATTTTTTAGATAATACTGCATTACATATGCTGTCTGGTAGTGCAGCTCACCCTTTCTGTCAGGATTATAGAAAGAGGAATTATTGTAACCTCTTTTATTTATTGAATTATATTGGGAACTGCAGTTAAGATTATTAAAAATATCATCTGAATTGCGTTTCAATAATTATTATATGGGTAATCTAGGGAAGGGGTTTTATTCATGAGTAGGAATATTTTGCTTTATGCGGCAATCATAGTTGTTCTCATGGTTTCTGTCTTTACGGCTGTATTCGGGGCATCTGAGTTCCAGGCGAATTTTTCCCGGATACAGGAAGGCCAGGTCACACGGGGTAAGCTTTATATCAGAGGTTCAAGTTACCGGCTGGAGCATTCCGACGGGGATAAGCGGGTTGTAATAATCGTGGATCAGAGGAAGGGTATCTCCAGTATCCTGGATATTGGTAATAAGCAGTATATGCAGATCCAGGTGGATGACTTCAAGAGCCTTTCCAATGATCCCTTTCAGGCGGCCAGGTATATAAGAGATGAGCACCGGAGCGAGCGGGTGGGGACCGAGAAGGTTGGAGGATACCAATGCGTAAAGATCGAGTCCTCTGTACAGGATAAGGTTATTATGACGCATTGGGTATCTGAAAAACTTTCTTTCCCGCTCAAACTGGTCCAGCATATGGGTAAACAGGAAGCGGTAATGGAGCTTTCTGAAATCAAGGAGGTTGCTGTTTTAAAAGAACTATTTATAATACCTGAGGATTTCGAAGAAATAGAAGACCCCGCTGCAGCCAGGGAGAGAAAGAGAAAAGAGATGGAGGCTGAAGAAGCAGCTTTGCCCGGAATTACCAAACCCATCGAACGCGAAGTGCCGTGTATGGTTAAGATCGGAGAAGGTGGAGTGCTCAGGGTACCTGTAGATGAACATCGCACGGTGAAGGTGGAGGTGAGGAATCAGCACAAGGGCGAATCAGTGGTTAGAGTGGTTCCCTTTAAAGATGGGAAACGGGTGGAGAACATAGGAGTTTCACCCTGGCAGTTCAGCCGGCTTTATGACCACAGAGACAGGTCATTCAATGAAAGCAGCTTTTCGGGAAGGAATCCTTTTGCTGTAGACGAAATCCGTGTAATTACAGATACAGGAATAGTATACGCTATAGTGACCCAGAGCGGTAAGTACAGGAAGGATTTTTACAACCGGGGCAGGCAAAGGATCGGAAAGAAAACAGACCCGACGAAAAACTTGAATGTCCGGATTACCGGTGACAATCCATTCAATAAACGAACCAGTGGTATCATGATCCTTAAATTCGGCCATACCTCCAAGAGGGAAGAAATGCCCTTTGAAGTGGAAACCGGTAAAACTAAATCATGGTCTTTCCCTGCGGCCAGACGAATCAAGGGAGTGGATATAAAGATCGGTACCGGTGGCGGCAGAGCTAGAGTAAGCCTCATCCAGCCGGAAATGGCTAAGAGTGAGAAAAAAAGGACTCCTGCCCGGGGGAAAGGTTCTTCAAAAAATATTAAGACCTTTTCGGTCACTTACCCCTCTGGCAGAGGTAAGACAGTAAGCCCTAATAAAGACCTAAAGATAACAGTGACTGGAAAATCCGCTCATGCCAAGGGTGAAATCATTTTATATGGAGGTGTGGGAAGTAAAGACAAGCTGGATGAGGTCAAATTCGAACTGAAAGAGGGTCAGGCCGAGACCTATAGCTACCCTGAGGATAAAGGAACAAGCAAGGTAAGGGTATGGGTTTATAAGGGATCATTCGAGGTGAAGCTGGAACAGTCGGGATAGCAGCAACCAGGCAATATTTTAGGAAAAGGACTCTTTTATTAAAAAACTGGAGTCAGTGTTATGAATAATTGGATATTTGTACTAACCAATCAGAAAGTCGATGATAAAGTTTTCAGGGCTCGTGATGTTTTCGAAATCCGGATGAAAGATGGATTCTGGGGGATAGCTGAAGAAGATTATCATACCATTGTTAATAGGACCAAAGGAAAGAAGATTGGTATAATCGGGGACGATACAGATATAGAGAGTGCCAGCGAATTTGCTCTGGAGGCACATCTGGAGGAGTTTATTTCGGCAAACTGGGACAAAGTAAAATGGGGAAGAGATATATCATTATATACTACAGAGGCAAACGACGGGAGGCAATTTCCTGCGGGAAGCTATTGAATTAAAGAGAGGTCAGACCAGCGATGCTGCGGTTGGACTGGTGCACAGATATGTGCAATGGGTAAGGGAGAATGTTGCCGAAAAGGGACAGGAAGTCAATGGTTTGATTGTATGCCGGGAGACAGATGAAGCATTACGGTATGCGGTTCGTGGAACTAAAGACATTTCAGTTCTTACATATATAGTTGATTTTAGACTTAAAAAAACAGTGTTGTGATTTTTATAAAGGAAAACTGGTTGCCTTGTAAAATATGGAGAACCAGGCATCACCTGGCATATCACTCCACCACAATCTCATCCGCAAAAATCCAGGCTTTGTGGTCCTTACCCTTGTGCCAGTCCGGGCAGGTGCCCATGTTTTTGCCCGCCACCCTGATATATCTGGCGGTAAGATCGAGATTATCCGCTGTGAATTCCTCTATCAGGGAGCCTTCGCGCCGTGGGGATATGTGATGGTTCAGGGTTGCGATCTTCCTGAAATCACTGCCCTGGTCTGACACGAAGAAATGAACCTGAGCAGGCAGAAATATCCAGGAGTTTTGATCCTGGAGGAAGCCGGCCGATATTCTGCTGACTTTTCTTGAGCTGCCCAGGTCTATAACTGCATCCAGGTCCACTCCCTGGTACCCCTGCCAGGTGCCGGTGCGGAAGTTGTTGGTTCCCCTCACTCCGTCGATAAGGGCGAAATCACCGCTGGCCGGGTACATGGAGCTGTAACCGGTGCGCAGTTCAATGTCCATATTGTCCGGGATTCTGCTGAATCTTGCCGTTACCGGGAAGCCGGGCCTGCCGTTTTTTTCAGCCCTGGCTGTGACAGTGGCGGTCTCTGTAATATTTATAGGGGCGGTGTAGATTTTCCGGGAGCTGTTTTCGGCGGAAACCATGGTGTAATGTATTTCAGCCTCCTCATCCACACACAGTAGTTCTACCCGGAGGGATTCTCTGAATATCCTTTCAGCCGGATAAAACCAGGGGGAGGGTACTATGGGATGATCATCTATTCTGGAGTAGTTACCCCCTGTCCAGGATGGCCTGCCGGTTGCCCCCGCCTCCCGGCTCATTTCAAAGGCAAGTTCTCCTCCCTCCGTTATATCACTGTGTTCTATAAACCTGGTATCCAGCTCATTTCCGTTGAGAAGTACATTACTAACATACGGTGTATCGGTAGAATTGCCATCTGCTGTTATAATAAATTCAGCGCCATCTTCCAGCGAGATTACTGCCCTCTCAAAAAGTGGAGATCCCAGGGCGTAGAGATCACTTCCGGGGGTAACAGGATAGAACCCCAGCGAACTGAATATATACCAGGAGGACATCTGTCCGCAGTCCTCATTGCCGCACAGGCCATCCGGGCGGGCTGAATACATGCTTTCCATGATCTCTCTTACCCGTTGCTGTGTTTTATCAGGCCTGCCTGTGTAATCGTAGAGATAGGCCATGTGGTGGCTGGGTTCATTTCCATGTGCGTACTGTCCGATAAGGCCCGAGACATCGGGAAGCCCCAGCCCGCTGGTTTCGGAGCCGGTAGTAAAGAGAAGGTCCAGCTTTTCCTGGAAGGCTGCCGGCCCGCCGGCGAGGGCTACCAGCCCGTGAATATCCTGCGGCACATAGAAGGAATACTGCCAGCTGTTGGCTTCAGTGTAGTGAAAGTTTACCTCAGCCGGATCGAACGGGGTGACTCCTCCTCCGTTTTTTCTGGCCCTCATAAATCCAGTGGCTGGATCATAAAGGTTCTTGTAGTACTGGGCCCGCTTTATGTACCTGCGGTAGTCGTCTTCCCTGCCCATCTTCCTGGCCATCTGCGCGATACACCAGTCGTCATAAGAATACTCCAGGGTTTTGGATACCGATTCCCCCTCCTTCCCGGAGGGAATGTAGCCGTGGCTGCGGTAATGCTCCAGCCCGAAGGTATCCTGATTTGCACTGCTCTTCATTGCCCGCAGGGCTGTCTCCGCATCGAAACCCCTGATCCCCTTGATGTATGCATCGGCAATAACCGGCACGGAGTGATAGCCGATCATACAGTCGGTCTCGTTGGCGGCAAGCTCCCATACCGGAAGCCGCCCTCCCTGGCGGTAGTTGTTGATCAGGGTCTTTATCAGATCGGCCGTTCTCTCCCGCTCTATTATGGTGAAAAGGGGATGAAGGGCCCGGTAGGTGTCCCACAGGGAAAATACGGTATAGTGGGTGTATCCCTCAGCTTTGTGTATGTTCATATCCATTCCGCGGTATCTTCCGTCCACGTCGGTAAACAGGTTGGGACAGATAAGGGCATGATACAGGGAGGTATAAAAAACTGTTCTCTGTTCCTCCGTACCTCCCTCCACCACTATTCTGGAGAGGGCCCTCTCCCAGGCCTGGCCGGCCCGGCGGACGGTCTCCCGGAAATCCCAGCCGGGGATCTCCGCCTCCAGATTCCTTCTGGCTCCCTCCATGCTCACCGCGGAGAGGGCGATCTTTAGAAGAATCTGTTCGCTTTCTGTAGTGTCAAAGGTGAGGAAAGCCCTGATATCCTGCCCCCTGACAAGGGAGTTGCCATCCATTATCTTTTCACCTGAAGCTACTCCCTTCTTCACCGGAAGCCCGGAGACCTCGGCGGCGAAGTAGACCCGCTGATCCTTGGCCCACCCTCTGGATCTTCTGAATCCCTCAATCCTTCCACTCCCGCTGAACCTTATCCCCGACTCAATCACCTCATCCCGGTGGGTGAGATCGATGATTATATTGGAGTTTTTTCCTCCCGGAAAGGTGTAGCGGTGGAAGCCGCACCTGGGTGTGACGGTAAGTTCTACCCGGGTGGAATAATCCTCCAGGAACACAGTGTAAAAACCCGGCCTGGCCCTTTCATCAAGGTGGCTGAAGCGCGACCGGTAGCCGGGGTTGTTTTCTCCCACTCCGTTTCTGAGGCGGACTTCTCCGGTAGTGGCCATAACCAGGATGTCTCCATAATCTGAGCAGCCGGTACCACTGAGATGGGTGTGGCTGAATCCGTACACCAGACTGTCGGAGTAGTGATAGCCGGAGCAACCGTCCCATCCGGCAAGACGTGTGTCGGGGCTTAGCTGCACCATTCCAAAGGGTGTGGTTGCGCCGGGGTAGGTGTGCCCGTGTCCTCCGGTGCCGATAAAGGGATCCACCATGGAGGCAAAGCTTTCCTCTCCCTCGCAGGGAGGTGTTATACCCGCTGTAATAACTACTGCAATGATTATATTGATGAATAGAGGGTTTATTCTTGAAATCACTTCTGTTTCCCTTCATTTCTGTTTTTCAGGATAGATACTAAAGTGGAAGAACTGACACCGCAACATAAAAGAAGGATCAGTTGAGAAGGAGAAATAGAAAAACATGAATTAATTGTGCCGAATATACATCCGGAATGACTGTAAGGACGGTGCCGCAGTTTGGATGCCGCTTCGAAAGGCAAGACTGTATATCCATCCAATATCCCGCAGGGCAGAGTTCCACGTGCTTGCCCGTGGGTATCTACTCCCTGCTGCTAAATTCATTACTTGTTGACTTAACCTGTCCCTTGTAGTAATTTAACAGATGTAAATGTTATTCGCCTGGTTCATCTCCGAAAGGAAAACAAGTATGAACATCCTTCTAGTTAGTCCGGAAAATCCGGCAACTTTTTACAGCTTTAAATATGCTCTGCGTTTTTTGAGGAAATCAGCATCGCCTCCTCTGGGATTGCTCACTGTAGCAGCAATGTTGCCGGATAGCTGGAAATCCAGGTTGGTCGACCTTAATATCGATCATCTCCCGGATGCCGATCTGGAGTGGGCGGATTGTGTTTTCCTGACCGGAATGGATGTTCAGATAGAGTCATTCAGGAAAGTGGTCGCTCGCTGCAACCAGCTGGACGTAAGAGTGGTGGCCGGAGGACCCATGGTTACCTTCAGGCACGAAGAGTTTCCGGGGGTAGACCATTTCGTACTTAATGAAGCCGAGATTACCCTGCCCGAATTTATCCGGGATCTTGAAAATGGCGAAGCCAGGAAGATTTATGCCACCTCTGATTTTCCCGGTATCTCTTCCACCCCCATTCCCCGGTGGAAACTCCTGAATATGAAAAGATACCACACCATGAACGTTCAGTATTCCAGGGGATGTCCCTACAACTGCGAGTTCTGCAGCATAACAGCTCTCAACGGCCGGAAGGTCAGAACCAAGAGCAGGGAGCAGTTTATCAAAGAGCTGGAGAGTCTGCGAAGGCATGGATGGAAGGGTTCGGTTTTTGTGGTGGATGATAACTTCATAGGGAACCGCAGAAAACTTAAAAATGAGATTCTCCCGGCCATGATTGAGTGGTCGAAGGAGCACAATTACCCCTTCAGCTTTACCACCGAAGCCTCCATAAACATGGCCGATGACATTGAACTGATTGATCTTATGGTCGAAGCAGGATTTGTTTCGGTGTTTGTGGGAATCGAAACTCCCAACAACAAAAGTCTCGCCGAATGCGGCAAAATTCAGAATATGGAGAGGGATATGCTGGAATCGGTGAAAACGCTGCAGAGTAACGGCCTGGTGGTTACAGCCGGATTTATCGTCGGCTTCGACAGCGATACTCCCTCCATATTCGAGCAGCAGGCCAGATTCATACAGAAGAGTGGTATAGTTGCAGCCATGGTGGGTATGCTCAACGCTCCCCACGGCAGCCAGCTGTTCAAACGGCTTGCGAAGGAGGGCAGATTGATGCTGGACCGTGCTACCGGTAACAACACCGATGGTTCCACAAATATTATTCCCAGAATGAACTATCAGAGTCTGCTTAACGGTTACAGGAACCTTCTCCATTCAATCTATTCCCCCAAGCAGTATTATCAGAGGATAAAGATTTTTCTACATCAATATAATCCGGTTAAGAGGAAGAAGTTTAAATTCAGCTTCTTTTATGTCCCTGCATTTTTCAAATCAGTTTGGAAGCTTGGTGTGATCGACGAAGGCAGGAAGTACTTCTGGAAACTTCTATTCATCAGCCTGTTCAGATATCCGAGAACATTTCCCACCGTGGTTACCTTTACCGCTTACGGCTTCCATTTCAGGAAGATAATAGCTTCCATCTGAGATAGAAGCTTTTCCAGAATCTTTGATCTGAGGCGAATGATATTTGTATTCGTCTGCCCCGGAACACATTATATGTCACCTATCCAACCGGGTGTATTGAAGGGTGGAAAGTTTATACCGGATATCTCCGGCGAATCTGTCCTTTTATACGCTGAATCACAGCAATCTCCCACCCATCGATTGACACCACCATGGAATTGAAATAAACTGGAATCAGACCTCAGTATCCCGGCCGTGGCAAGCTGAAATTATTTGAATATGTATCTTTCTGCTATGGTTCGATACTGGATTTTCAGGATGGCAGGAATGACCGGCCGGGTTGGAGATGAAGTGGGATGACGGATGGAATGTTTGCGGGGAAAGATCATTTTCCCATCGGAATTAGGGGAGCAGGTGTAGAGGTGAAATCCGGTTTTGATAGTATTGATAGAATTGCCGGGCGATGAAACCCGCTGAATGATAAAAAAAGGTTCTGATATGTACAAGGAAATGATTTCCAGGGTCTTTACCAGCTACAAGTCGGATAACGACATATACCATGATCTGATGCAGTTCCGGGTAAGGGAGATCCTGCTGGTGGCTACCATCTATGACGCTTTTATTCTGGAGCAGGAGGGGAAGCTCACCGAGCTGATATTCGGGGAATACTACCGGCTCAATCTCTCCACCGCACCCCGGGTAACCAGCGTGGCCTTTGGTGAGGAAGCCCTGGAGCTGCTTCAGTCCCGCCGATTCGATATGGTCATCCTGACCATGCGGATAGATGAGATGACTCCCTTCGAGCTGTGTAAGAAGATACGGGAGATAGATGATTCCATTCCGGTGATGCTGCTGCTCAGCGACGACAGGGATATTGAGCTGATCGAAGACAGGCAGGAGGATAAGAAGCAGTTCGATAAGATCTTCACCTGGAATGGTGATGCCAAGGTGCTTCTGGCCATGATCAAATATGTGGAGGACAGGAGAAATGTGGTAAAGGACACCAGAATCGGCCTGGTCCGGGTAATCCTGCTGGTAGAGGATTCCATACATTACTATTCCCGCTACCTGCCGGCGCTCAACTCCGAGATAATGAAACAGACCCAGCGCCTTATCACCGACGAGAACCTCGACGAGATCAAGAAGCTGCTCAGGATGAGGACCCGTCCCAAGGTCCTGATGGAAAGTAACTACGAGGATGCCATGGAGGTGGTGGATAAGTACCAGGACTATCTGCTCTGTGTTATCTCCGATGTAAAGTTTCCCCGAAAGGGAAAGCTGGATGAACAGGCGGGCATTAAGCTGGTCAGAAGGGTGAGAGAAAGGATGGAATCCCTTCCTGTTCTGCTGCAGTCTTCCGATCCGGAGAATGCCCGGATTGCCCGGGAGCTGGAGGTCTCCTTCCTGGATAAGAACTCTCCCAATCTTCCCCATGATCTGACCTCCTTTATATTCAGCAGGCTGGGCTTCGGTGATTTCGTCTTCCGGGACAGCTCCGGCAGGGAGATAGCCAGCGCATCCTCCATGTCAGAGTTCAGGGGACTTCTCCACAGTGTGCCGGATGAATCGCTGGTCTACCATGCCAGGCGCAACCATTTCTCCAGCTGGCTGATGGCCAGGGGGGAGATCCAGATAGCCAGGTATATTCAGCCGGTTAAAGTTTCAGATTTCGATTCTTGCCGCGAACTGAGAGGACATCTGATCGAGATATGTGATCTGGTGCACCAGCGCAAGACCAGGGGCAGGGTAGTTAATTTCGATGATTCGGTTCGTCCCGGCCAGGAAAGTATCATTCAGCTGTCCCCCGGTTCAGTGGGAGGGAAGGGAAGGGGAATGGTATTCCTTAACATGCTTATCGAGAACCAGAAGCTATTCGATATACATCCGGATGTTGATATTCTGATACCAAAAACCGCCATAGTCGGCACCGAGGAGTATGACTGTTTCATCAGGGAGAACGATTTCAGGGATTCGCTGAACAATGATAAGCCGGACAAACTGAAGAACAGATTCCAGGAAGCTTCCCTCTCCAAAGGGTTCAAGGACAAACTGCTGCGGTATCTGAGAAATGTCCGGTATCCCCTGGCGGTGAGATCATCCAGCCTGTTCGAGGATTCCAAATCCCAGCCCTTCTCCGGTATATACGAAACCTACTTTCTTCCCAACAGCCATCCCGATATCGGGGTGCGGTTCTCCCAGCTGGAGAGGGCCATAAAACTGGTATTTGCTTCTGTCTATTCAGATTCCGCCCGCTCCTATCTGGAGGCGGTGAACTACAAGATTGGGGAGGAGAAGATGGCTGTGCTGATTCAGGAGGTGGCGGGAAGGAGATTCGGAGGCAGGCTTTATCCTCACATATCAGGGCTGGCTCAGTCGCTCAATTACTATCCGGTCTCCTACATGGAACCGGAGGATGGAGTGGGGGTGGTAGCCATGGGACTGGGCAATTATGTAGTGGATGGTGGCAAATCATGGCGTTTCTGTCCCAAATATCCCAGGGTGGATTATATTACTCCGGAGCAGTCGCTTAAGGAGACCCAGACTGAGTTCTACGCACTGGACCTGGAGAACAACAACTTTGATCTCACCTCCGGCAGCGAGGTAACACTTCTGAAGCTGGGTATACCGGAGGCGGAAAAGGATGGCTCAATCCAGTGCTGTGCCTCGGTGCTGGATATGAATTCCGGTGCCATCAAGACCGGTTCCCATTATCAGGGCCCCAGGGTTATAAACTTCACTTCCATTCTCAAGTACAGATCCTTCCCCCTGGCGGAGATTCTGGATTCCATCCTGGAGATCATAAAGAGTGCCATGGGAATACCGGTGCAGGTAGAGTTCGCTGTCGATCTTAGCAAGGACAGGGAGGGCAGGAGCCGTTTCTACATACTTCAGATAAAGCCGTTGCTGGGGGATGTGAAGGAGTACCGCCTGGATCTGGATAATATAGATAGGGAAAATATGATCCTTTACTCCGGGCATGCCATGGGAAACGGGGTTATTAAAAACCTCAGGGATGTAATTTTCGCTGACGCGGACAGATTCGACCGGAACAATACACTGAGGATGAAGAGGGAGATCCGGGAGTTGAACAGCAGGCTGCGTGAGGAGGGCAGGAGTTATGTGCTTATTGGACCGGGACGGTGGGGCAGCCGGGACAGGTTTCTGGGAGTGCCGGTGAGGTGGGCGGATATCTCCAACGCCCGGGTCATCGTGGAGGTGGAGCTGGATGATTTCCGGTTCGATGCCTCATTGGGCTCACACTTCTTTCATAATATCACATCGAAGGGAGTGGGTTATTTCTCCATCTCTGCGGCTCATGGATCAAGCTTTATCGACTGGGACTGGCTGAACAGCCGGAAACCCGCCGGCAGGACGGAACACTTCGTTCACGTTAAGCTGGATAAACCGGTAACGGTAAAGATGGACGGCCGCCGGGGGACCTCTGTGATGCAGAAGCCGGAGAGCTGATGACTCAAGGATCTGTGTGGTGGGTTCCAACCAGTTCGATTCCAGGTATGTTCAGCACCTTTCTCATCCCGCATGGTTTTCTGTCCCGCTGCCGGGCAAACAGGGTATTGAGGTTTATGTGATTATCAAAGACGGGAGGGACCGGCATTCCGTGCCGGATTTATTCCCCTGGTTGATTTTCTATTATCTCATCTATCCGCTGTTCGGAGATGCCCAGTTTATCAGCTGCCTTCTCCCGGTCCCCTTCGAAGTAGTCCAGGGTCTGCCTTACCTGTTCCCTGATTATGTTGTCCAGTTTTCTGGGCTGGAATTCTTCTCCGGCGCTCTTTCGCTCTATCTGCGCTTCGCCCCTGAGAACGGGGGGTAGTGATCCCAGCTGAATGGTTCCGCTCTCCTCCTTTGCCACTGCACTGGCAACTATGGTGGATAGTTCCTGGACATTGTTGGGATAATCATAGTTTCGGAGTGCTTCCATAGTTTCTTCAGAAAAACCCTCTATCTTCTTGCCTGAATTTTCCACCTCCTGCTTGAGAAAGTATTCGGCCAGCAGGGGGATATCGTCTACCCTCTCTCTCAGCGGTGGTATCCTGATGGAATTGATCATCAGATGGTATAGCAGATCCCTGCTGAAGCTTTCTTCATACTCCGGGGAGGTAAGGTCTCTGGTGGATGAGACCACCATTCTTACATCTGAGGTTCTTATCCTGGCGGAACTCTCCCGGTAGTACTCTTTGGCCTGTATGAGTCTCTTAAGCCGCCTCTGCATGGGATAGTTGAGATACTCTATGTTGTTAAGAAAGATGGTACCCCGGTTGGCCTCCTCCACGAATCCGGGCTTTTCCTCCCTGGACTCACTCCATCCCCGCACCTGGCCGAAGAAGAATGCGGGGAACTGATCCGGCTCGAAGTTGTTGGCCTCCACCGCAATGAAGGGTTTGTCCCTTCTGGGGCTGGCGTTATGGATTATCCGGGCCAGGGCCTCCTTTCCGGTTCCGCTCTCTCCCCAGATGAATACACTGAGGTCGCTTCCGGCCAGCTTTTCCACCTGATGAAACAGCCGGATCATCTCCGGGTCCCTGGTGGGAAGGTGCTTGAAGGCTGCCCTGTTAACCAGCTCCTTCCGGCTCAGGGTCCTGGGCAGATCCTCGATGCTCTTGTGAAGCACCTGATGCTCCAGGGCGTCCTCCATTATCTCCAGCAGCTTGTCATCGTCCACCGGCTTTATCACATAGTCGAACACCCCAAGTTTCATCGATTTGACCGCCAGATCCACATCATTTACCCCGGTAAGCACCACTACCGGTATGTCTATCCCCTCCTGCTTCATGGATTTGAGTATATCCATCCCGCTCACATTGGGCATATCCATATCCAGAAGGATTATGTCGAAGTTCTGATTCCTGAGCAGCCCCATAACCTCCCGGGAATCGTTAACCACGGTGGTATCGAATTTTTCGGTCTGAGCGAGAAAAACCTTGAAGTAGTTGGTCACTGCCACATCGTCGTCGACTATCAGAACGTTCTTCATTACTGCTATCCCTCCTTGGTTTCCCCTTTCTGAGTAATGGGAAATTTAATAGTAAAGGTAGTCCCCTTGCCCGGTTCGCTGTTGACCGATATTCTGCCTCCGTGTTCCTCAACTATGCGAAAGGCGATAGCCAGGCCCAGGCCGGTGCCGCCCTTATCTCTTTTGGTAGTGAAGAAGGGATCGAATATCTGTTTCATGGTCTTCTCATTCATCCCGCTGCCATTATCCTCGATTTGAACCACTATTTCAGAATTTTCCTTTTTGGTTCTGACTATAATACGGCCTTTTTTGCCTTCCGGGATAGCCTGGCCTGCGTTCACTATAAGATTGACCAGTACCTGTTCGATCTTCTGGGAATTCCCGTTGAAAGAGGGAAGCTCATTCTGGAGATCCAGCTCTATTTCGGCGTGCTTGTGTACCTCCTTGTGTACCAGCCTGGTGGTTGCCTCAACCAGGGGGTTGATATCCACCCGGTCGGTCAGAAGCCCCTCGTCTTTCTTGGTAAAGGCTCTAAGTCCCTCCACTATATCCTTGATCCGTTCTGAACCGTGGGCCATATCATCTACCAGCACATTTATATGCTCCCGGAAGAAATCGTACTTCAGCCGGGCGATTTTGAGATCGGGATGATCCTGATGATACTCATCCACGATGGGGAGCATATCCTCCAGAGCCTGCTTGATTATCTTGATATTGCCCCTGATGAACTGGTTGGGGTTGTTGATCTCATGACCGATTCCGCTGACCAGTTCACCAATCGAGGCCAGCTTGTCCGCCTGCTGGAGCTGCTGCTGGTAGGTCTTCTCCAGGGTGACATCCCGGTAGAACTCCAGTATGCCGTCCACTTCGTGTTTCTTGTTGTAGACCGGAAGGGCATGCACCTGGAGGTACCTGTCCCCGTCCTTGATGGTAAGGGTGACCGGGGTCTTCTCCCTCAGTATCCTGGCCAGCCGGCAGTCTTCACAGGGCCTGTCCCGGTTGAATGCAGAGTAGCAGTAATCGCCCGGTTCGATGTCCTCACGGTTGGTCATGACCACATGACGGTTCCGGTCGATCAGGACCACATCATCGGGAATAGCATTGAAGATTGTCTCCAGGCGGCTCTTTGCCTTGGTCCATCCCTCGTTCACCCTGCTCAGGTAGGAATCCACGATGGAGAGCTTCTGCTTCTGATTTTCCAGCTCGGCGGTGCGCTTGGCGATCTCGTCGCTCAGCTCCCTCAGCCGGGCGTGGGAATCCTTCTCCTCCTTCTCCATCCTGGACAGTTTGTCCTTCAGCTCCTTACGGTCCAGTGCCAGGTTGAGCATCCTGCCGATCTCGTCGAGCATCTTCTGCTCCTCCAGGAGGAAGTCTATAGATTCATCGTGGTAACCTACCCTTATCTCGCCCCTTTCCTGGTTCCACACGGTGAGGGTTACCGAGAGGTAATTGTCCGAGGATGGTTTGTTTCCGTATTCCTTGCCTTCGTAGACGGAATAAACAAATACATCCTCGGGATGCAGCATCCCCGCTGCCAGATGGCGGGGCAGCCGGGTGAAGAATTCTTCCACTGTTTCAGAAGATTCTATCAGCTCGGCCACATTGTATATACAGGCCAGTTCCTTCAGCCGTTCGTCCTTCTCCCAATCCTCCCCCTTGCTCAGTGAACCCAGCTTGTTGCCGAAGAATATGAATAATCCATCCCTGCCGTAATCGGCAAAACCTGATTTCAACGGAATTGAATGGCCCCGGAGGTTCCTGTCCACGAATACGGCTATACCGCGGTTGCCATCCCTTACCTGTTCCATGGCCTGCTGGAAGGTATTAAGGGAGGAGGAGGTTAGTATGTCCTCCAGGTTCTTTCCATCCACCGATTCTGCGGCGATGCCATCCTCCAGCATCTGATCGCTGACTCTTAAGATTTTTCCATTCCCCTCCACTGCCAGGAGATAGTCAAAGTTGTTCTCCAGAAAGGAGAAGATATTTTTTGTTCTTTCCATCCCATCCCTCCCCTATTAAGGTATCTGTATCAGGTAGTGGCCGGCGGGGTGAATCCGCCGGATGCGTTACTGAAACTTATGAAAGTGCTTTTGAGGTCAATCCCTCTGTCGCTGCTGGTCTTTCAAGGCTTTGGCCCTGCACTTTTGAATTTAGTAAACTGGCTTTCACCTTCTCCGCTATCAAAGATTATATAACTTTATAATGTTTCAATCCTACGCTGGTAATCTCGTGTTTATACTTCCTCTGCTGGGTCAGTGGAGGCGGGATCGAAGACGGTTTGGTCCGGATATGAGCTTCCACCAGTTGCTCCCGCGGAGGCTCCGGCCGCTGCTGGCCGGTATTCCAGTAGTAGGGGATAAGATCCGGGGCCATCTTCTTCTGGATAAGGCCACCGATCTCTGCGGTTATGTCACCGGATACATCAATGTCGAACCCGCCGGCCAGTTCTTTAAGGACATCAATGCCGGATAGGCAGGAGGGGGGTTCTATCACCCGCCGGTAATCTATCACCCGGCCCTCGAAGTTGCATCTGGTGCCGCCGGTTTCCAGGTAGGTGGAGCCTGGCAGCACTACCGCCGACATCCTGGTGGTCTCTGTGGGGGTCCAGTCCATGGCTACCAGGAATTCCACTCCCTGGAACCAGGACTCTGCTTCCATCCAGGACATGGGATCTTCTCCGATTATCAGAGCGGCCCTTATCCCTCCGGACTTGAGCAGCCCTAGAAGTTCCTCCCTGCTGTGTGCTCCCTCCGATTTTTCTTCCGCCGCCAGCCGGGCCGGACTGAAGGATGGATCGGCACCCACTAACTCCATCCCTGCGCTGTTGGATGCATTTCGGGGCAGAAGGATATCGGCTTCCCTGCCCTGCCTTCTCATCAGTATTGCCAGGTTGGCCAGTGTCTCCAGATCGCCGTCAGCCCTGTCCTGGGGCCGGTCGGGCGAATGGATGATAACTATCTTGCGGGCTGCTGATATGATTTCAGCCGCCTTTCTGATATCTTCCTGCTCCACCCCGGTGAACCCGGAGAGGTTTTCCGGATCCACATGTTTGTCCTCCACCAAATCATCCAGTATGCCGGGCTCCTTTATTATATCCCTGTCCAGTCTTCCCTCTCTGATCATCTCAGCGATTATCCCCTTCCACAACAGGGAGGCTCTCCCTCTCATTGGATCCATGGCCAGGGTGGAGAGAACCCGGTCAGTGTTATCCAGGGTGGAGTTGCTCACTATGAATTCTGCTCCCTGTTCTTTAACCGCTTCGATCACTTCCATACTCAGGATAAGGTGATCGGATTCCAGAGCGGTGTTGTTGCATATAATCAGATCGGCATCTTTGATACAGCTCCGGTCGGCGGTAGAAGCGGTAAAGCCGAAAGCATCGTCCAGAATCTTCTCTCTCCGGCCGTCGGCAAGGATGGAGAGGGAGGCTATGTTGTTGGTTCCTATTCCGTCCCTGGCGATCCTGCCGGCCAGGTAGAGCTCTTCGTTGGTGAGGTCGGGGGATACGAAAACACCCACTCCGCCGGGACCGTGCTTCTCCGCCGCTTCCCGGAGTCCTTTTACTGCTTTCTCCACAGCTGGGGAGATTCCGGTTTCTTCGGTTCCCTCCATACTCCTCACTCTGGGTTCTTCTATTCTCTCCTTGTTTATGAATATTTCATTCCCGAATCTTCCATACTTGCAAAGGTACTCACCAGATACCCCTGAAGGCTCGATGAAATAACGCCGGTCGCTCAGCTCTCTCACCTTTATGGGGCAGGTGAGGGAACAGAAGGCGCAATGGCTCTCCTCATCTTCAGTGATAAAGTGAGATCTGCCGGGGAAGGGATATTTGACCGTGAGAGCACCGGTAGGACATGCCGCCACACAGTTTCCGCAGCTGACACAGCTGGTATCCACCAGGGGATCGTTCATGGCCGGCCTCATCTCGGTGCGGAAACCCCTGTTTACCAGTCCCAGTGCTGAGATGGGAAGAACCTTCTCGCAGGTCCGGATGCATTTGGCGCATAGGATACATTTATTGGGATCGTATACTATATGGGGATGGCGGTCATCCACCTTGTGCTTTCTGACATATCCCTTGAATTCATCCATATCCACACCGTATTGCTCAGCCAGTTCCCTGAGTTCGCAGTCGTAGTAGCGCAGGCAGCCGCAGGAGAGGCAGCGGTCGCATTCATGAAGGTTGTCCTCATAGCTGAAACCTGTGGCAACCTCCTCGAAGTTGCCCTTCCTATCCTCCACATCAATGGTATGAAGATGGTGGCGGGGGCTTTCCCGAACCTCGCCCAACTCCTGTTTGCCCGGTTTCTTCCAGAACTCCTTTCTGATTCTGAAATCGACAGCAGGGAACGGCTGGCCGGTAATGTATGAATGAATAGCCCGGGCGGCTCTCTGACCGTCCCGGATAGCATCGATAACCACGGTGGGGCCGTCGTCGGAGGAGTCACCTCCTGCGAATACTCCCTCCACATTGGTCTCCATGGTACCGGTATTTACCACGAAGGTATTCCATCTGGTAAGCTTGATCTCTTCTCCATCCGTTTCAGTGAGACCATCCGTGACGGGGGACTGGCCAATGGCGGGAACTGCCAGATCGCAGGGGAAGTTGAACTCGGAGCCCTCCATCGGTATGGGGCGCCGCCGGCCGGATTCATCCGGCTCGCCCAGCTTCATCCTGATACACCGGAGGGCCTTTATTCTGCCCTCTTCCTCCATTATTCCTACCGGGGAGGCCAGTTCCATGATCTCTATGCCCTCATCCAGACAGTCCTCTATCTCCATCTCATCGGCCGGCATCTCCGCCTTGGTGCGGCGGTAGAGTATTATCACCTTATCCGCCCCCAGACGCCAGGATGTTCTGGCCACGTCCATGGCGGTGTTTCCTCCGCCTACTACCACCACCGTTCCGGAAACAGGCTCCGGATTATCCGCTTTCTCCCTCAGAAATTCAGCCCCTCTTATCACCCCTTCCGTTTCATCCTCTCCCTCCACTCTCATGGGTTTGCCCTTCCATGCCCCGGTAGCCACGAATACGGCATGGTGCTTGCTGCGCAGCTGGTCCAGGGTAAGATCCTCTCCGATCCTGGTGTTATAATGAACCTCGGCCCCGGCCCTCTCTATGTATTCCACTTCGGCGTCGAGCACGCGGTCGGGCAGGCGGTATTCGGGTATTCCGTACCGCAGCATCCCCCCGGAGTGTTCCATGGCTTCGTAGATTACCGGACGGTGTCCCTGCTTGCCCAGGAACCAGGCGGCGGCAAGACCGGCCGGACCGGATCCCACTATACCGATACTCTTGCCCGTCTCCGGCTTACGCTCCGGATCCTTATCGTATATTCCCGGTATATCGGTTATATATCTCTTTACATTGTTAATGGCTACCGGTTCATCTACATCCTGCCGGCGGCACACCACCTCGCACTTACGCACACAGACCCTGCCGCAGATGGCCGGCAGGGGATTGGTCTCCCTGATCAGATCGACCGCTTTGACATATTCGCCCATGGCACTCAGGGCAATATAGCCCTGAGCATCCACTCCTGCCGGGCATCCCTCCATACAGGGGGAGACACAGTCTGCGTAGTGATTGGAGCAGAGAAGCTCCAGAGCCATCTTTCTGGCTGCCATCACTCTCTCGTTACGGGTTTCTACCTCCATTCCGGGAGCAACCCCGGTGGCGCAGGAGGGGACCAGGTTTCTCTTCCCCTTCACCTCCACCACACACACGAAGCAGGATCCGTAAGGCTCCAGATCATCGGCATGGCAGAGGGTGGGGATGTCATCCAGCTGGTTCTCCCTCACCACTTCCAGTATGGTAGAGCCGGGCCTGGCTTCGATTTCCTGACCGTTGATCTTTAACTTGATCATTTCTTCCATTGATCCACTCCTCAGCTCTTGTATACCGCGTCGAATTTGCAGCTGGTTATACACTTGCCGCATTTGACACATATGGAGTTGTCTATTTCATGCACCTCTTTGGGTTCGCCTGAAATGGCCCCCACCGGGCAGTTCTTGGCACAGAGGGTGCAGCCGGTGCATTTCTCCGGATCTATCCTGAATTCCACCAGGGGGGAACAGCTGCAGGCGGGGCATCTCTTATCTTTTATATGTGCTTCGTATTCCTCCCGGAAATATTTTATGGTGGTCAGAACCGGGTTTGGAGCGGTCTGCCCCAGGCCGCAGAGACTGGTCTCGATTATCTTCCTGGCCCAATTCTCCAGCTGTTCAATATTTGCCTCCTCTCCCTCTCCCTTGGTTATCCCTTCCAGCACTTCCAGCATCCGGAGGGTTCCAATCCTGCAGAAGGTGCATTTGCCGCAGGATTCCTTCTGAGTGAAATCCAGAAAGAATCTGGCGATTTCCACCATGCAGGTGGATTCATCCATCACCACCATACCTCCGGATCCCATAATCGCTCCGGTAGCCGGGATGGATTCGAAATCAACCGGAGTATGGCCAAGTTTTGAAGGTATGCAGCCCCCCGAGGGACCACCCATCTGGACAGCCTTGAATTCCTTGTCCCCCTTGATTCCTCCCCCTACCCTGAATACCAGGTCCTGGATGGTGGTGCCCATCTCCACCTCCGCCAGTCCTCCCCTCTTTACCTTTCCGGCCAGGGCGAAAACCTTGGTGCCTTTGCTCTTCTCTGTGCCGTATTTGGCATATTCTCCGGCGCCATTCGATATTATCCAGGGAACGTTTGCATATGTCTCCACATTGTTGTTGTTGGTAGGTTTTCCCCACAGGCCCTTATTGGCGGGATAGGGAGGCCTCAGCCTGGGCATCCCCCTCTGACCCTCTATGGAAGCTATCAGGGCGGTCTCCTCTCCACAGACGAAAGCCCCCGCTCCCTGTTTTATCTTTACGTCGAAATCAAATCCGGAACCCAGAATATCCTTGCCCAGATATCCCTTCTCCCGGGCTGACTCTATGGCCATGTTGAGACGCCGTATGGCCAGGGGATACTCCGCCCGGCAGTAGATATAGCCGAAGGAAGCGCCTATGGACTTGCCGCATATAATCATCCCCTCCAGCACGGCGTGGGGATCACCCTCCAGTACGGACCGGTCCATGAATGCCCCCGGGTCACCCTCGTCGGCGTTGCAGATAACATACTTAATGTCCGCCTCATTTTTTGCTGTAAGAGACCATTTGAATCCGGTGGGGAAGCCTCCGCCTCCCCTTCCCCGCAGTCCCGATTCCCTGATCTCCTCTATAATATCTTCCGGCTTCATATCCAGAGCCTTTCTGAGTCCCTGATACCCGCCGGCGTCCTCATATTCTTCGATCTTCTCCGGATTGATAGACCCGCAGTTGCGCAGCACTATCCGGGTCTGAAGCTGCTGAAAATCGGACTGGTCGCCGCTGAGATTTCCGTCTCCATCGAGCCGGAGGGCTACATTGTCCTCCAGCACCTCCCCCTTTTCCACATGCTGCGAGATTATCTTATCCACCGTATCCGGTCCCACCTCGCAGTAGATGGTTCTCTCACCCTTCTCCCGGACCTCCACCAGCGGTTCCAGATAGCACATCCCGATGCAGCCGGTTTTCGCCAGTTCGAACTTCTCGCCGTCCCGGGAGTGGATCTCTTCAAGTTTGTCATAGACCTCCTGCGCTCCGGCAGAAAGCCCGCATGTTCCCATCCCGACAAGTATCTTTTTCATAGGAGAACTCCCATTCTCATATACAGAACAGTTGTTTCATCATTACCGGTCTCATTTCTGCGTGACCGGTCAAGCCTGAATCCGCGGCCGGGCATCCTTGTTCCCCCGGGCGGCGGTAAGATTGCAGGCCGGCATATTTTGGTATCCGCATCCCGGGATTTTACCCGGCTCCGGTTTCGCATTTAGCTTCGGCACTCGCGTTCTTCTCCCCCCTCTTGTATTTCCTGAGGATCTTCCTCACCTCCGCCGGAGTGAGCCGGCCGTGGGTATTGTCATTGATCATTATCACCGGCGCCAGAGAGCAGCATCCGATACAGGCCACCGTATTGAGGGTGAACAGTCCGTCGTCGGTGGTCTGTCCCTCCTCTATCCCCAGTTCATCCTCGATGGTCTCCCTTATCAGATCAGCTCCCGATACATGGCAGGCTGTGCCCGCGCATGCCCTGATTACATATTTCCCCATCGGTTTCAATCTGAACTGACTGTAAAAGGTTATCACCCCGTATACTTCCGATTCGGGGATACCGGTTACAGTGGAGATGTAGTTGATTGCTCTTCGTGGAATGTAACCGAAGTGGTCCTGGGCGGACTGCAGAAGGGGAATTAGCTCTCCAGGAGTGCCGTCGTAGCGCCAGAGGCTGTAAGTGAATTCATCATTCATTTATTCACATTGCTCCTTTTTTTCTGATCATCTCGCTTCAGTAAAACACCTTGCAACTCCCGAATTTAAATCCAGAATTTAGCGAATAGCTTCTCTGCTCCAGACCTGTGGGGCTGTTCATTCGTCCATTATCTTTATTACCTTGGCTTCTCTTACCCTCAACACGCCCTCTATCTCGTTGAGTTTCTCCACTACCCGGGGCCTGGTTCCCACTGCGGTGTCGCCGGTGATCATGCCCACCAGCTTGGAGCCGTCTTCTATGATGTCACAGAATACTATCTCGTCTATGAAGAAAACGGTGGTGAAAACCTGCTGTATGGCATCCTTGTCTATATCCACCAGGATGTAGCTGGTGGTACCCGGATGTTTGGAGGATGTCTCGCTCTCGGTCTCCTTAACCAGTCTGGCGTAGGTATTTATGAAATCGCTTACATCCCGGTCCAGCTTCGGTCTTTCCACCCTGCTCATCGACACCACCTCCACATCATCCATATTGCCGATCTTTTCGAACAGCCGGTCTATCTCCTTCTGAGAGCCGGCCTGAGCCAGGATGATGATATCAAAATCTCCCCTGACCGCCTCACAGCGCTGAACCCCGTCCATATGGTACAGCTTCTTGTAAATATCCACACTGTCACCTGTTTCAGGAACCCGGATGGTGAGATAGGCGCTGACAGATTCTCTGATCTCCGGCTCCGCTTCTTCCGCCTCTTCCCTGACCTCGGTGGTTCCGGCTTTGAGCTCTTCCAGCGCCTGGACAAGTTCATCTATTTCGAATGGCTTATCCAGATAGCCGGTGTTGTGCTCACTTATGGCCTCCAGCTCCAGGCTGACGTCTCCATAGCCTGTTATAACCAGCACCGGAAGGTCGGGATGCTGCTTCTTGATAACCTTGAGTATCTTGAGTCCATCGATGTCGGGCATGAATATATCGGTGATCAGATAATCGTACTGCATTCCCTCTTCCCGGGCATTCTTGAGCTCGTGTATGGCTGAAATGCCGTCCGGGCAGGCAACTGCGCTGTATCCCTCCTGGGTGAGACCAACGGTTAGATTTCTTCTTATTTCGGCCTCGTCGTCTATTATCAGAACGTTCCCCTTCAAAGCTAGCCTCCCTGGTTAAAATGTTCCATATGCATAGTTAAAAGAGCAATCCGGCGCGCCGGCCGGAGCCTTGAACGCGCCTCTATATTCTAACTCAAGGGCCAGAAAAATCAACCAATCTCTACCGGCGAATTAATTCCCGCCGGATTCAACCATAAACTAATATTTTCGGTATAATTTGTCAAACGGAATTCTAGTATTATACTATTATCTTTAGGACAGCCTAACTCTTTGTGAAACATATATTTAGTTAACATATATTATTTTAATACAAGTCCATGTGATAATTAACCTCAATCCGTCAATAAAACCATTGATGCTGGTTGTCTTTGCGGCTGACCGGTGATACTTTCTCTGCCATTTCTGTAATTGGTAAACACCACCAGCTGTGGAGTAATAAGAGGAGGTATAATCCGGACAGGTTGGCGTATGGAGGAAAAGAATCGCTGTTCCGGTCACCATGATTTTGACCGATTGAGGTTAGATATATCTTTTTGCTATAGTATTAATTAACTAGTTTTTGTTGCGGAAAGCCCAAAAAGTGGCTTTGGTTTCAGC
>CAZTHK010000020.1:0-60967 GCA_964613215.1 uncultured bacterium | reverse complement strand
AAAAGGAGCGCCCTTTTAATCATATTTTTAAAAGGCTATTTTGGACAGGTGTGATCTATGAATAGGTTTTAAAAGCCATTGCAAAAAAGGAGCATCCGGGTGGATGCTCCTTTTTTATGGTGCTGTTTTTATAATCAGAGCAAACGTATATCTTGCTTCTATTACACTTATGAGAAACTACTCAAAACTCAACTGGTTTATTTTTATAATCTCATTTTCCCTGCTGTTTTTTGCTGCAACAGGTGCAGAAGGGGTAGAAACACTTATTACATTTGAGGGAGAAAACAGCAACGATCAGTTTGGAATATCCCTGTGCAATGCCGGGGATGTTAACGGCGACGGATATCAGGACCTGCTGGTGGGTGCAAACCTGGAAGATTCAGGCGGTGATGCAGCCGGTAAATGCTATCTTTATTTCGGAGGAATGACTCCCGATTCAATTCCTGACCTGACCTTTACTGGAGTTGAAGGAGAACAATTCGGCCTGACGGTATCCGGTGGTGGTGATATCAATGGGGACGGATTTTCCGATATAGCCATACACGCTCCCGGTCCTCCGGATAGTTCCGGCAAAATATATATCTTTTTCGGGAGTTACAGCATGGATTCTCTGCCTGATTTGGTGCTTAGCGGAGCTCCGTCAGAACATCACTTCGGAAGAGCAATTGCCCTGGACGGCGATCTTAACAATGACAATTATGATGATCTGGTTGCCGGAGCCCCTGAATCCGCTGATTCTGCAGGTGCGGTCTATCTATACCTGGGAGGAAACAGCCCGGATTGTTCTGCCGACCTAACAATACACGGGGAACAAAGCGGTGATTTTTTCGGTGATATGATATCAACCGGCGGAGATGTTAATGGAGATGGAATTGATGATATGATAGTGGGTGCTCCCAGGAATGATGATGCAGCCATACTGGCAGGAAAAGCCTATCTTTACCTGGGGGGCACTCCTATGGATTCCCTTCCTGACATGCAAATTACAGGATCTTCCATCGGGGATGCCTTCGGATCTGCAGGAGATATTCTGTCAGATATAAACGGAGATTCAATAGATGAAATATTAATATCATCACCCTACTTTAACAATATAAACGGACCGGATGTGGGGAAAATAGATCTCTTTCTGGGTGATGAAATGCCGGATAGTATCCCCGACGGCACTATGGTGGGAGAACTGGCCGGTGAACTGTTCGGTTACTCAGTTTCCAGCGCAGACATAGATGGAGACGGGAAAAATGATATAATATCAGGAGCACCTGAATACGGCGATACCGTCTCCCAGAAGGGAAGAGTCTATCTCTACAGAGGTATATATCCCGTTGCTTCCACCCCCATGTTCACGGATGTATCGGATGATGCTTATGACGGACTTGGCATATCCGTAGCAGGGCTGGAAATATTCACCCGGCATGAGGGGGACGGAGGTAGTTTTGCCGCAGGGGGATGGAATATTGATAATAGAGGGGCGGCAATATTATATGGTGAACCGGTATCAGTAACCGGCTCCTCACCTGCGGAAAAGATATCTGGTCATAAAGTTAATATCTTCCCCAATCCCACTCAATCGGAGTTGGAGATCCGTTGTCTGCTTAATTCCAGAGCGAAGATCAGCATTGCCATCTATGATGTAAATGGCAGAAGAGTTGCCAGTATTCCGGCCGGGATACACCCAGAAGGGCTCACCACCAAAAAATGGAACCTACTCAGGGGTAAACAGACAAAGCTTTCCACCGGGATCTATTTTGTGAAAGTTAATATTGGCAGATGCTATTATACCCGCAAGGTTCTGGTCATAAGATAGACAGAATTCTGTTATCCAGCTGATTAGCCGGGAAAGGGCGATCAGCTGGCTGTTTACACTGTCCGCGGACAGTTCAAAATCAAAACCGGGCCGGAACCTCGTAATTCCGCCTGGTGAATACGATCCCTCTAATTATATAACGAGAGGACCGGCCGGGCATCTCCATACTCCATGCAAGTTATAATTATACTGATATTTTCGTTTTTATTAATTATAATCAATAATTATCCTCTGTCTTCAGGTTACAGGGATAAATGGATAAATTAACAATCTTTGCTGGATGGGAATTTTCCAGGATATACCAGAGGGTATTACTTATAGAATGACCGGCAATACAATTAAGACAATAATTCTTCATATCTTATTCATAACCGGGATAGTATTTCTTTTTGTGGGGGGACCGGGCCACAACGCATCCCGTTCCATGGGGAATTTATGGAATATGGGTCACATAGCACTGTTCGTGCTGTTTGTCTTTATACTCTACGCTGACTGGAGGGATTTCGGAGAGAGGCCGATTGGCCTGCAGTGGGTCCTGGTCGTGTCGCTGGGCGGTGTCCTTGCGCTTTCCACCGAACTGATCCAGTCGCTGGCAGGGCGTCACTTCGACTACATGGATATATACAGGGATCTTTCCGGCTGTATAATCGGAATGATCCTTCTCTCCAGAACCGGTGTTTATCACAGAGGGCGGGAAAATTTTCTGCGGGCTGCCGTTATAGTTTTTCTGCTGCTTATTGCATCCGTACCTCTATTCATTTCCCTGGCGGATGAATATATTGCATCCAGGCAGTTTCCCCTGCTGTCCGGCTTCGAAACTCCCCTGGAGATAAAACGGTGGAGGGCAGACGGAGAGATATCCATTTCAGAACAATTTCATCACAGCGGGGATTTCTCCTTAAGGGCCAGGTTTACTACCAGAAAGTATTCCCGGGTGACCATGAAGTATTCACTGGGGAAATGGGAGGGTTATCAGCAGTTCGAATTTTCCATCTTCAATCCGGACACCACAGTGCTTAAGGCATACTGCCGGATTCACGATGAGGAACACCGGAAACATGACAATGCCTATACAGACAGGTTCCACCGTTCCTTCATACTGGAAAATGGCTGGAATACCATCTCGATTCCCATTGATGATATCAGGAATGCTCCCTCCAGCAGGGAGATGGACCTTACCCGGATCGAGGGGATAACCTTCTTTACCGTGTCCCTGCCCAGCCCGAGGACGGTTTATCTGGATGACATATTATTAACCCGGTCAAACTAATTTCAGCCTGCATCTCAAATCCCCTCCATGATACTTGAGGGGGTTCTTAAATCTCCATTATTCAGGGCCTCCACCGGAAATTCTGCAACAATCCCCCATGATTATACGTAATAGAGCAAAACAATGTATTTACTCATATACCCCGGCATAGGAGGATAAAATGAAGAGTCTGATCGTTCCCCTGCTCATGTGTTGTCTGGTCCCTGCCCCGGCCGCCCATACCCACGACGGCATCTTTAATGCCCGCTGTGATGAGGCGGATGCCGATGATCTGGCAAGGGGTAAATGCGTGGATATCGATTACCGGAATGATGCCATTGTATTCGAAAAGCTGGACAGCGATGAGGTGGTGAAAATTACAGAAGATCATAAGTTATTCATAAACGGCGAGAGGATCGATCTTAGAAGATCGGAACGCAGAAGGGTCAAGGCCTACTTCGATCAGTATCACAAAATTATGGAGGAAGCGGAGGATATAGTAAGAGAGGGAGCCAGGGTCGGAGAGGCCGGAGCGAAGATAGCGGTCAAGGCAGTGGCCAGGGCTCTGGCCGGAATAGGCGAAGACTGCGACGATATGGAGAGGCTGGAGGATGAACTCGAGGAGATGGAGACAGAGATAGAGAAAGAAGCGGGAAAACTTAAAAGACGTGCAGAGAAGATCGAAAGAGAGGCTGAAGAGCTCAAGGATCTTCACTGTGATCTGAGAAGAAAGATACAGGAGCTTGACCGGCTGGGCTGGTTCTGAGACAGCCCCCGGATGTTCCCGGCCGGGGTTTCCCTGCGCCCCTCCCCTTCTTCGCCTCACGCCAGTCTTTCACTCGGAATTACCGTACAATCACAATATTTTCAACCGAGGCTCCCGGGCAGAACAGGGCGCCATAATCAATCGCCGGCTCAGAGCCCAAACACAGAACCGGCGCCCCGAACCGGGTTTACTGCCATCCTGCCCACCCGGAACCATACTTCCCCCCCGATCAAGCGCCCAAAGAAAAACCCGGCTGCCAGGTTCCTGAAACAACTATACAACCGGGTCTTTCAAAAAACCCATTTACTCAATAGAGACAAGTACTAACGCAGCAGTATCATCCGGCGGGTTCTGGTATAACCGGGGGTGGTGAGTCTGTAGAAATATACACCGGATGCAACCTCTGCACCCCTCCGGTTTCTTCCCTCCCACCGGACACGATGCTCCCCTCTGCTAAGTATACCGTCTACCAGGGTTCGCACCAGCCGCCCGGTAACGTCATAGATTCTAATGGATGCATGTTTCTGCTCTGACAGGGAGAACCTTATGGTGGCAACCGGATTGAAGGGATTGGGGAAACACTGCTCCAGCCTGTCCACCCGGGGTGAAACCGGATCGTACTCCACTGCTGTGGGAATAGAACCCTTCTTCAGTACCACCAGTGCCATCTTTGAAAGTGTGATGGTTATCGACTGGCTGTAACCGTCATAGTCCGTTTCCTCAGAACTCAGCTGACCGCTGTTTACCTGGCCGGAACCGGCATACAGGGTATCCTGGCTGTTCAGAGCCTCCCACCAGTCTCCCGCCTGGGGCAAACCGATTCGATAACCGGTATAATCGGTGTTGGAGAAATTCGCTACCACCACAAAGTCATCTTCACTGTCCCAGCGCCTGAACCCGATAACATTCCCCCCCTCATTGAAATGAAAGACATGATGGGACGCATCAGCATGGAAGGCGGAGTTTTTGCGAAGTTCTAACATATCCTGGAAGTAGTTGAAGTGACCGGAGTAGGTGGTCTTCTTGGACCAGTCTATCCGGTTATCCGAACCGCTGCCGAAATCGGTGTCCTCCAGCCAGTCCAGCCCCATCAGAAATGCGGGCACACCGGGGGCGAAGGTCACTATTCCCTGGCCCAGCTTGGTGCGGCCCCGGGCGTATATATCATCGTGGGGGTAGGTGGTGTCGATATCCTTGACTATCCGCTGGCCGCCACTCATGGGCCAGGCCTCATCATGGAGCTCCATGTAGTTGAACACCCTGGAGCCGGAAAGGTACGTTCCTCCCCCATTAATTATATCGCTTATCCTCCACATCTCCGGATCACCCATGGCGGCATCGAATATCTCCTGCCGGATGGAGTCGGTGAAGTAGTCATAGTACTGTGAGTCGAAGCCAGCTCCGCCTATATCAGTCGGCCTGGTGATGTAATCATCATCGGGAAGCTGCTCCGCGATTACCACCTTGTGAACAAACCGGTTGTCCACCATATCATTGAGCTCCTGCATCAGGCTCCAGCCTCCGCCCTGCAGAGTCATGTAGCCGGTGGCATCCATCCTGAATCCGTCTATCCTGTACTCCTCCAGCCAGTGAAGCGCACTTTGCAGGTAGTACTGACGGACCTCCTCCCGGTCCAGGTCGGCCTGCGATCCCCAGGGAGTTTCCACCGCCGGGTCGTCGAAGTATATCTGGGTACCGTCATAGTACCACAGGTAATTATCACTGTAGCTTACATGATTCCATATGATGTCCAGTATTACGGCGATACCGTTCTGATGCAGTGAGTCCACCATGCATTTGACATCTTCGGGGGAGCCGTAGATCCATTCGGGAGCCCAGGCGGTAACGGGATTGTAGCCGCCCGACTCGTCGCCGGGGAACTCTGTGATGGGATTTACCATAACGGTATTGATTCCCAGCTCTGCCAGGTGTCCGGCCCGCTCGGCCACATCCAGGTAGCCGGAGGGATGGGGAGCGGAACCGTACGGATCGTTTCTTCCGGCGAAGGTACCCACATGGAGCTGGTATACCATCATCTCATCCAGCTCCGGTGTATCGAAATCCTCCATCGTCCAGTTGTAGCCGAAGGGGTCGACTATGATGGAGTTGGAATTATTGCCTGAGTTGAATGCCCTGGCCCGGGCATCCGGCTTCCATAACCCGTCCGGTTCGAAGTAGTACTTGTACTCCTGGCCGGAAGAGGCCCCCGGAATCCTGGCTATGAAATCATCCCCCAGGCGGGTCATGGGATCACTCAGCCCCCATCCGTTGAAATCACCTCTCACATAGCAACCGGTAGCTCCCGGAGCCCAAACCCTGAAAACCACTCCCCCGGTAACCAGAGTGGCCCCCAGGGGAGCATGATCAAGGGTATCGAAATCAAGGGTCCACCCGCCGTCTGCCGGCGGGCCATCCGACATGCCGGAAACACTGAGGTAGTCGACGTCTGAACCGTCGGTCAGTTCGATATAGTAGCTTACATCGGTGGCTGATGAGGTGGCGGGAAGGGATGCTTCCCAGATACTGTAGGGGCCCCGCTGGCTTATCATGGAGGCGGTGATCCATGTGGTGGAACCGCCGTCATCCAGTTGCACCCGGGCATAGGTAAGATCGTTGCTGTAGCTCTGGAAGCGGACGGCGAAGGCTTCGTTGTCCACCGGGCACAGGGGCCGCCTGTCCTGCCACCAGATATGTGAGATGCCGTCCCACTCCACATTGTCGTCCTGATCAGCCGCAAATGCCGGAGAGAGTGGTACTATAAGAAATGAAAGAATTATAATCGAAAAAGATATAAGCTTAAGCCGTGAAAATGAGTACATTCGATGCTCCCAACCTGATACAACGCCGGAAATGGCAAAAGAGATAAGAACAAATTAGTTTTATGTATTATAACACAAAGATAGAACCGGTGCCAGCAGTAGGTTAAAGGGCTGTCATTAAAGGGATGTATTGGCCGGTACAGGGATAAGGGGATCTCCTGAATGTCATGCATAGTTTCATAGCCATTTTCTGAAATATTTACATAAATGGGGAATTCAGATAAGGTATCAATACTCAGAGAAAGATTTCTGCAGAAAGGAATATACCATGATAACCAGAAAACTCGAAGAAGCCGGAGTAATGAATAATGCCCATAATGTGGACGCCCGTAACCTCTACAACACCCCCGATGCCATGATAACCATCATCACTCTGCAGCCGGGACAGTCTCTCAAGCGTCACATTACCCCTGTGGATGTGGCTTTCTATGTTCTGGAAGGCAGGGGCGTGGTGGAGATCGGAGAGGAGCAGGAGGAGGTATCAGGCGGCACGCTGGTGGAAAGCCCGAAGGATATAGTACACTGCTGGTACAACCGGAGCAGTGAAGTGTTGAGATTCATGGTGGTCAAAGCACCCCGGCCCTCCCGTAAGAGTGTCTTTGTGGGAGAATGAGGAGATCGATTTTATACACTAATATTCCCGACGGCATGCCAGTTTAATTATTCAGCAGGATTAATAGAATCTCTTTACTCCCGCTTGTAGTGCTTCTGCATGAATTCCCTGCCGTAGGCCCTTTCGGCCTCGAGTTTATTATGCCTGCGGCAGAGCAGTCTTAGATTATCAGGCGAGTTGTCCCCGCCTGTGGCAAAGGGAACTATATGATCGAACTCAAGATCATGGGTGCAGTTACAGCGTTTGCCCTTTTTGCCCACAAAGGTACACCTGCCACCGTCCCGGGCATAGACTTCGTCCCGCACAGCCTGCGGGATATATCTTGAGTTCTGTTGTTGTGACTGAGGAGATAAGTCTATACTATTATTTATATTATCAGCACTCTTTTTATTACCTCCGGCTGATTTTGTCCTTCTCGCATCATTGCATGAATTACTCGATTTCTCTGATTTATAATTATTATCCGGAGAATTATTGCCCCCATTTTTGTTATTTTCCCCGGTTTTACTTTTAATTTTATTCTCTCTGTTCTTCCTCCTGATAATTTTCCTCTCCGGATCATGCTTTTCCAGATACTCCTCCATGGTTATGTCGAATAATTCTTCCAGAGTTATACCCGCTGGGAATTTATTGGATAACAGAGACTTGATTTTATTTAACTTATCCATGAACTCAGGATCTGCCATGAATCTGAGTTCGTATTTGTTTTTTAATACTATTTTCTTGCCCGGCTTATTATTAATTCCTTTCCCGGTATCACCCCTGCTGTTTGAATCAGAGTTATTAATTAATTCGCCAACTGACTTTTTTCCAGGTTCGACGTCGGAACCGGATTTATTATTATTGCCTGACCCTGTTCCAACATCACATAAGTTTATCGAATCGTTATTATCTTGATAATTAACTGACTTTTCTCCAGGTTCGACGTCGGAACTGTTATTCAAACCTGGGTTACTCCCGGCACCAGCATCACAACCTGCTCCGCTTCTTGCAGAATTTTTACTTAATCCCGGCTCCTCACAAACATACTTATCAGATTCTGTTAATTCTTCCTCAAGCACACTTATCACTTTGATTCTGTCTCTGACCTTAGGTACAGGCCGGTATACTGATAACAGCCGTTCCGCCTCACGGTAGGATTTGTTATTTATAATATTAATTATATCCCCGCAGTTGGTGTTATTAATTATCTTAGATACCATGGCCACCACAGAGAGACTGGTCCTTCCCTCCAGCAGCATCACCGCAAGAACCGGATGTTTATTTATAATTCTGGCAGAGGCAACCCTCCGCCAGGCAGCGGCCCTGGTGTACCCGAGCCTGCCGGTGCAGAAGTCGAACAGCGAGCTGTATCCCATGGGGAGATGAAGACCGCGTCTTTCTATCTCTCCCAGATATAATAGAATATTAAGTTTTAATCTTCGCTCTCTTATGTTTAATCTCTCGATGCCGCCGAGGAGTTTTCGGTCGGGCAGGGATCTGATATCCCGCCTGGTGGCTTTAAGCTTTTTGAATATTTTCTGGTTTGTTCCCGGGGCAGTGCCGGTGTGGTTATTATCAAATTTATAATCACCTGAGGTTTCCCGGCAGTTAATTATTCCCCGATAATTTTTATAATAATAAGAGCCCTGAGCTACCTCCTGCCGGGAGAATCCCCTGTTAATTATTAATTTATAATTATACAGGTTAACATTCGGGTTATTGTCCCTGCGGGTAATTTTATAATTATCCCGGGACCCGCCGCTGGTGGTAATCATACCGCACCTCCCAATTTTTGAATTTTCCCCATCTCGCAGTCCGGTATTATTATACCACAGGTTTCGGGAGCTACGTGAAGGCCCCCGGAAGGCCGTCGAGGGGGTCAATTGGTCAAATCAATCCGCATGGAGTGAGGGAATGGCTGTATGGGGAATCAATGGCTCTCTCCGGCTAAATTATTAGCATAGATGAGATTGCGCATAAATTGTCTGGAAAATCCTGTCAAGAAAAAGTTGTAAAAATTTCAAAAAAAATTAAAATATTGCCGGCGAAGATAGTGGTAATGGGGCATCCGGGGCCAGGTAAAAATAAGTATTCAAGCATTGCAATCTGTTTAACGATAGTCTTTCAAAAGCTGCCTCAAACCGATTCATTGGCCCAAGAGCCCATACCATTTCTGTCTCCAGCAAAATATACTCTTGACAATAGTATAACTATAGTTATACTTTAGAGTATGAAGACTGCGATCTCTATACCGGACAATCTATTCATAGCTGCCGAGAGGTTGGCTAAACGCCTCGGAGTATCCAGAAGCGAGCTGTTTCAGAGAGCCATGAAATCATATCTGGATAAACACCGGGAGGACAGGGTGACAGAAAAGCTAAATGCTGTCTATAAAAAGGGAGATAACGATAGCAAACTCGATCTACTCCTGGAGAAACTCCAAGGAGCATCACTGGCAAGGGAGGAATGGGAGTGAAAAAGGGTGAAATCTGGTGGGCAAGCCTTCCAATTCCTAGAGGATCAGAGCCGGGTCATCGACGGCCGGTGGTGATAGTTCAATCAGATTCGTTTAACCGCTCTAATATAAGTACCGTTATTGTAGCAGTAATATCATCAAATCTCAGGCTTTCGGAGGCGCCGGGGAACATTCTGCTTAGACGCAAAGACAGCAAGCTCAAAAGGGATTCCGTGATTAATGTATCCCAACTGATTACTCTGGATAAAAGCTATCTGGCAGAGAAGGTTTCAAAATTGAAATCAAAGCTCCGGATGGCGCTGGACGAGGGGCTTAAGCTGGTATTGTCAATCTGAGAGAGCTTACTTCCCATTTCTGACATCACTAAGAAATCGGCTTGTTCAATAGTCAAAACACTGGTAATATAAAAATAACAAAATACATCCGCTCAATTTAGGTAAAAATCAATTTAAAATAGTGATGACATAAAGAGGAAAAAATGACTGAGAAAAAATTAGATACCAAAACTTTAGAGAACTGGTTATGGGAAGCTGCCTGTAAGATCAGGGGACCGATAGATGCACCCAAGTACAAGGATTACATTCTGCCTATTATATTCATGAAGAGGTTATCGGATGTATTCGATGATGAAATCGACAGATTATCAGAAAAATACGGTGACAAAAATAAAGCAGAAAAATTAGTTAATCCGGATAATTCATAAAAACAGCAGTTATCGATGATAACTGCATATTAGTTAAAGAATTATCAATAATGCCCCTCACCTTCCAGCCGGCTGCCCTAATCCACTAAATAGTAGGCTGTGCCTTCAATGTATTATTATCATTGCCCTTCTTAATATGCCATAACAATTTTATGAATTATTCGGGCTAATACATACATTCATATATATCATTGAACCGTAAGGATAACCTCTGCTTTGAATATTTATAAGTGATGTCCTAATAATCTTTGAATCTTTCAGGAGCCTGGCGAAGGAGGAGATGGAAGTGATTAACAAAATATTACTGATGTTACTCATTGCTGCAACAGCCTGTGGGTGTGCAGCTACGGATGAAACTGTAACTGTTATCCCGGCTGAGGGGATAGGAAAAATTCCCTCAAGGATTTCGCTTTATCCCCTCCTCTCCTCTGAACTGGTAAGGATCATAGATGACCAGGGAAGCAGTTATAGATTTTTTTCAATGAATAAGGGATAAGGGGATAAACGGCTGTACATTTCAGCACCAGCCCAGACAAAGCTTGCCTTCACTGAGAAGAGCAGGGAGACGACCGGCATCCTCTCCTCTAAATTGTTTTCCATGCGGAAGACAAAGATGGACAGCCCCACGGGCATGGCTGGTGACAACAGTAGTGTCAAGGGTACCGGAGGTGGAAGCATTTTCATACTCAATGGCAACTTCACTGCCGCCGGGCTGTCCATTGAGCTCTGAAAATAGGGTTTCCGGTTTAGCACTCTTGCCGTTCAGGGCAACAATGGTATCGCCGGCTTCAGGATAGGGTGGCCGGACAAAATCTCTTCTGTCAACTTTCAGAAACACCTTGCTGGAATCACCCGTCCGGTCAAGGGTGCTTAGAAGCTCGCTGTCACCCTTCCACCTTCCCAGGCGGAAGGAATCCTGGACGAACTTGATCCCGGCGGTAACCACAATAAGCAATCCGGCCAGAATAACGAAACCTTTGAGAAATCTTGACATAGATTCCCTGTCTGCTCCATCTGATCCTGAAATTACAGCAGAAGCTATTTATCAATCCGGTTTTTTCATGAATTCCTGCGAATAGCTGAAATCGAGTATGGATACCCCGGCAACTCTGTCAATTATTTTACTATCAAAGTCAGGTTTATGAATTATTGGGGATACAATATATTACTGATTGAGTAACCATTTCCAGAGTGGGATAAATTTGACCTTCCCTTTCATGCCGAACCATTCCATTTCTTCAGTGTCATATTTACCGTTTGTTATGATAATTAAATTCCGGCAATTTAGAAATTTTTGGGCGTATAAGAGTCCGCGCACTTCTCTTTCCCGGACAGAACTATTATCGATATCGTAGCAGACCTGGATCAAATCGGTTATGGTTCCTTCACTTTGAACCACAAAGTCTACTTCGTACTCTTTTTTATAGTAATAGAATTCAAGTTCACCATTCAGTTCTCTCTTCTTCAGCTCAATAGCTACCAGGTTTTCAAACAATCGTCCCAGATTAGAGGAAAACTCAAATGATAGAGATTTAACCAGTCCGGGGTCGACTACATAGATCTTCCTATTGGCGCGTTCCTGTTCTTTCAGCTTGAAAGAAAATCTCTTTAATTCGAAAAGCATGAATGTTTCCTCAAGATACCCGATATACTTTTTTACAGTATGCACGCTGCCTATGCCGGTAAAATCCTTAATGCTCCGGTAGGAAATCAGATTGCTGAAATTCGATATAAGAAAACGGGTTATCTGTTTGAGCGCTTCTGGATATCCGGGATTGTATCTTATGATAATATCCTTGAATAGAATTGAGTCAATAAGTGTTTTCAGATATGTTCTGTAATCCAGATCGTTTACCAGAGGTTCTGGATAGCCTCCCCTTTCAATGTATTCTTCAAAGCGGGATTTCTTTGCTGCCTCGGTCAGTTCATTCCCAAAATATGCGAGGTATTCTCTGAATGAGAAGGGAAAAACAATAACGTTGGTATGCCGACCGGTTAAATGGGTAGCGAGCTCGCGGCTCAGCAGATTGGCATTACTCCCGCTGATAATAAGATTATACCCTTTTCTCTGGAGTCTGTTGACAAATAACTCCCATCTTTCAAGATTTTGAATTTCATCGAGGAAAAGCATATGAGTTTTACCGTAAACGCTATTTACCGAATGAACAATTTCATCGTAATCATCCACTTCTGTGATCGCTTCGTCATCGAAATTTACATATCCAAAGTCTGTAAGTTCATGAAGGGCGAAAAAGCTCTTGCCCGCTCTTCTCGGACCTGTAATAACTTTGATAATCGGTTTATGCAGCCCCCGCAGGGGGATATTTCTCTTAACGTATTCCCTGTTTTTAACTATGGACAATTCCTTCTTCTGGCCTCTAAGAATATCGCTTATTTGGGGCATAAAATTACCTCATTGCACAAAAGATAGAATATTAGTGCATTCGAACATTAATTATGCACAATATGTTAAAAATGTCAACCCGATATAAACAAATTATTTCTGTATCTATGATAATTCGTATCCTATGGATATGATTTCAGTTATTTCCATTGCAGGAATGAAGTATCAGGACTTCCTCCGATTATAGGGCGAAGAATTCACCAACATTTGAACGTTACGAAACAATTAGAAAATGGAATATACCAATTTAGCTCGATATTGGAAAAACCGGGGAAACTCCACCCCCATTTCCCCTTGCCAAAGCATCCGCCCCATTCTAAAATAACCGCTGGATAATATAGCCGGGAGTTGCCTGAACAGAATGATTTCTACCTGTTCTGGACAGTAAGGTTATCATCATTCCGGCTCCATCAGTCCGGAAGAGAGAAGTTCTCTGACGTCAGTAAATGAAGGATTAACTTCCGGAAAGCTGGAATTGTTTATTTATTATAAAATCATTTCAGCGAAAGGATTCTCATGAGTTTATCATACAGATGCGTCACAATTTCAACCGCGGTCTTTGTGGCAGTCCTGCTTGTTGCTGCAGCCGGGGAGGCTGTGGAGGGACGGCTGATGCGCTATCCCGATATACACGGGAACACGGTGGTCTTTACCTATGAGGATGATCTCTGGAGCGCGCCGGTGGATGGGGGAGCAGCCCGGAGGCTTACCTCCCACCCCGGTATGGAAAGATACGCCAGGTTCTCACCCGACGGGACAAGGATAGCCTTCTCTGCCAGCTACGACGGGGGCAACGATGTGTATGTTATGCCGGCAGAGGGTGGCGAACCCGCCAGGCTTACCCTGCATCCCGCCAGGGACCGGGTGGTGGGCTGGAGCAGGGATGGTAAGTATATCTTCTTCATTTCCTTCAGGACCCTGAAAAGGGAACTCTACCGGGTAAATCTGACCGGCAGCTTTCCCGAGAAACTGCCCCTGGATATGGTGTCCTATGCATCCCAGTCGCCGGATGGTGACAGATTCGCCATAAACCGCTTCTCCACCGACCGGATGAACTGGAAGGGCTACAAGGGTGGAGCACAGCAGGACATATGGATAGCCCGGAGTGACGGAAGCAAATTCGAGAAAATCACCCGTTGGGAGGGCTACGACAACTTTCCCATGTGGCACGGGGGGCAGATCTACTTCAACTCAGACCGCCGGGACGGCAGGATGAACATATACTCATACGATATGGGAAGCTCGGAAATCACCAGATGCACCAACCACAGCGAATGGGATGTGGAATTTCCGTCGCTGGGAGGGGACAGGATAGTATATTGCTGCGAAGGTTACCTGTGGGTCTATGATATAATTACCGCAGCTTCGGAGAAGCTCGTCATAGATATCCCCTCCGACCGCTGGCAGATGAGGGATATGTACATAGAACCGGGCGGCTACGTACAGGAACTCTCCCTGGACAGGACCGGGGACAGATGCGTGGTCCAGGCCAGGGGTGATATCTACCTGCTCAACCAGAAGACCGAGAGGGCGGTCAACATCACCCGCACCCAGGGCTCGCGGGAACTCCATCCAGCCATCTCCCCCACCGCCGACACCCTGGCCTTCTTCTCCGACAGGAGCGGGGAGTACCAGCTCTATATCAGCCCCCTGGAACCGGGAGCTGAGTGGACCCGGATAACATCGGGGATGAAGACCTACTTCTATCATCTCAAATGGTCCCCCGACGGAGGGAAGATTCTGTTCGGGGATAATGACTACACCATCTATCTGGCGGACACCCGCACCGGAGAGGTGAAGAAGATCGACCGGTGCATGTATCAGAAGGACAATGAGATCTTCTGGGAGGTGAGCGACTACAGCTGGTCGCCGGACAGCAGATGGGTGGTCTACTCCAAGGTGAATGAAAATCTGAACAACAGCCTATATCTCTACAGCCTTGAAAAGGGAGAGAGCCTCCGTATTACCGGAGACAGGTACGACGACTACAGCCCCTGTTTCGACTCAGAGGGAGAGCATCTCTACTTTCTCTCGCTGAGAAACTTCACCCCCCGCCTGGACTGGTTCATGGACAATAACATAAACGCAGACATGTCGCAGATAATGGTGATGCAGCTGAGGGAGGGGCAGGAACCTCCCTTCGGCAGGGAGAGCAAGGACGACTCATCCGGAGAGGGCAAAACAGATTCAACCGAAAAGTCATCGGAGGAGCAGGATCCTGACAGCCTGATCATCAAAACGGACAATATTCATAATAGAGTCTTCACTGTGCCGGTCAAGCCGGGAACCTACCGTATGCTCAGCTTTGCCGGAGGCTGCATTCACTATATGTCCAGGGAGAACTACGGTTTTCCCGGGATTCAGGAGTTCTTCCGCCCCAGGAGTGTCTCCCACTACGATCTTCACCGCTTCGACATAAACAAGGAGAAAGATTCAACCATCCTCGCCGGCATCGGCTACTACACCCTCTCCGGTGACGGCAAAAGGGCAGCCTACATGAGTATGGGGATGGCGGGAATGGTCAAAACATCCGGTTCCCACAGCTCAGGAGAGGGGCTTCTGGACTGGCATGGTCTGGAATACAGGGTGAATGTTCTGAAGGAGTACCCCCAGATATACCGGGATGTATGGAGGCAGATCAGGGATTTCTTCTACGATCCCGATCTGCACGGAAAGGACTGGCAGGAGATATATGACAGGTACAGGCAGCTGATACCCTTTGTGGCAACCCGTGCCGACATGAATTACATCATAGGACATATGATCGGGGAGCTCTCCGCCTCTCACGAATACATCATCCACGGGGGAGGACCTCCCAGAACATACTACTTCAGGGTAAGAACCGGCCTGCTGGGGGCTGACCTGGCACCTGATTACGACAGCGGAAGATACCGGTTCGAACATATCATCGATACCAGAAACTGGAACGAGGATTACAGGAATCCCCTGAATGCACCCCACATTGAACTGGAGGAGAATTACTACCTGATTGCCATCGACAGCCGTGAAATCACAACAGAAGAAAACTACTTCAAATACCTGGAGAACCGGGCCGGCGACGAGATATCCATCACAGTGGCTTCAAAGCCGGATGGGGAGAACGGCAAAACCTACCAGATAGAAACACTACGCAGCGAATACCTGCTCAGATACAGGGAGTGGGTATCGGAAAACTACCGCCGGGTAAAGGAAGCCACCGGAGGCAGGGTGGGATACATGCATCTGGCCGATATGGGCGAGATGGGACTGGCACAGTTCGAGCAGGCCTTCCGGGCGGAGAGATATAAAGACGGTTTAATTATTGATGTAAGAAACAACGGAGGCGGCTTCGTCTCCTGGTTCATGATGGACAAGCTGGAGAGAGAGCTGGCCTTCCTTACCGTTACCCGGGATTTCAAGCCGATGAGATACCCCCACGGCGTGCACCGGGGACCCATCGTGGTTATCTGCGATGAGGGAACCGGAAGCGACGGGGAGGTATTCACCCGGCATTTCAAGGAGCTGGGACTGGGTACGGTGATAGGCAAACCCACCTGGGGCGGGTTGATTGGAATAATTAACATGATCCCCCTTACCGACGGGGGCATGGTAACCCAGTCCAACGTGGGATTCGCCGGCCTGGGAGGAGAATGGATTGTGGAAAACAGGGGAGCTCAGCCGGATATAATGGTGAACAACGACCCGGCGGAGGTGGTAAAGGACCACGACCAGCAGCTGGAGATGGCAATAAAATATATCATCAAAGAGCTGCAGGATAATCCTCCGCAGGAGCTTACTCCTCCTGCCTTCCCGGAAAAACAGCCCAGGTAAATTATAATTATGGGTGGATAATATTATTATTTTAGCATATCCTGCTGGCATGATAAATATGTACAGAGGGTTTACAAATTTTTAAACCGGCAGATAAGCGGAGGCGATAGATTTGGAAACTGTGGTTAACTGGATTCAGCATTGGATAGGTATCGGTCCGGAGACCCAGGCGAAGCTATTCTATTCCATAATAGCAATCGTTATCATATGGATCCTCAGGATCATAGCTGTCAAGGCGACTTTCAAGCGGACCGAAGACCCGCACTCCCGTTACAGGTGGCAGAAGATTTCGGGATATATCGCTGCCTTCATAACCATTATAACGGTGGGAAGAATCTGGATAGAGGGCCTCCAGTCGCTAGTCACCTACCTGGGACTGCTGTCAGCCGGGGTGGCCATTGCCCTGCGGGATCCCATAATGAATCTGGCCGCCTGGCTGTTTATCCTGTGGCGCCGCCCCTTCGAGCTGGGCGACCGGATACAGATAGGACCGCACGCCGGGGATGTGATAGACCAGCGGGTGTTTCAGTTCACCCTGGCCGAGATAGGAAACTGGGTGGATGCCGACCAGAGCACCGGCAGGATCATCCACATACCCAACGGGAAGATATTCACCGAGATGCAGGCCAACTACAGCAAGGGATTTCAGTACATCTGGAACGAAGTGCCGGTGCTGATAACCTTCGAGAGCAACTGGAAGAAGGCCAGGGAGATTTTGCTGGAGATAGCTCAGAGACATTCACAGCATCTCAGCGAATCCGCCCAGGAGAGGGTGAAAGCAGCCGCCCGTAGATACCTTATCCTTTACACCACCCTTACACCCATCGTCTATACCTCAGTCAGGGATAGCGGAGTTATACTTACCATCCGATATCTCTGTGAACCCAGAAAGCGCAGGGGCACCTCTCATGCTATCTGGGAGGATGTCCTGGAGCGTTTCGCTGAACATGAAGACATTGCACTGGCCTACCCCACCACCCGGATATACAGCGAATTCTACGAGGGTTCGAAAGCTTCTCCGGAGAAAAATACCACACCGGAATAAAATTCTTTGAAACTTTTTCCCCCCGCCGGGGTAATTATAAACAGAACATTTGAAAAGAGGGCCGCCGGGCAGATAACAAACACAAGCCCGGCCAGCTCGTTGAAGATACAAGATCACAGAGGCCCCCACCGAGCAGCAGTGCCACCGTATGTTATCCAAGAGCATACGGCAGCGGGTATTTCCATCGAGCCCGCGATTCGGATTGCCCCTCCCCGGAGGTGATGACCATATCGATCGCCCCGGGCAGGGGTAATTTTTATAGATATCATAGTGCAAGCCGGAGGCATTTATTTCTAATGACCCACAGGGCAGAGTTCCACGTGCCTGCACGTGAGTGAATGTAATCCGCCCGAAGGGCATCGAGCGTAGCTAGTAATTTTACAGTCAGTGCCACGGGCTTGCCCGTGGGTATCTACATTAAGACCCTCCCCTCCCGGGTGAATTTCGTTCGGCCGACTGCAAGCGGTCCAAATATACCCTGCCGGTTATTATATCAACCTCGATTCCGGCATAATTAAATTATGCGGTGAGGCCATATTATTTCCTGGTACTCTTTATAAGTTTTATATCGTCGATCCACACCGTCCCGGTCCCCTCCACCACCACATTCAGTTTAACATTATCCGGATTCTGCCCCTTCTCCAGCATGAATGGTGTCTCCACGCTGGTCCAATCCACCGTACCGCTCAGGGGAGATTCCAGCCCTCTGGAGAAATACTCTCCCTTTTCCCGGAAGTGGGTCCACATCTCCAGATAGGCCTTCCCACTCACCTCTCCGGTCTTCATCCTGGCCTGATAGGTAAGCCTGACATTCTCCGCATCTATATCTCCGGTCTCGAACAGCCGGATCACCGTTTTCCCCTCCCCCTCAGCATCTATCCTCAGAGAAGCAGCACCTTCGGCAAATTCGGTGGTATCGATAGATACTCCGGAAGAAGTCAGAACACCTTCGGTGGAATCAAGAGGATAGTGCTTGAGCTGCTCCACCGTAGCCTCCTCAGAGGACTCCTGCGTGCACCCCGCCGTTAGTATGACCGCCACAGATAAGATACTGATCAACAGCGCTTTTGCCGACACGTCAGTCTCCTTTCATGGTTACAATATTCCAGTAAAATGCCAAAGCAGGGTTTTTCTTCCTGCCTGGAATAAGCCGTTCCCATCCCCATACAAAACGGTTCCTCATATCCTGCATTTCCGTAATCTTACCCCAATACGCATACATTGCAAATATAAAACGGTCCCGTTTCCTGCAAATGCACCTCAGGGACGCCAACCCCCTGGGACTTCTGCCCGCTTTCCTTAGCCATACGGATGTGTTATAATAATCCGGTACCATGAAGTGCATAACATATACGGGGAACAGCGAGAAAGGCCCGGCATGAAGTATAAAATCAGCAGATCGATCATAGCAGGGACAATCATGCTGGCGGTTATCTCCCCCGGCCTGCTACGTGCCGGACAGGTTACCGCCACCTACAGATTCGATCAACCGGAAGTAATAAAGATAGACCGGGAATTCTCCATGCTTATCATGGATAACACCATCCAGGCCGGAATGGCAGGGGGACCCAGCTTCCCCTTCCGGGGAGCGGCCATACTGCTTCCTCCGGGAGAAGAGGTCATGAGTGTCAACATCGAGAAGAGGGGCTGGAGAGAGATCTCCGTAGACCGGCGGTTGTACCCCAGGCAGCATCCGGTATCCGGCATCGAAGAAGGTAAAGACACCAGGGGGCTGCTGATTAATTCATCTCTCTACTCCCGGGACAGATGGATACATCCACCCCGCTCTGAATTTACCACCCAGTATCTGCGGGGACACTCCATTGCGGTGGGTGCATTCAGTCCCGCCGGCTACAATCCTGCCGGAGGCAGGGCGGGCTACTATCGCAGCGTTACCGTTACCGTTGAAACCGCTCAAGGCCAGGATGCCTCACGGGCAGCCGGAATGCTGCGAAGTGACCCCGGCACGGTGCAGCGTATCACCACAGTGGTGGACAACCCGGATGCACTGTCCGGATATCCGGGACCGCATCCACTCCAGGGAGATGGGGCGGATGACTATGAGTATCTTATAATTACCCGGGACAGCCTCAGCGGGGCCTTTCAGCCGCTCAAGGAGTTCTACACCAGAAGGGGAATGCGCACCGGGATAATTACCGTGGAGGATATCCAGAGTTCATACTCCGGGGTGGACATTGCAGAACAGGTACGCAACGCCATTATAGATAAGTATAATGATCATGGTATAACCCACGTACTGCTGGGCGGGGACGGCGACGGTGTCCCCGCCTCCTCCGGTAGCGTAGTCCCCTACCGGGGCCTTCGATGCACCGTTCAGTCAACCTCCCTGGTGGAGGACAACAATATTCCCGGAGATATCTACTTCTCCAACCTGGACGGCAGCTGGAACGATGACGGAGACCTGCTGTGGGGCGAGCATGGAGAGGAGGACTTCTACCACGAGGTGGCGGTGGGCAGGGCCTGTGTGGATAATGCCGCCGAGGTGTCGGTGTTTATCAGCAAAACCACCATGTACCTGGACAGCCCTCCCCCCGGGCAGATGAAACGGGCACTGATGCTGGGAGAACATCTTTTCAGCGACCCTCTGACCTACGGGGGCGATGAGCTGGATCAGCTTATAGAAACATGCACCTCCTACGGATTCACCACCACCGGCATACCTGCCGGTTTCGATACCACCACCTACTACGACAGGGATATGGGGAGCTGGAGCAAGACGGCGGTGTTCGATCAGTTCAACAGCGGGACCCACTGGGTCTCCCATGCCGGTCATTCCAACACCGGCTACGTAATGCGGCTGTATGGCTCAGACATCACCAGCACCAACTTCACCAACGACGGCACCTCGGCCGCCTTCCCGGTGGTCAACTCCTACGGCTGCTATGCCGGTTCATTCAACTCGGACGAATGTATCGGCGAAAAGATGGTGACCATCGATCACTGTGCGGTGGCATTCCTGGGCAACTCGCGTTACGGATGGTTCACCGAGGGAACCACCAACGGGCCATCCCATCACTTCCAGAGGGAGTTCTTCGATGCCATGTTCACCGAGGGAATTACCACCCTGGGCTCTGCCAACCAGCGCTCCAAGGATGAGACCGTCCCCTTCCTGGACCTTCCCGATGAGTATGAACCGGGAGCTCACCGCTGGTGTTTCTACTGCCTCAACCTGCTGGGCGACCCGGCTCTGGACTGCTGGACCGATACTCCCCGGACGCTGAGTGTCTCTCATGCTCAGGAGATAGCCAGGGATGATACCCTGATGGCTGTTCAGGCCAGCCCGGAGGGAGCAACCGGCTCCCTCTACATGAATGGAACCTGTTACGGAAGGGGTGTATCAAACAGCCAGGGCCATCTGTACATCCAGATCCATACCGGCATCCCCGATTCGCTGGATTCCATGGAATTGAATGTTTCCGCTCACAATCACATGATCTACCGGGATACCCTGGCGGTAGCGGAGAGCACCGATTCCAACCAGATAGCATCTCCCCTCAGGATGAACCAGAATGTACCCAATCCCTTCAACCCCTCCACAGAGATACGCTTTCATCTGCCCGAACCCTCACAGGTGGATATAAGGGCGTACGATGCGGGGGGAAGAATGGTTGACCGGATCTTCAGCGGCAGGATGGATGGAGGATCCCATACCATCCAATGGACCCCTTCCCATCTACCCAGCGGGGTATACTTCTATGTGCTTAAAACCGGCCGGATCAGAATATCAAGAAAAGCGGTATTGATAAGATAATATGGCTTGCCGGCATATTCCGGCTGATCAGACAGGCGGAGCGCCCCCCTACTCCATATCCGAAATGAACTCCAGCATCTTGGTACCCCGGCGGGGTATATCCTCTACAAACCTCAACCGGTAATCCATGTTGTGATCGTAGTATGACCGGATCAGGCTGCCGAAAACACCCTCCACCTTCTTCTCCTCGTACCCGGATAATGCCCTCCGCACCACCACATTGAACTCCAGGTGTCCCTTCTTCTTCTGGATGGCCTGGCACTGAAGGACCAGGTCGGTCTTCTGGGCCACCGCCTTGATAACATAATCGACTGTCATGGAGGGATATACATTGCCATCCCTTCCATATACATTCTCACCCACCCTGCCGATGATATCATCGATAATAACACTCTCCCTCCCGCACTCACAGCGGCAACCGTCCCCCACCCGGACATAGTCTCCCAGCCGGTATCTGATGATGGGGAAGGAAAAGGATATCAGGTTGGTCACCAGGATCTCATTCTCAACCACTTCGACAAATACATGTTCCATGTTTACATGATTGGTCCCATGGGGACACTCAAATGAGATTATCCCCGCTTCGGCCGAACCATACTCCCCCCTGATCCGCCTGCCGAACGCCTCCACCGCCTCCTGCTGATAGTTTCTCTGAATCTTCTCAGAAGTTCCCTTGACCAGCAGCAGGGAGAGTTGCTTCTCATCCGGGTGATTCCGGTTTATATGCCTGGCCAGTCTTCCTATCAGGCTGGGATATCCCTCCAGATACCGTGCCCCCTTGAGCTTCCTGTAGAAATCCTCCATGGTACTGCCGGAGATATCGAACCGCCGCTCCCTGAAACGGTTGAGCAGAAAATCACCAGCCCTGACCTTCCATCTCTCTCTCCTGCCGGCGGGAACACCCCATATCAGGCCACTTCGCATCCAGGGTTTTACCCCGTACCAGTCCAGCCCCCTCAGAACAGCCGCCCTGTGCCGGGCGTCCCAGTGGGTGGATCTGTAAAAGGCCAGGGGATTGCCGGTAGCTCCGGATGATTTGGAGAAAATTAACCTCTGGCCTTTAATCCTGTTGGTTATCCCATGACTGTTGGTGATGAGGGTATGCTTGTCCACCGGGGGAATGGACTTGAGCTGGCTGAAGGAGTAGATATCCGGGGAGAATCCATGCCGGTCAAAATAATGCTGGTAGAAGGGGCAGTTTTCATAGGCATGCCGGAGCAGCAGGTTGAGCTTCTCCAGCTGGTTGTTCCGGTGCCTGTCCATACTCCACCACTGCGACTCCTTCAGCTCCTCCAGGTACCGCAGTACCGGCGTTCCCCGGAGGGTACATCCCAGTTTGAATACCGATTTGAAGATACCGTCATCCATAATATCCGGACCGTCTATATTTTATTGTCAGCCATACTTCTCATCCAGAAACAGAAATAATTAAAGAAATTATTTCAATCCTGCCAGACTGCTCTATATTAAAACGCAACTCCTGCTCTGACAGCGGGATAACAGCATATCCGGATTAAAGCACCGGCTGATTGTCATCAGCCGACCCGCTGTATGCTAAAAAGTAAATTGACTGATCACTATAATACAAACAATTAATTAATCTAATTCTGCAACCCGTTCAGGATTTCACCAATAAGCAGATGGCGCACCACCGCCTCTTCGGAAAATTTGCTTACAAAATGATAGCCATTCATCCTGATATCATTAAAAAGCCGGTTGTCCGACTGCAGCCGCCGGACCGCTTTTCTGATATCTTCTGCAGAACCCGGCCGGACCAGCAGCCCCCGCCCGCCATCCTCCACCAGGTCGGGGATGGACATCCACCTGCTTGCCACCACCGCCAGGCCGGAGGCAAAGGCCTCCATTATAACCGCCGGATATCCCTCCCCCACATGCCGGGTGGGCAGAAGAAGCAGATCGTATCCTCTCATAATACCGGGAACATCCTGCGGGTCGGCAACCCCATGGTAACTGCAGTTGTCATATCCCGATATTTCCGCCTCGAAGCTATCTCTATCCCTGGGATCAACATCTCCGTAGAAATCGCAGCTGATACCCTCCTCTCCCCCCAGTGCACCGATGATCTCGAAAATTCCCTTGTTCTCCTTTATCTGTCCCATAAACAGGCATCGGCCGGTGAACTCCTTATTTTCAGGCTGGTCCCCCGCAAAATCATCCGGGATGAAGTTGGGGAACGTTACCACCCTCTCCTCTCCCAGCCCGATATCGTTTGCCAGCTCTTCCCTGAGTTGATAAGTCTGAGGAAGCACAAACCTGGACCTTCCCAGCGTCCACACCACCACCCGCCTCCATAGCGAGGGCAGTCTATTTATCCGTTCCACCAGATAACCTCCGAAGAATTTAACCACCACCGGCCTGCCCACCAGGGCGGACAGGATGATAACCGGCACTCCGGCAGTACAGATAAACCTGCTGTTACCCCACAGCAGCAGAGCCCCCGCCCGGGGCAAACGGACCAGAAGGCGGGCAAGGATACCGAAGGCCCTGAACATATCGGCGATTTTGAGCTTTTCATGGGGCAGCCTGATTTCACCATGGGGTGAGGTATCGATCCTGGCCAGTTCTATACCTGCTTCCCTCCAGTAACGGCTGCGGTAGAGGCGCCGGGTGGATATCGAATCTCCGCCGGTGGGAGGCGGAAAGGGGCCCATAAGTAATATTTTATTAACAGTCATGTTCTTGCCAGAAAGCCGGCTACTCCTTTCTTTTCACCCGGGTTCTGTCAAATCTGTTGCTCAATATTTCATCTGCAGGATAGCTATCCCTTGCGATATATTTCTTCCCGTGATTCCCACTCCCCCGAGGATCACTCCAGAGGTGGTGGCAATGCGCATCAGTACTTAAAGAACCATCCTCCCGCCACTTAACCCCTAATTTCATTATCTGCTCCTGCCCGGTTAATATATGCGGTGTCTCTGTTACCACTGTATACATTTTATTTACTTTATCAAATATCCCGGAAATATTCATCAGGGAATATTTCCGTAGCCGGTTCCGGCGTCGGAACCGGAAAAAGCCGGTTGATATTATTGCGTGGATAACCATGGGCAAGCCCATGGCTCTTAATCAAAATGCCGGTTTCGCCCGCCGCCCGCCCGGGCGGAGTTCGCATTCACCCACGGACAAGCCCGTGGAACTCTGCCCTGCGGGTTATCAGAAGAATTCTGGTGAACAGGATAAAAATCAGCCTGAGAAGAGAATAATTTTTAAAAACAAGTATGAGGTCAACCTCATGCCATATTCCATAACTCAAACTCTCACTTATTGTAATATCGGGGCTATTCCAATAAAAGCCGGCATCGACTCGAATTATAGAGGGGCAAAGATAATACTCCCGGCACTCCCGGGGTTGACAGAATCACACCGTTATGGTAGAATTCTATATGTAAGAAACAGACGTCCTCTTCCAACCTCTGCTTTTGATAGTAATATCTCTAAATTCGCATCAGTCTCTAAAATCAACACAACTGAAGAACAAACAGAGGAGAAATGATGCGTTATCTTTTAGTCACCTTCCTTGCCATGCTTCTGGTTTCCACCTCACTGATTGCAGGTGAGACCTCCCATGGAGGCATTCGGGGATTCCATAAATGGGCTGCAAATGAGAGCGAAAATATGGACCGGACCTGGGAAAATATTACCAGTTCCGCTGATTCGCCGTCACCCGTCTCCCGGACTGCTGAAAGGCTGGAGAGCAGAAGTGCCGCTCCCAGAGGATGGAGTTCATCCTCCGGAAAAGTTACCACAGTATGGCGGTACAGCCCCTCCACCTACACCGGTTCGTCAAACCCCGAATTTCTTCCCCGTTCCACCAGAGAGCGCAGGGATCCCAGCAGAGGCAATTTCAAAATAAAGCATCCCGCCAGGGTCAGGCTGAGCAGTGCCAACCGGTTCAGGAGAACACCCTTCAAGGGCATCTCCAGCAAGAACTTCTTTCAGCGGGGACGGTCCATTTCGAGACCCCGCCTAAGCTCCGCCAGCCGCAGCGGAAGGGGTCACAGAAGCCGGGGAACCCCGACCAGACCTGCATCGCACTACAGGATCAGCAGGCCATCCAGGAGATTCAGCTGGTAAGAGACTGGCGGAGGAACAGATGACCGGTAACACTGCAGTAACTGTAACTTTTATACAAAGCGGGGGGAGTGGAAGCCCCTCAAAACCCCCTCTTTACCACTCCCCCTTTTCCAATTCAGCGAGAAGGACCCCCTCTACTGCTGCAACCCGGACAAAAAGAGAGAATATGTCGGGATTTTTAACACTTTCGGCGCTGGGGCAAATCCCCCAACATTGTCAAGCCGTAACTTCTTGCCTCGCCAAAGTTTATGAAACAGAGCAAACTGGCATATTAAATGCGAATATTATAGTATGAACGATAAATTGGATGTTTTTATAAAGTATACCGACACCGAAAGGAAGAAGTAATGAAGAAGTTTCTGATACTCAGCACGGCGATACTCCTAATTATGGTATTTGCCGGTTCTGCATTTGCCATTCCCAGGCTGCAGACCTACATTGTAAATTCCAAGTACAGCAGCCGATATGAGCGCGACCGTTTTTCCTGGCTTACCCATGAGCGCTCATTCGATCTCAAGGTGGTAGGATACTGGCAGGAAGCCTCCAGTGCAGCAAGAACCAGGAGATTTCTCAGCAGCGCCCCATCCTACGATTATATGGATTGCTATCTGGGCATAAGCATTCCCAGGGGAGAATCCGGTTCGATTTTCATAAACGGAGTGGAAATAACCGGGTTCAACAATTACTGGAGATCGGTACCGGATGGATACTATCCCAATATCACCCTTCCCTTCCGCAGGCCCCAGATATTCGGAAAATTCAACTTCCAAAATATCGGCCGCATGGACAATGACCAGATAAACGCCATGAATTACGATCATGGCAGAATAGGCGATCCCGGCTGGGGCGACACTGTCCTCCTGGAAGATATCGTGGTAAGAGGCTACTCCTGGGCTCACTTCGATGCCATCGGAAAGGACAGCCGGGGAAGAACCTATACCTCCAGTTTCCATCAGGACGCCACCTTCTATGCTGTTCCCGAACCGGGTACACTCAGTCTTCTGGGGGTGGGGCTGCTGGGCATGATACCTCTGCTCAGAAGGAAGAAGAAGTAAAGTTCTTATATTAACTTTCGGTGTAACGGTCTTTCAGGCGGGTGTTTCATGCACCCGCCTTTTTTATGGCACTTCTCTTGCAGCTTATACTTGTCTAAAAGCCGGAAAAAGGCTATACAGAGATAAGTAAACCTATGCTGGAGGAACAGGTGCCGGAAAATCCAGAGAAACCCAGAATTACCGGAACAAAAAAGGCGTGGATATTACCTGCTGCAGGGATTGTTCTTCTACTGCTGCTTTACCTGCCGGTTCTGACCGGCCTGGTGAAACAGTGGCTGAATGATCCTAACTACCGCCACGGTCTGATAATTCCTCCCGTATCCGCCCTGCTGCTGTGGCGCCGCAGGGAGAGGATTCTGGCCGCTTCTACAGAAGGAGGAACACTTCCCGGACTGATTCTCATAGTCACAGCCATGATACTTATAATTGGAGGCACCGCCGCATCCGAGCTTTTTACCTCCCGCCTCTCCATTCCGGTACTGCTTCTGGGAGCGGTATTATTCATCTTCGGCAGGGAATTCACCCGCCGGGCGGCAGCGCCTCTGTGTCTGTTGTTCCTGATGATCCCGCTTCCCTATATTATCTACTATAAAATCACCTTTCCCCTTCAGCTTTTCAACGCCAGGCTCAGCGCCGGGTTATTAAATATCCTCACCGTCCCGGTAATCAGAAGAGGCAATATTCTCCACCTTCCCAACTACTCCCTGGAGGTAATAACCGCCTGCAGCGGGCTGAGATCTCTGATTACCATGATAACCCTGGCTCTGATTATGGCGGTGATCTCCGATATCTCCCGAAACCGTAAGATCGCCCTGGTTATATTATCCGTTCCGGTGGCGGTGGCAGCCAATACTTTCAGATTAACCATTACTGCACTGGGTGCCTATCTGGTCAGTCCCGCATTCGCGGACGGGACCCTTCACCAGATATCCGGACTTATGGTTTTCGGCACCGGATTCGGTATGTTACTGATAATATGGGGAATATTAAAATGGTACGGATAAACAGAAGCAGATGCTACATACTGTTCGCTATCCTGGCGGTGACCGCTGTATACACCAATCTTCTCAGATACAGGCCGCCCCGGAATGAGGAGGTCCCACCTCTGGATAATATTCCACATTCCATGGGCGGCTTTACCGGCAGGGATGAATATCAGCCTCCCCGGTCTCTGAAGATGCTGGGGGCGGACACCACCCTGTTCAGATCCTACCGTAACGGGCAGGGCAATCCCATCTGGCTGTTTATCGGATATTTCGGCTCCCAGCAGGAGAATTCTCAGATTCACTCTCCCAAACACTGCTATCCGGGTTCCGGATGGGATATAATTATGGAGGGGAAAACCCATCTGAAAACTCCGGAAAACAACCTGGATGCCAGATACCTGCTGATTTCCGGCCAGCATGAGAGGCGGCTGGTGATATACTGGTTTCATACCGGAGACGGAGCAGTTACCGGTGAGTTCGCCCTTAAGTGGTTTCAGATGAAACGCTCGCTGATGAGGAAACCACAGTCAGCCGCATTCATACGCTTTTCCACCAGAATACCGCCCGGAGGGGACAAGGAGAAAACCATGGAACAACTTACCTCATTCATCCAGCTGGCAATTCCTCCCTTCAGGGAGATTATCCGGTTCAGCCGGTGCTGTTACCGTCATCCCGGACAACTGGTTTATTCCACCGGAGCAGCGAAAAGTCCTGAGACCACTGGAAGGGGGGATTAACTTGCTGGCATCCCACCTTCCGGAAGGAGATATCAGTGTAGACGAGAGAACCGATCTCTCCGCCTCCATACAGTCGGCCCTCAGGACCCTGGGAACCGCCCTCGCTCTGTTAAGTAACGGAAGGGTGATAGTACCATTCCTGATATGTTTCATTATAAAGACCGGTATAATTTTCTTCTATGTGAATGTAATATCCGAACCATTCATCTCATTCTGGGCCCTGTTTATCCGCGGTGTATCGGGGAGTAATCTGGCCCACTATCCCCAACACCTGATAATGATGCAGAAGGTGATGAGCAGATTCGATATTTTTCTGGAAATTTTTCTTGATCCGGTATTTCAGGGAGCAGCCATATTCATCATCGCTTCGGTCTTCCGCAGGAGGAACTTCACCATCAGGCAGGGGCTGGCCAGAGCGGGGGGTAAATACATTCATCTGATTATAACCGCTGTCATAGCCTCCGGACTGATCCTGACCTCGATCTATCTCTCTGACCTCATTCTGGGACAACCGGGCGGCCTGGCCTCCCTGATAAGTCCGGCAGCGGGGAGCATTCTGGGGCTGGTTATCCAGGCCTTCCTGCTCTATGCCTTTCCCCTGATAATTCTGAGGGCTCAAAGTGCATGGGAGGGAATGTATAAGAGTTTTAATCTCTCCAGAATATTTCTGGTCAGATCTGTTATTCTGGTTACCATCCCATTCATACTTACCCTCCCCGTAATCTTTCTGGAGTTCAATGCCCATATTCTGGCCCTTCGCCTCTCTCCCGAAGTAATAATATACCTGCAGATAGCCAAAGAGGTTATACAGGTTATCTCCGACTACCTGCTGTTCGGCGGCGCTACCATAATGTTCATCCGTCTTGCCGGCAAGCTGGAAAGGGATGAGCAGGACAGCCGTAGGGAGGAATAATGCATTCGAACCAGTTAACCCGTAAGCTCTCTGTTAGAAGGGCAGGCATCTTTGATAATGACATGATATCAAACCTGGTCTCCGTTCCTACCGGGCCAGAAGGATATGGCGGAAAGAGAGGGGAACAGAAGTGTTATTTCTCTAATCACTACCAGGAGGACAGCCGGGACCAGGGCCGTGGCCTCAGCCAGAAACCGGGCTCCGCTCAGTGCCCGTGGGGGGAATTCATTAAACCGCTTGGAAGCACACGGAGCCCTGAATCCGGGATCATCCGGAAATGGAAAGGTCCACTGCTATGAATAATTCGAGTTAAGAAATGTTTTCCATGATACCGGAAACATAAAAAAGGGGGAATACCGGTGAATTCAGAAAATAATATCCAGTGGGATCACCACGGCCGTCTCTCCCGGCGGTCAGGGAGACGGCTGTGCCATCGCCTGCTGACAGTGCTTATAATCACAGTGTCAGCAACAGTTATCTATTCCTGCGGTGGACAGAAACAACAGAAGCGTTACGCTGCAGAGAAGGAACTATTCAAGGCCAGAAAGATGAAAAACCAGCTGCCCGCTATAGCTACTGCCTCAGGTTTCTACAATAAGACCATTTCGGCCTACCGGGATATCGTGAGGGATTACCAGGATGATATGTACAGGATAGAAGGCATGGAGTATATAGTTCTGTCGGCTCAGATGGAGCTTGCCGAACTCCAGTTCAGCAGCGGGTTGCTGGAGGAAGCCAGGAATTCGTTCGACCGGGCCTATGATATGTCCCGCAATTTTCCCGAAGCCAGGGCAAATGCCCTGTTTTCCTGTGCGGTTATCTCCGGGGAGATGGAAGATCACAGTGGTGCCATAAAATATTTTACCAGGCTCTACTCGGAGTTTCTGGATCAGTCCCGGGCGCTCCAGACAGCCGACATGAACAGCCGTTATCTCCTGGCTCCTCTGCGTGTCGCCGAAATATACAAAAAGGCGGAAAAGCAGGACCAGGCCTCCCGGTGGTTTGAAAAAGCCGGGAAACTGTTTACCCGGGTGGAGAAGAGCACGGAGGACAGCACTCTGGCAAAGGAGATGAAATTCAACCTGTTGACCATCTACCTGAAGAGCAAAGACTGGAACAGAGCCCTTTCTCAGGTGAACCACATGAAAGAGACCTACCGCAATTCGGAGAGGGATATGGCCTCACTCCTCTACACCGAAGCCCAGATCTACCGGAGTGGCCTGAACAGAAGCAAAGAGGCCAGGGAACTCTTCACCCGGATCTACCAGAACTATCCCGGTACCACCGAGGCACTCAATGCCATACTCAACAACGCCGACTTCGAAGCAGGCTCGGGCAATTTCAACCAGGCCAGGACACTCTATCACAAGGCAATAGATCAGTACGCAGATCATGCCTCCCGGGCAGCCGAAGCCCTGTGGCATCTGGCCGCTATGGCACAGGAGGAGGGGGACTGGGTAGAGGCATCTCTGAGGTACAAGGAGCTTTACCAGGCCTATCCCGGAACGGTGCAGGGGATGGAATCCCTTCTCCAGCTGGCCCGCCACTACCGGGAAAAGGGAGAAGACGATACCGTCGACAGATGGTACTCCAAAGCCATTCAGCACTACCGGGAACTGCTATCCTCCCAGAATCCCAAAGCGGTGAACATACTGGCAGAAGAATATATTATCACCGCTCTGTCGGAACAGGAGAAGTGGAACCGGGCGGTGGAGCGACTTCTTGACCTGCCGGAAAGGTACCCCTACTACGAGAATTTCAGGGGGAACTGCCTGATGGCAGCATCCATATGCGAGAAGGAGCTGAACGACAGGAACAGGGCGGTTGAGATTCTGCGCCGGTGCAGCAAGAAGTATCCCGGAAGCGAGGTGGCCAGAGAGGCGGAGGAACAGATTCGAAGGCTGGAGGATGAGAGATGATCGGCCTTTCCACCGCAACAATATTTTCCTCCTTCTTTCTCCTTCTGATACTTTCATTCATCACCCTGATCAAACCGGGGCGCCCTCTGTATAAATCATATCTGGTAGCCACCGCCCTGATACTGGCTGGTACCCAGCTGTTTCTGGGTCTGATCTCAACTGACATTACTCCCCGGGCGGTAATATCCCACGCCGGATATGTCATAGCTTTTCTGATAGTACTTCCCGCAGCAGGGCTCCCCTTCTTCCATTGCCTGGGACGGAGAGGGGGGGAATCCGCTGTGAGAAGGCAGTGGATCAAGGTATCCATTCTGACCGCTCTGGTTCTGGGGGGAGCAATCATAGCGGATACGGAGACATTCATCGGAAAGATACATTTTTCCGCCGGGGGGGGCTTCTGGGGATTTACCTTCACCACCTACGGCAAGGGGCTGGCCGTCTATGTGCTAATATCCAACATATTTTATATGCACCTGTTCGAGAACACCTACCGCCTCTCCAATATCCCCGGGAAGGTAACCCTTAAATATCCCATGTTGGGGATGATCCTGGCCACGGTGATCAATTTCATCCTGATAAGCTATCTCCTGGCCACTTCGGTTATAGATATCAACTTCATCACCATCCAGGCATGTGGAGTGATAATCTGTGCGCTGACATTTATATATGCCGGAATAAGGTATGAACTCCCGGAAGTACAGACCCGGGTCGGCCCGGCGGATAGAAAATCTGTTTCAACCGTGACTGTATCAGGGCTCTACTTCATCGTGCTGGCTGTAGTATCATATATTTCGGCCTTCATAGAGATGCCCTACAGCAGGATAATACTGCTGGTACCCACTATTTTTATAATATTTCTGATTATCGCAGGTATTATATCGGGCAGGTTCAGGAGAAGGTTTCGACTCTTTCTGAATGAAAATGTCTATCCCAGCAGGTACAACTACAGGAAGGAATGGAACCGCTTTTCCAGATTGATGGGTTCCTCCCTGACCCTGAATGATCTGCTCTCCAACGCTATCGGATTCATATGCGAGACCATGATGGTAAAAACGGGGGTGATCTGGATCGATATCAGGGGAGGCAAAACGGACAGCTACAACTACCCTCCCGGCCGGATAGATAACAGCAGTGCCCGCCGGCTCAGCGGGATAACCGGGGAAAGTAATGTTATCACGATTCGCAGTTTTTCCCGTCTTATGGAGAGAGGGGAATGGGAACCGGGAGACCAGCTGGAGAAGAAGTGGGGCTGGATAAAGGTTATGGCTCCCCTCAAGGAGGGAAACAGGAAGAGGGGTTTCATAGCCCTGGGGAAGAAACACTGGAATCTCGGCTATAATGTGGAGGACCGGGAGTTTCTGGAAACCATAGCCATGGAGATCTCCCTTAACCTGGAGAATATTATTCTGTCGGAGAAGATGATGGAATCAAAACAGCTTGAATCGTTCAACAGATTCTCCTCACATGTAATTCACGATCTAAAGAATATGGTGGGGATGCTATCACTTTCCACCGAGAATGCCAGGGATAATATTAATAATCCCGCTTTTCAGGAGGATCTCATCTCCACCCTGGAGAGGTCAGTGGAAAAGATGAGATCGCTGATCTCCTCACTCAGTTCGGTCAATCCGGAAAGCCCGCTCAACCGTGAGGGGAGGAATCTCCACCGGCTTATCTCCGGAAAGGTGGAACAGCTTAAACGGGTTGCCCGGTTCGGGGAGGTTGTATTAAAATATAACGGGAGGGAGGATGTTACCTTCGAACTGGATGACAAGGCCTTCAAAAGGGCTCTGGAAAATATCATCTACAATGCTATCGAGGCAACTCCCTCCGGAGGAACAGTAACAGTGGAGATGGACCAGCCGGAGGATGGAGACATCGAGATCGCAGTATGTGATACCGGAAGCGGATTCGATCCCGGCTATCTGGAAGATCATTTGTTCACCCCCTTCAAAAGCACCAAGAAGGGGGGGCTGGGACTGGGTTTGACCATCTCCAGAAACATCGTTGAAGCTCACAACGGAAGGATGGAGATAGAAAACCGCAGCCAGGGCGGAGCGTGTGTAACTATTACCCTGCCGGGCGACAGTTAATCCGGCGGCTCTGCCGGCAGCTGAATTGTTCAGCACTCCGGGGAGCTGATACGGGAGGGATAAACTTGTCTGAATCTACTCTGCTTATCGTCGACGATGAAGAATCTATCCTCAAACAACTGAAATGGGCATTCAAGAAGAATTACAGAGTTATAACCGCTCCCGGAGCGGAGCAGGCTGCGGAGGCTCTGGAAAGGGAAGAACCCGATCTGATGATCCTTGACCTCATGCTGGAACCCGGCTCCGATACACTGGAGGGATTCCGGATTCTGGATGTGGCCCTGCGGTTGAATCCCTCCTCCAGGGTGGTGGTGATCACCGGTCACGATGAAACCGAAAATGCACTTACCGCCATAGAAAAGGGAGCCTATGATTTCCTGGCCAAACCTGTTTCCATGGATGAGCTGAGAGTGATACTCAAACGGGCGGAATATCTTATCTCCCTGGAGAGACAACTGAACAGGATGAAGCAGCAGGCCAGGGACAGGTTCGACTTCGAGGGAATCATCGCCATGTCAGCCCCCATGCTGGAAGTTTTCGACATTATCAGACGTGTGGCTACCACAGATGTTCCTGTACTTATCACCGGGGAAAGCGGAACCGGCAAGGAGCTTGCCGCCAAGGCTATTCACCGCAGGAGTAACCGGAGTGGAGAACCATTCGTCCCCATAAACTGCGGAGCTATTCCTGAAAATCTGCTGGAGAGCGAACTGTTCGGCCACCAGAAGGGGAGCTTTACCGGTGCTCACAAGTCACAGCCTGGCAAGTTCGAACTGGCTAACGGGGGAACTATATTCCTGGATGAAATTGCAGAGTTATCACCCAAGCTGCAGGTTAAACTGCTGCGATTTCTTCAGGACCAGGTAATAGAGCGTATCGGCGGCGGGGATCCCATTCAGGTGGATGTACGTATAATAGCGGCGACCAACAGGCCGCTGAAGGAGCTTATCGAGGAAAGCGCCTTCAGGGAGGATCTGTACTACCGTATAAATACAATAAATATAGACCTGCCTCCCCTCCGGGAGAGGGGTGACGATATACTGCTTCTGGGGATGGACTTCCTCCATCACTACAGCCGGGAATACTCAAAGAAGATAAGGGGCTTCGGGGCACGGGCCAGGGAACTGATATACGCCCACCATTGGCCGGGCAATGTAAGAGAACTGGAAAACCGTGTAAAACGGGCGGTCATAATGACCACCTCCAATCTGATCCAACCGGAGGATCTCAATATTACCACTACCGCAGATGCAGAGGCTCAAACCAGAGAAAAAACGGGTGGTGATGGCAGCCCCCTCCCCACCGCGCTCAGCGGGAAGACCATGCGGGAGGCCCGGGAATACATCGACCGGCTCCTGATCAACAGGACCCTCCTTCATACCGGCGGTAATGTTTCCGCCGCAGCCGAGCAGCTGAAAATCAGCCGCCCCACCCTCCACGATCTGATAAAAAAACACGGAATCGATCCGTCCAGGTTCAGGGATCTCAAGGGAAGGAAGAGCTGATGCTGCCACTCCGGCGAATAATTCCGGTGATACTGACTCTTCTTCTGCTGACCGGGTGTGAAGAGGATACAAGAACCATCTACGATCCAGGTGACACCGGGGACTCCACACAGGTTGCCTTTCAGGATCAGGTCGCACCCTACCCATCCTACCTGGGAACCAGGGACGCGGCGATAAAGGAACCACCCAGCCTGAAAACCCACAATTTCGGCAATGCCCCCTTCGACACTATTGGAATGGTAGAGGGGAAGGAGAAATTCCACCAGAGGAGACTGATCCTCCGTATGGATCTGACCTATATCTCCAGCTGCTCCATGGTGACGGATGCTTTTCTGCATCTGAGCGTGGCCGGGGGCGGAGAAGGGAATCCACTGTTTGCAATATACCGGGCTACCGTGCCCGGGGGCATCCTTCCCGGTTCCTGGACAGAGGGAAGCGGCAGGCCACATGAAGGGGTTTCGTGGATATACGCAGGTGATGCAGTACAGTGGAATGATCCCGGAGGGGACTACTATTCTGCCCTTATGGATACCACTACCGCCGGCGCTGACAGCACCATCACCTTCTCCATCCCCGGTGCGGTAATCAGCCACTGGATAAATTACCCTCACGATAATCACGGTTTCTTGATAGTACCCGCCTACACCGGTTCCTCCGCATACAGAATCATCCATCTCCGTGAATGGGCCGATCCGGAAGACAGGCCCAGGCTGGAGTTTACCTATCTGGAGGGCGGTTGAGGCTGATCCATCACTCCGGCGGCGCCGGATAGCTCGCGATATCTCAAATATATCTATCTTTAATAATCCAATATGATTTCAACAGCCCGGGGAGACTTATTTTGTGGTGGTACGATTATTGCGGTTAGGGAATCCCTGAAACACTTGAAAGCCGAAGCAACTGATGGATCATCACGGGGAAAGAATTGAAATGTCAAATAAATCAACCACTTATAAAAGCAATACTTCTACAGCAAAGAGAAAACAGAACAATAAATCTGCAAAACTAACCATTCAAAACGGCTGTTTTTCCGGGCTCAAGATGATGCTCACCAGGAAGAAAACAATACTGGGCAGTGATCTTGACTGCGATATATGCCTGGATAATTCACTGGTATCGGGTGAACATGCCATGATAACGAAATCCGGTGGAGAATACATCATAGAAGACCTGAACAGCAAGGATGGCATCCTGATCAACCGGAGAGAAGCTCACCGCAGGAAGCTCAACAACGGAGATATAATAGAAATAGGAAAGTTCAAGATAAAATTCTCCGGGCAAGGGCAACCTTAAGGCAAGCCTCCGGTTAGAGCTATCATTTTTATTGCTTTTATTGCCCGCCTATCCATGTTAATTTAGTGACATTAAATATATTAACCCGGTCACCACTGCGCATTCCATGCCGGCCGGACATAAACCTTTATCCAACAAGGAGAATTTGATGTCATCAGGGAGAATCTCCAGGATCTGTGGTTTATCTGTAATATCTCTTATTATTATTTCGCTTTCACTCCCATCCTGCTCCGGTCAGAAGGAAGAAGCCAGGGTCAGGGTGAAAAAACTGGATCAACCGGTATACGGTTTCTACCTGGGGGAGGGAAAGGATGAACTGTTCAGCCGGGCCAGGCACCGGGTAAGATGGGAAAAAGCTCCACCTCCCCGGAGTGGTCATCCGGGAGAATTTTACTATCTTTCCAGACCCCTGGAGAATACCAGGGGTACGGAAGGGGTGCGACTGGCATTCCTGGATGATCAATTGATGGAGGTAATAGTATACTATCGCAACACCGGAGTTAACCAGCTTCGAAAACTCAGAAGAGAACTGGAGAACAGATACGGGCTCAAAGCAGTATGCCCGGACGGAACCGTTGAAACGGTATATAAAACATACCGGATCAAACCCCCTCAGATGTCGGTTACCCTGAGAAGGATAATCAAGAAGGAGAAGACTGAGCTGTATGTTCAGTACCTGTACGACCAGCTACATAACAGACTGAAGCAGCTCAAGTCACAGCCGGAGAAAGAGTAGATAACCATGGGCAAGCCCATGACACTTAATCAAAATACCAGCTTTGCCCGCCGCCCATCCGGGCGGAGTTCACATTCACCCACTTACAAGCCCGTGGAACTCTGCCCTGCTGCCTGTCAGACACGTCCTAGCGCAGAAGAATGATCTTCCTGGAATCGACCCTGTCCGGGGTGGAAAGCCGGAGGAAATAAACACCGGAGGCAGTCCTGCTGCCCTGATCATTCATCCCCCTCCATAGCACATTGTGCTCTCCCCCCTTCATCTCCTCATCCACCAGTGTTCTCACCCGGTGTCCGGCAATGTCATAGACTATCAGCCTCGCCGCCGTCCGGGAGGATAGCTGGAACCTGATTCTTGTCACCGGATTAAATGGGTTCGGGAAAACAGAGTTGAGGCGGGTAACCCGGGGAAGTTTCCCATCTTCATCCACCGCAGTTACCGAGTCATAACATCCCAGCGCCTTCGCCCCCGCCAGTTCACTGCATGGATTGCCGGGAGGCAGACAGGGAGAATCACTTCGGACGTGATAGTTTCCCGTATCCGGGTTACAGAACAGCGGATCTTCAGAGAAGTTACCGTCCACTCCGGTCATATCGGCTGTGGAACCGGTATAGTTACCCCCTCCATTATCATAAACATCACTGCAGCTTATATCCAGATCCTCGTACAGGGTAAATATCCCTCCCGCGGACTGATTAAAGGCCACCACTGTCCTGGTCAATTGATTTCCGTCACCATGGACCAGCTCCAATCCTCCCCCGTACCAAACCGCCTGGTTGCCTGTAACGGTACAACCCTCCATGGTCATGCCGGTATCGCTGTAGACCCCTCCCCCCATATTAGCGGCGTAGTTATCCAGTACCAGACTATTTATCACCGTAGCGGAAGATCCCAGGCCGTTGAATATCCCTCCCCCTCCGTAACCCGCACTGTCGGCCCGCACAATGCAGTCCTCGATTAATACATTGGAATGGTTGGTACATATACCTCCCCCGGATTCTTCCACAGCTACATTACCCAGAAAGGTCGTTCCGGTGATAATGACGGGGTTGGATTTCATAAGATATATTCCCCCTCCATTCTGCCGGGCACTGTTACCCTCAATGACACAGGATTCCACCAGGGGAGAAGACCGGAAAGATTCTATTGCCCCTCCATGTTCGTTGGTATAGTTATCCGAAATCACGCAATCTCTTATTACCGCATCCGACTCATAAAGGTAGAACCCTCCTCCCGCCAGGGTTCCCCCCCCTCTATTGCCGGTAATCACGCAATTCTCAATCAATGGTCCGGAACCGAACATGCAGGATATGGCTCCTTTGGAGGCATTGGTAATGGTAAACCCGCTGAGGACAGTACGGGCATCCTGGCCGCCGCTGAACTCAATGCCGAAATGGTTGGATCCTTCTCCGGCGCCGCAGTCTATGACCGTGGCCTCCGGTCCATCCCGGGAGATCACCACCACCTCAGCCACCTCGAAACGGATATCCCAGTTGCCCTCTCCGGTATAAGTGCCCGGCGCGACCAGAATGGTATCCCCCCCCACCGCGGCATCCAGGGCCTCCCGTATGGTGAGATAATCACCACTGCCATCTGCTGCCACGTTGAGTACAGCCTGATAATGGCACTCTATCCATTCGGCGCCCATAAGTACTCCGCATGAATTTCTGTCCGGGGTGCAGGGAGAATTATCGCTGATACCGTAGGTATCACCTGTGTGGCTGCACATCAGGGGATCCTGGGATATATTACCATTAACCCCGGTCTGGTCGGATATGCCTCCCCCGTAGTCTCCGGTTGCGTTACCATATACATCACTGCAAGTTATATTAATCCCGCTAACACCAACATCTCCGTAAATACCCTCCCCCGCCGGGGATCCGTAAACTATGCTCTGAGTAACCTCCACCATGCTGGCCTCACCGGCATATATCCCGCCTCCGTGAATGAGAGCAAGATTACGGTCCAGGGTACAACTTATCAGCCGGGGGGATGAACCAATCGCATACAAGCCTCCCCCCTCTCCGCTGGTAATATTCCTGTCCAGAACACAGTACTCCAGCAAACAATCAGCACCATCCAGATAAATACCTCCTCCAGCCAGAGAAGCTGAGTTACTCTTGAAAACAGATCCGTAGATATCAGGAGAAGCTCCACTCACATAGATGGCTCCTCCATAATCAGATTCATTCTCTATAAAATTACAGTTAATCAGAGAAACGTTGGGGTTGGCGCACCATACCGCTCCACCGCAGCCGTCCACCGGGCTGGATGGGCCGGTGCCTCCGGCAGTGGGTATTCCGGAATCGCTGCTCAAGCCTCCGGTCAGGGTTAATCCCTCCACCACTATGGTGTCACTTCCGGCGGGGAATATGAAACACCTGCCCTGGCCCCCCGCATCGATCCGGGTACTGTCCACACTGCCTATCCCCATTATCTGCACCTTTTTGTCTACGGTAATATTATGTTCGTAGTACACTCCGGGATAAACGTGTATATGTTCGCCATCCTGAGCGGCTGCCACCGCAGACTTTATATCGGGTGCATCCCCGGAACCGTCCGGATACACGCTGATGGTATTGGTTCTCTCCACTCCCGGACCCGACACAACTATGGAGAAGTTCTCGCTACCCCCCTCCAGATCGCCCTTGTGATCTACCCTTACCAGATAAACTCCCTCCTGAGGATTATTTATATCCACCTTCTCCACATTATCCCTGAAATTATCGCCCCTGGCAGCCGAATCGGAAGGACTGGCCGGGTTCAGGGTCCAGGGCCGGAAGATTTCGGCACCCCTGGTCACTCTTAGATCCAGATCGTTGACCAGCATGATATCCGGTGGATCAAGTGCCGGAGAGGGGGGCTCCCCCGCCGGATCATTCCAGCAGATGGTTACCTCCAGCTCACCCGGGGTTCCGTCACAGTAATAGAAGAACTCCTTGGGAAATCCCTCATTAAGGGTGTACTCACCGATCAGATCACCACGCCTGGAAATATCCCGCTCTATAAGCTGATAAGCTTCCAGGGCATCCAGCAACCCCCATCCGTACATGTAGTCGGGACCCTCAGCCGGTCCGGCTTCTCTGGCGGTATGAATGGCCAGGGCCTTGAGGGTTGCTCCCTTCATTGCCCTTCCATTGTGATTATCCATGTAGTAATCCTGAAGCAGGGCCAGAGAACCACAGACGTTCGGAGCAGCCATGGAGGTTCCGCTGTGAATGGAGTAGGACTGGGTCGAGGCTGCATCTGAGGAGTACAGCTTGTAGCCGTTACCTGAGATATCCGGTTTTATCCTGCCGTCGTCGGTGGGCCCCCAGCTGCTGAAAACAGTCATCTCCACATCGGATGGCCCGTTATATTCGGCTACATCCCTCACCGCCCCGACCACCAGGCTGTTCTTGGTCACCTGCAGGCCCTCCGGAATGCAGTCGAATCCATCCTCCCCGCCATCCGGCTCTCTGGTCTTTATACTGCTTTGCCACATTCCCAGGCCCTTATGATAATAATAATGCTCGGTGCCCGGCTCCACACTGTCATTGCGGTCATTGCTCGCTGCGACCACTACCAGATAACCGGGAGCGGCATCCGCCATATCATCTACCGAAGCAGCGAATTCATCATAGAAGCCAAACCGGTAATCTTCCGTTTCGGATATGGTGGTGTCACCATACCAGTACCAGGCCCCGTTCCAGAACCACCCCCTTATGGTGCCGTAGGAGTGATTGGAGAGAAGCAGGCCGTCGGCTGCTTCACCGGCCATCTCCGCAAGGTCATTGTTCCATTCATATGAGGAAACCTCCGCCTGATAAGCCATTCCCTCTGCTGCAGGATCCACCCCCGAAGCTATCATTATGCCAGCCACATGAGTAGCATGATCGGCCGGGATATAGGGACCGGGATCCAGCCACTCGGCCCTGTTTACCAGCTCCTGATGATTACCTCTAACACTGCCGCCGTCCCACTGACCTATGGTGATACCTTCCCCCCCGCCCACATAGTACTGAACACTGTCTGTCCGGGTGGTTCTGGCGGCATCCACATTACAGGTCTTGTAATAACGGGGAAAGCCTCCCCTGACCACCTGAAGCTCGAAGTACTCATTCCGGCCGGTCAAGCCCCTTACCGGCCAGCTTCCCTGGTCGGCCATAAGGTAGGCCTCCGACCTGCCCTCCAGGAATTTCAGATTATGCGCCCGGGAGAGTGAATCCAGCCTTCCAATATCCTGGGCGGTTCCACTGGACCCGAAAACACATAATATTACTACCATATATATGGATATCTTCTTTAACCGGCTGAAGTTATCTTCAATAAACATTGCCCTGCATACTCCTTGCTTGACAGGTGTATGGATCACAAAATAGCGGATTATTTCTACTATTATACAATGGGAACACCTGTAAACCCAGAGATACTGCCGTAGAGGGGTTTGATCGCGGGGAAGCGCAACTATGATTTGCCGGCCAGCATAACGTACTGCTGAAACCTTATGTCCCTCTCCCGGCAGTGCAGCCCGAAATCGGGCAGGATCCGGCCCACCTCGTCTATAGTGTATTCCCTCTCTACCTCATGGACTTCACCCTCTATCTCGCTGATCCGGTCCAGTATTTCAAACCCGTCCCTGGTCAGATCCGATACCAGAAAATTTCCTCCCGGAGCGATAACCCGGGATATTTCCCTCAGTACCGGACTTATATCCTTGAGGTGATGCAGTACATTGACCATTATTACCAGGTTGAAGTAATCATCCCGGAAGGGAAGATCAGCAGCGTCGGTGATGTAGTATTCAATCAGCTTTTCAACGCCGTATGATTTGGCATTCAGCAAGGAAATCTGAAGCATCTCTTCGGATGAGTCGGCGGCGTGCACCTTAATTCCCCTTCTGGCCAGTTCCACGCTTACCCATCCCTGCCCCGCTCCCACGTCCAGCACCGGCGGTTCTATAACGCCGGCAGATTCGATGATAAACTTCACCGCCTCCTCCCTCTCCATTCCATGGGAGCGGTAAAGTTCCGACTGTTCCCGGTTAATTCTTTTGTTCTCTTCGATTATTTCCGGGTCTGGTTCAATGGGCCTCCACTTCATGGACACTGCTCCTTGCTCTCTATTTCAAACCTGTCATGATATCTCCGTCCCATGGGCGTCCTGAGATCCGGATATACAGTGTAATCTCCGCCCTCCAGCCGTCAGGAAGTTGGTTCAACCACTCCGGAGACCGATGCCTATACTTCTGCCAATCCATTCTCCAGGTCCTCTATCAGTTCATCCACATTTTCGATCCCCACCGAAATCCGCACCAACCCATCTTTTATTCCGGCCTTCCTCCTCTCCTCCGCATCCATGGTGGCATGAGTCATGGAAGCGGGATGCTGGATCAGGCTCTCCACTCCACCCAGGCTGACCGCCAGGGTATGGAGTTCCACAGAATTCATCAGTTTCCTGCCTGCCTCCAGGCCGCCCTTCAGCTCGAAGCTTACTATTCCTCCGGCTCCCTTCATCTGCTTCCTGGCCACCTCATGCTGGGGATGGGAGGGAAGCCAGGGGAAGTGCACCTGTTCCACCTTCTGGTGGATATCCAGATATTTCGCTATCTTCTCCGAATTCCGGCAGTGACGCTTCATCCGGATAGCCAGTGTCTTTATACCCCTGGAAACCAGAAAGGCATCGAAGGGATTTATTACTCCTCCAATCAGGTTCATGTTACTGCGGTAACGGGTGTAGTCCTCCCGGTCCTTCAATACCACGATACCGGCAACCACGTCGGCATGGCCGTTGAGGAACTTGGTCATGGAGTGCATAACCACATCCGCCCCCAGTTCCAGGGGCTGCTGCAGGATGGGACTGAGAAATGTGTTGTCCACCGATACCCTGGCCCCATTCTGGTGGGCCAGATCCGATATGGCGCGGATATCTGAAACCACGTTGGTGGGATTACCCGGTGTTTCAATATGTATAAGTCTGGTCTCAGGCTTCAAGGCTTCCTTTATCGCTTCAATATCGGAGGTATCCACAAAATCCACACTCACTCCCCATCTGGTGACAATTTCTCTGAGTATGGTATTAACCGGGCCGTATACTGCACCACTGCAGATTACATGATCTCCCTTCTTCAGCTCGCTGGCAAGTATGAGATGGACCGCCGCCATACCCGAGGCGCAACCAATAGCGTTAGCCCCTTTTTCCAGAAGGGATACCGCCTTTTCCACACCCTGAATAGTGGGATTAGCTATACGGGTATAGATATACCCTTCTTCCTCCCCGGCGAAAAGGTTGGCTCCGTGATCAACATTTCTGAACGAAAATGTGGAGGTTTGATATATCGGGGTTACTACAGCCCCCTTCTCATCCGGAATAAAACTTCCATGAATACACCTGGTCTCCTGATGCTTCTTGCTGAGATCCTCCATACTTAAAACTCCTTTCCAGTTAATCCGATCCCTCTTTCATTGATTAATAATTAAGGTTGCCTTTTTCCTCTGCGGTAATCCTCTATTGCCTCCTTCAGAGCTGAGATTCCCAGGTTGGAACAGTGGCGTTTTTCCTCGGTTAACCCCCCCACCTCATCCTCCACCATCCGGCCGGTTAACCGAAGAGCCTCCCGGACGGTCTTACCCTTGACCATCCCGGTCATGGCACTGGATGTAGCTATAGCCGAGGGACAGCCCTTACAGAGGAATTTAATATCGGTAATTACCTCCTCCTCCACCTTTATATATACCACCAGATAATCACCGCATCCGGGGTCTCCGTACTTTCCCACCCCCTCCGGATCATCAATAGTTCCGGCATTGATGGGTTCGACGAAGTGTCTGAAGAAAGAGGCGTTTACTATATTCATAACTCTCAGTGATCACAGATATTGTCACCGGTCTCAAGAGTTCCCTCCAGATAATCTCTGACAATATCCTCAGGTTTCCCTCCGCCCGCTCCCACCACTACCTCTATTCCATTCTGGTTGAATATATTCCTGGCCCTGCTGCCCATACCTCCCGCAATCACCACTTCCGCCCCCCGTTCATGCAGCCAGCGGGGAAGAAGGCCGGGCTGATGACCGGGAGAATCCACAAATTCGGTTTTAACTATCTTCTTCTCGTTCATATCGGCATCTACCATGGCAAAATGCTGGCAATGCCCGAAGTGGTCACAGACTTTTCCATTCACAACCGGGAGGGCAATGGTGGTTATGTTATCACTGCTGTTTTGTTTTCCGCCCCCTTCTGCTTCTGCCACTTTTACCTTCCCGGAATATTGGTCACCCTTTTCAGTTTCGGCCTTGTTCTTCGCGCCGGTTCCCGATTCCCCCCCGGCCACTACACTGCTCTCTTCGTTATCCAGCCGCAGCAGAGGAGCCACCAGAGATGAAAATATCTTTCCAGTTTCAGTGTGGGGAAAGTTCGACACAAAAGCCTTTCCACTGTCACTGGAATTAACCACCTCAGGATCCAGGGGCACCCTTCCCAGAAATGGTATTTCCATATCGGCAGCCATCTTTTCTCCTCCCCCCCTCTTGAATATATCGGTTTTCTTCCCGCAGTGGGGGCAGACGAATCCGCTCATATTCTCAACCACTCCCAGCACCTCCACAGACAACTGATTGCAGAAGGTCACACATTTTTTTACATCTGATATGGAAACATCCTGGGGGGTGGTGACCACCACCGCCCTGGAATCGGTGCCCACCAGTTGAGCGATGGTAAGCGGTTCATCTCCGGTTCCGGGAGGGGAATCCACTATAAGGTAATCCAGGTCCCCCCACTTTACATCCCCCAGAAACTGCTTTATCACGTTATACTTCATGGGACCTCGCCATATTACAGCATCCTCGCTTTTACGCAGCATGAATCCAATCGACATAACCGTCAGATTCTCACCCGCCTGCAGCGGGATAATTTCCTCTTCGGTACCATGGAGCGGCCTGCCCTCCACCCCCAGAAGTTTGGGAATACTGGGACCATGCATATCTATATCCAGCAAACCAACCTTCTTGCCCGACAGTGCCAGGGCGGTAGCAAAATTAACGGCAATGGTGCTCTTACCCACCCCGCCCTTTCCGGAAAGGATCAGTATCTTATGATTAATACTCTCCAGGCGCTTACTAACCTTGGGGTCAACTTTCTGTGCCATTATACTCTCTCTTTCTCCTTTTCCGTTACTTCAGATAATCTCCGGTCAGAACGGAACCGGAAATATTCGGATATAAATATCTGCAGCGGCGATATAATTCCTGCTTAAAATCAGCTCCTCCCCCCCACTCCCCTCTGCAGGCTTCTTCCGGCGGCAACCGGAGAAACCCTGCCATTTGCCCGAGTCAAGTTCCCGGAGCTGTAACAGGGTCAGCAGGCTCCCTATTATAACACTGAATCAGGAAACAGTATACTCCTTGATACGGGCAAATATACCCGGAAGATAGAATATGTAAATATTGCCTGCTCTCCACAAGTGATTTTACCCCTCTGGTATACGGTGCAACCATGATCAGGGGATAATACCCGGCTGAATTATTATCTTCCAATCATCCCGCAACCACAGCCGGGGCAGGTGTACTCTCTGCACGGAATACCCCATCTATGGGGGGTAGTCCGGCCGCAACGGGGACATATACACTCGCCGGTGAATGCCTCCCCGGAACAGCTCTCTTCATCCCTCCGGGAACCCCCGGTTCCGGAGTCGCCTCTACCCCCCTCATCCCCTCCAATACTTTTACCCCTTGCAATTCCGGAACCGGGGTTATCACGGCAGGTTCTTGCCTCTGAACCCGGAGCTCCACCCGTCCCCCGACCGACATCCTCACCCGCGGAAGTTTCTGATTCTCTTCCGGTCACTTATCCTGCCTCCTTCAGAACGGGTATTTACATATCCCTCCAGCATCTAAGCTCACCGTCCGGGCCTACTTTTCAGATTCGGCTTCCAGCTCATCCAGACGCTTCTTAACCTCCTGTAAGGCATTGGAGAGATATTCGGACTGCTGATTCAACAGCTCTATCTCATGCTCCCGGCTCATTCCGGGCGCCATCTGCGGATTAACGCCGGCGCCTCCCGCCGGAGCGAAAGGGTATCTGGCCCATCCGGGAAGACCGGTTGCATAGTACATGTTCCGGTATCCCCGTCCACCACCCATTCCTCTTCCCCTTCCGAATCCTCCACCGGTTCCTCCTCCGTAATAACCCATTCCCCTTCCATATACGGGATTCATGAATCCCGGCACATTGTATCCGGCGCAAAATCCAGCACCCCTTCCGGTCATGGGACCCATTCCGGCTGGTCCTGTTCTGTCTCCTCCAGGCATAATGGTTACCTCCTTTCATTCATTTTAACTTCAACCATTCGCCTCTCTAATCATTCTGCATCATCAACCGGTGACACAGAAACTCTGGTTAATCATTTCTCTTTCTGTAATCAACAGTCAATCCCGGCTGACCCTCTCAACCCCCGCCTTTCCACTCTGCTTCCCCGCCGGGAAAACGACGCATACCACCGGCACCGCGCTTCCCGCCCCACCTGCACCTGTTCCTCCCCCTGCACCCGGGCATGGAAAAGCTGTCACTGCTCAGAGTACCTCTAAGAAACGCTCTCAGCACCTCATCTACTCCACCACTCACCCAGGGGATCACTCCCACACCCGAGGCTGCCAGCGCTGATGCCATACGTTTCGAGATGGCGCCGCAGATCAAAACATCCACATCCAGGTTGACCAGCTCCCTTATCTTGCTATAGCCAGGCTCGCTGGCGAAGCAATGCTCCCCCCTCCTGTCGATGGTTTCACCCTCTGTATCAACCAGAAGCACACATCTGGAGGCATCAAAAACCGGGGAAACCCTTCCATTCCATACCGAAATTGCTACATTCATTACAGATTCACTCCTGTTAGATTATACAGCGCAACTTGTATACCATATACATTCCGCTTGAAGATATAACTGCTTAAATCACACAATAGAAGTAACTTATAGCAAAAATATAATTTTTAGAGATGATTAATACAGGCCATACTATTGCAATAATGAAACAATAGATATACTATATTGTTGCGTTATTGCAATAATGGTGATATGCCGATTATGTAGTGGAAAAATCCTTCTGCCCGAATCAGCATATCTTATACCCCTTGAGTTCGGGATAGAGTATAATTGGCTAGGCAGCAAATAGTCAGCACAATCAAGGTTCTGTAGAACCCTTACGGTGATTCCCCGGCTTAAAACGTCCATCCCGGGCCGGGAGTTTCAGGCCCAGTTTTTTGATCTTTCGCCAGAGGGTGGTTTTATGAATACCGAGTTCGGCGGCGGCCGACCTCCGGTTCCAGTCGTTCTTTCTCAGAACATCCATGATGAAACGGGCCTCGATCTCCTCCAGGCTCCCCGGCTGGCCCGGCAACTCCTCCGGCTGATCAGGCCGGATATCACCGGGAAGATGTTCGGGACGTATAACCGAACCCCTGCAAAGTACAAAGGAGTGTTCTATAATATTTTCCAGCTCCCTCACATTTCCCGGGAAATCGTGCTTCATAAGTATGGCAATCACCTCCGGAGATACACCCTGAATGGGTTTGCCCTTGATATGATTAAACCTCCGGATAAAGTTATCCACCAGCAGCGGTATATCCTCCCGTCTCTCCCTCAGGGGGGGAAGCTTCAGCCGGACCACATTCACACGGTAGAAGAGGTCGGTCCTGAATTTCCCACCCTCCACCATAGCATCGATATCGCGGTTGGTTGCCGCAATTATCCTGACATCTGCCTTTCTCGGCCGGGTGCCTCCCAGGGGCTCATAGACACCATCCTGCAATACCCTCAACAGTCTGGTCTGCATGGCCGGTGAAACATCGCCTATTTCATCCAGAAATATGGTACCCCCCGGGGCCAGATCAAATCTCCCCGGCTTATCCCTCCTGGCATCTGTGAAGGCGCCGGCCTTATATCCAAACAACTCGGCTTCCAGAAGGTTATCCGGCAGTGCCCCGCAGTTGACCGTTACCACCGGCTTCTCTTTCCTGAAACTCAGGCTGTGAATAGCCCGGGCAAACAGCTCCTTGCCGGTTCCGGATTCACCCTCAATCAGCACAGTACTGTCACTCTCGGCAATTTCAGGAAGAATATCGAAGAGACGGCACATTTCATGGTTCTTGCTTATGATATCCTCAAAAGTGTGGCTGCCCTTTACCTCTTTGCGTAGCTCCTCCACCATGGAGAGATCTCTGAAACTCTCCACCCCCCCGATAACCTCACCCTCCTCATCTCTAAGCAGGGCTGTGGATATGGTAACCGGAACCGAAGTTCCGTCTGAACGAAGTATCTTGATCTCCCTGTTAACCACCGGATTGCCGGTGTCCATGGTCTTTCTCAGGGCACAGTCGGTCTCGCATATATTGGCCCTGAACACCTCTGCACATATCTTGCCTGTGGCCTCCTCCCTGGTAATCCCGATTATCCTTTCAGCAGCAGCGTTAAACGAGGTTATCCTCCAGTTCCGATCAACTGTAAATACACCGTCGGCAATACTGTCGAGAATTATATCGGTACGGTTTTTCATATCATTTTTTCCTTCGAAAGCGATCTTTTATACCCTCACTCAATAAAAAAACACAATAGATGAAAAAATGCAAACATTATAGTTGCAATAATGCAATTGTGTTATTCGAAGACAGCCTTACTGCCAGGCAACCAATTGTAAAATATTAACTTGCCGCAGCGCAACATGTGAGGCTGGTTGGAGTTTCCCCGATTTTTATCCGACCGGGATGATTACAGTGCCCGGCATTTCAAAACCCTCGAGCAGCGAGCGGGCATGGTTTTCCGACCGGAAGAATCAAAAGATAGCGAGTCGGGGGTGCAGAGCCTGAGAATTCCGCGGCTGGCGGGATATGGACAGCGTTCTGAACCACCGGGCACCGGAGTGAAACTGGCACTTTGCCGGTCTGCTGTCTTCTTATCTTAAAAATTATTGCTGTACCGTCAAGCTGTGCCATGAAAAGTTATAATATTAACCTCAATCCGTCAAAATTGTGGAGACCGGCCAAAGATCCTTCTCGATGATATGCCAACCCGGCAATACTCTTAATCCTTTCTTCCCGCCACAGTCGGAGGAGTTACAATATTGCAACAGCAGCAGAGAAAGCGGCTCCAATTGGCCAAAAAGAAAAGTATTATCAATTGTATTATTGACGGATCGAGGATGACCATAAGGAAAAGGCTGGTAATCTGTCTCACCACTTGGGCCGGAAGTGCTCGCATTTTTGCAGTAATATCTTCCGGCATTCTGCATAAGCACTGCTGGCTTGATTCAACATATCATCCGGTATGTATATTTCACTGTAATCCTTCTCTTCTTTTCTGACTTTGCCCGCCTTTATCTCTGAAAAGGGATCACCATACCCCGGTTCTCCGGTATGCCTGAATAGATTATAATGTTCCTTCAGACTGTTTTTCAGGTGTAAATGATCGGTTAAGAATCCGAGGGAATATCTGGTTTTTCTTAACAGGTCTTCGGCTTGTATGAATAATGGCTTTCTTTCCAGAAGGGAAGCGCAGGATTTTAATTCTTCCAGTCTTTTTACATAATAATCCAGCGCATCCCCGGTATCAAACTTATCAAGAAGGGACCTGTCCATGTTTATTATGCTTTTAAGAGTTTTCCCGGGCTCTCTTATCATAAAGATCAGGAATACATTCTTCCTGTTTATGACCGATTCTGACAGATGGTGGTGATTATGAAGAATCTTGTCCAGCAAATATTTGCCTTCCGGATTTTCACCGGAAAAATATATTTTATATCTCAGCTTAACCAGATCCAACCACCCCTTATAGGATTGATGCATCTCCGAATAACCGGATATTTCTTCATTACTACCTAAGATATGAGCCAGCAGGGAGGTGTAGCCTCTCATATGACTCATTATAAAGATATATTTCTTTTTACTCAGCAGAATCTCAGGATGCCTTGCGGTAACCCAGAGAGTCTTATGGATCAATCTTATCTTTTTCCTGTTCAATCTCTCACGCCCGGATAATTCATAAAGATAAAAGTAAACTTTGCAGAATCAACTTAAGCTGCTGCTGTGAATTTTCAGGAGTGTATTTAATACCAGCATGTCCGGTCTCAAATGTGTATGATAGTAATAGAAATTATTACACATTATTTCAAAAAGTTTCTCCCGGTCAGAGCGCAAACCGGATATTTTATCCACTAACTCATCCGCCTTTCTGAATTCCAGATAGTTAACCCCCCGCTCGAATCTACCCGGAACCTGATATAGCAGAGGCTCTGAAATTACAGCCCGGGAAGCGGCGACATATTCACCGAATTTCCAATTGATGGAGCCGTGCAAGCCGGTGGTGGCAATACAAACAGCGCTCTTTTTGATACTGTCGAGAAAGGCATTTTTGTTCGTCAGCCGGTAAGGCATAACCAGTTCTCCGGAACGCCTCAGTGAAAATTCATCCGCTCTTATTCCTCCCCTAAAAATATCCCCGAACTCCTTTCTGCATGCCTTGACGAATTCAATCCTCTTTCTGTTTATGTTCCTTCTTTCTTCCTTCAAATAATCCAAAGGCTCGTCTTCCGGGTCCCAAAGCCTGGTCAAGAACAGTATCCCGGCATGTTGAGGAATAAAAGGGGGACACTCAAAATCCCTGCTGTAAAAGGGCCCGATAAAATCAAAAATCTTCGCAGCGATACTGTTATTCTTTATGATCTCCCTGATTATCTCCCTCACACTCTTAAAGTCCCTCCCCTCTGGCATGATGTGATAATTAATACCCAGGGGATAAACTCTGCAATTTTGAGGAGCAAATTTACGGATTTCACGGTTATAACTCCTCTTGAAGTAAAAGTGGGCGGATATATTGTTCTTGAAAAATTCCAGGTTATCTTCGATGCTGCCGCTTATCCAGTTATAGCCGTCCATGGTATCATAAACAATATCAATCCTATCATCGACTCTAACTTCGAGCAGAGGTTTAACAGGTATCTTATCTGCTTTTTTTATGGAAAGATGCACCAGCCCGGCGGCTTTGAGCTGTTGAAATCCTGTGTAGATCTGCATCAGATGAGTATGGGGGAAATATTTCAGTTCGCATTTGAATAGTGGTTTCATTGCTCTTGTTTATCCCTGCTGATTCAGGACTGGTTGCCGGTTACATCTATTTCCGGGTTTCGAAATCCCGGTTTCGAATCAGAGCCGTTAATGTTGCAGATTACGGTTCTTCATGAAATTTATTCTATTAACAGCCACCACTCAACCGGAAAAACCTTTTGCATCCGGGACTACATTTTTAAATCACAATCAACATCACCCCTTGTTTAATTCTACCGGTAGCTTAAACTGATGTGAAGACTCCATACAAGCAATTCCTGATAACCGGATCCGCCCATACCTCTGTATGTTTTTTACATAACCGATACCGGAAGCAGACATTCCGATGATCAATACGCAATTTATGCCAATTAGGGCTTGCATTGTTCCATACTCATTAATAACTTCCCAGGTGCCGGCAAAAATTGTCTGAACTTCATCCGGTGATCTTTCGAACTTAAGTGAAAGGCTGGTATACCGGATGATCTTGAAAGAGCGGTATAGAGGGGATCCAGAGAAGAGATCAGCATCAACGTCCCGGGCGTGTAAATATCTGCTAATTAAACAAATGGCAGCAATATTGCTTGATAATTCCCTTTATGTGCCGGAGATCGGCACAACTAATACAGGCGGAGGATAATGTCAGACAGAATACCACAAGAATACATAGAACTGAGAAGACGGCTGCACCGCCATCCCGAGCTGTCCGGCCGGGAACATGAAACCGCCCGGACCATAGTGGAATATATAGAACAGTACCACCCGGATGAGATCATAACCGGCCTGGGGGGAGAGGGACTGGCCTTCGTCTTCGATGGATCGGAGAGTGGCCCCACCGTTATGATCAGGTGCGAGCTGGATGCCCTTCCAATACAGGAGATCAACCGGTTCGATTACCGTTCCACCCGGAAGAATGTAATGCACGCCTGCGGCCATGACGGACACATGACCATAGTTGCCGGGCTTGCCCCCCTACTCCACCGGCGCAAGCCGGAAAGGGGTAGGGTGGTGCTTCTGTTTCAGCCTGCAGAAGAGACCGGCAGGGGAGCGGATATGGTCATAAGGAACGGGAAGTTCGGTGATGTCCAGCCCGATTACATATTCGCCATGCACAACCTCCCCGGCTTCCCCAGAGGATCCATCGTGCTGAGCAGGCAGAATTTTGCAGCCGCCTCCAGAGGAATGATCATTAAATTATCCGGCAAGACCTCGCATGCAGCTGAGCCGGAGAAGGGGAACAGTCCCGCCCCGGTGATGGCCCGGATAGTACAGATGCTCAACCGGCTGAAGGATGAGCAGGACGGTTTCAGGGATTTCAAGCTGGCCACAGTCATCCATGTAAGGCTGGGGGAGATCGCCTTCGGGACCACTCCCGGCTATGCCGAAGTTATTGCCACCCTCCGCTCCTACAGGAACGATGATATGGAGGCCCTATCCCGGACCGCCGCATCCAGGGCGGAAGATATCGCTGCCGGCGACGATATCGGCTGTGAGGTGGAGTGGACGGAAGAATTCCCCGCCACGGTCAACCATGAAAAATGCGTCCAATTTATCAAATCTGCAGTATCTGATAATGCTTACAGGCTTCAGTATATTGAGAAACCCTTTAAATGGTCGGAGGATTTTGGTCACTTCACCGAAAAATACTGTGGGGCCATGTTTGGCCTGGGTTCGGGATTGGACCACCCCAGCATTCACAATCCCGACTTTGATTTTCCAGAAGAAATAATCGCCCCGGGGATAAATATGTTTACCTCGGTGGTGGAAAAAACCGCTGGATTGGGAAGGAGGGAATGACATATGCAGGTCAAGAATAAATACAGGGGAGTGATTAAACACTCCACTGCAACAGATGAATTTTACAGAGGGGAAAAAAAGATGTCCAGTCCCTCGGTAATGGAAATCAGCCGGTCCAGTGTTATAAATAACCTGGGGTTCCTGAGGGAATATATAGGCAGAGATGTAAGACTCTCTTCAGTGGTAAAGGGAAATGCCTACGGGCATGGCATTGAAGTGTTTGTACCTCTGGCCGAAGAATGCGGGATTGATCACTTCGCCGTATTCGATTCAGCCGAAGCCAGGCGGACACACCGGGTATGCAGACCGGAGAGCTCTATAATGATCATGGGATATATAGAGGACAGTGATCTGGAGTGGATAATAGACAATGGAATAGAATTCTACGTCTTCGAGATGGACCGTTTGAGAAAAGCGGTGCAAATCGCCGCCCGGAAGGCCAGAAAAGCCATCATACATGTAGAGATGGAAACCGGTCTGAACAGGACCGGCTTTCAGCCGAATGAAATGCGCAAGCTCAGGAAATTCATGCTGGCCAACACAGCGCACATAGAGTTCAAGGGGCTCTGCACCCACTATGCCGGAGCGGACAGTATAGCAAATCATGTCAGGGTGAAAAAGCAGATGACCAAATTCAACCGGCTGTACAAAGGCTTCCTGAGTCACAGACTGGTACCTCAATACCGCCATACCGCCAACTCCGCTGCATCCATCGTATATCCCAAGACCAGAATGGACATGGTCAGGATGGGAATCATGCAGTACGGCTTCTGGCCCGGCAAAGAGACTTACATATTTTTTCTCCAGCACAACCAGAGGAAGACCAACCCCCTCCGCCGGGTAATCGCCTGGAAGAGCAGGGTGATGGAGGTGAAGGATGTCAAGGTGGGTGAGTTCATCGGCTACAATACCAATTATATAGCCGAAGATGAAACCACCATAGCGGTGATCCCGGTGGGCTATTCCCAGGGGTACAGCCGCTCCCTCAGTAACCTGGGGAGGGTACTGATACACGGAAGAACTGCAGATGTGATCGGACTGGTCAACATGAACATGATCACAGTAAATGTCAGCGGGATACCAGGCGTTAAGAAGGGAGACGAGGTGGTGATGATCGGCCAACAGGGTGATCAGCAGATATCGGTGGCCTCCTTCAGCGAGTTTACCTCCAAGGTTAACTACGAACTGCTGGTAAGACTCCATGAATGCATCCCCAGGGTACAGGTGCCCTGACCGGAACTTCCGCCCACGTCCCCCGGGGATGGCGGGACATAATAGCCCCGGGACAGAAAAAATCCATCAGTAACCTATGGCACATCCGTCCTTTCTGGATTCGGTTCCCCCTATCAGAACATCGCTTTGGTGATCCCACCAAATTCCCTGATATCCGCCGAAACCGCCATTAGCCCTGACTACATGGTGCCCCCGCCGGATCAATTCCCTGATCACCGCCGGTGACAGACCGCTCTCGCAGGCCACCCTTCCTCCATCCTTCATCTCACCGCCGGTGGGCTGGGAGGAACCGTAGTGTCTCACCCTGGGGACATCGCCCGCCTCCTGGATGTTCAGACCGAAATCGATAATATTACACAGAATCTGTGTATGCCCCTGAGGCTGCATGGAACCGCCCATTACCCCGAAAGCAAAGACCGGTTTCTCATCCCTGGTCACCATGGCCGGGATTATGGTGTGGAAGGGCCGCTTATGAGGCTCCAGTGCATTGGGATGGGAGGAATCCAGATTGAACAGGGCTCCCCTGTCCTGCAGGCAGAACCCCAGGCCATCCGGCACCGGCCCGGAACCGAAACCGGCATAGTTGCTCTGAATCAGCGATACGAAGTTCCGGTGCCGGTCAGCCACCACCAGATAGGTGGTTTCCCCGCTCTCCAGCCCGGGATCGCCCGGATCTATCTCCCGGGCGGCATGGTCAAAATCGATGAGCTTCCTTCTGGCATCGGCGTACTCCTTTGATATCAGCCCCTTTACCGGAACATCGGCAAAGTCCGGATCGGCATAATACCGCGCCCTGTCCTCGAAGGCCAGCTTCTTGGCTTCTACCAATGCATGAATGTAATCGGCGCTGTTACGGCCCATTCCGGCGATATCGAACCCCTCCAGGATATTCAGAATCTGGAGAGCTGCTATTCCCTGACCGTTGGGAGGCAATTCCCACACCCGGTAACCCCGGTATAATGCGCTTACCGGATCGACCCAGGTGGAGGTGTGCTCTTTGAAATCCCGGTACCTCAGATATCCTCCCACCCGCTTCATGAAACTGTCTATGGTCTCCGCAATCTCGCCCCGGTAGAATACATCCCTCCCCCCTTCAGCCAGAGCCTGGTATGTCCGGGCAAGGCCGGGATTACGGAATAATTCCCCCTTCACCGGAGCCCTGCCTCCGGGCAGGTATGTTTTGGCGAAATTGGGTTGATCCTTCAATCTTTCGCTTCCCACCTTCCAGTAATAGGCTATCACCTCTGTTACCGGGAATCCCTCCCGGGCATATCTGATGGCGGGGGCAAGGATACTATCCATAGACATGCTGCCGAAGCGGCCGTGCAGTTCGAACCAGCCGTCCACACACCCGGGCACAGTCTGGGGAAGCACCCCGGTATAGGGCATCCGGGAGTATCCCTTCTGTTTAACCTCTTCGATATCTAAAAGATATGGACTACGCCCGCTGGCATTCAGCCCGTATAGTTTCTCCGTGCGGGCATCCCATACTATGGCAAACAGGTCTCCCCCTATTCCATTGGCTACCGGTTCCATCAGTCCCAGAGCGGCATTAACTGCGATAGCTGCATCCACCGCATTACCACCTGCTTTAAGAATATCCACTCCAATCTGAACGGCCAGCGGCTGGGATGCGCACACCATCCCCTCCTCCGCTATCACCTCCGACCGGGAATTATTTATTCTACCGGTCAACCTGTCATGCCCCTCTGCATCTACGGAGAAGACAATGCAGATCATAAATCCCATCATTACCAGCATTGAATGATTCAGCAATTCATTGATCACAACTCTCATTGATTCTCCCCTTTTCATACGGGCGGGCTTATCCCCCACCCGTCAACCTGTTCTATAATTTATCCTTCTTCTGATCACTCAAGGGCTCCCCCGGTGTTGTTGCCCCCGGGGATCAATCCCCCGGCCCGGCCCCTATGAACCGGTCCAGCCATTCATGGAACTCCCGGTACCAGAATATTGAGTTCCGGGGTGACTGGACCCAGTGATTTTCATCGGGGAAATAGATCAACCTGGCCGGTACCCCCATGGCTTTGAGCATGCCGTATATCTCCAGCCCGTTACCCACCGGCACCCGGAAGTCCATCCTTCCGTGGATAACCAGGGTGGGGGTGGAATAATTCTTCATGTTATGGGCGGGGCTCCATCTTATCACCCTCTCCAGATTGTCCCATGGTGTCCCTCCGTAAGCTCTGGACCGGCCGAAGGTGACATCCGAACCGAACTGAGCACAGAGGTCAAACACTCCGGCATGATTTATAATACAGGCAAACCTGTCCGTCCGGGTCCCGATCCAGCTGGCCAGATATCCCCCGTAACTCCCGCCCGCCACCGCCATACGCTCCCGGTCTATAAACCCCCGGGTCAGCAGTGTATCCACAGCCTTCATGACATCGGTAAAGGGCTTTTTTCCGTGAGCACCGGTGATAGCATCGGTAAACTCCTGCCCGAAGCTGGATGATCCGTGAAAATTCACCATGGCGGTGACAAAACCCGGTGCGGCAAAGACCTGTGCGTTCCAGCGGGGATGGAACTCATCCCCGAAGGTTCCGTGAGGCCCTCCGTGCACCAGCACCAGCAGTGGCCATTTCCTGGAGGAATCGAATCCGGGGGGATAGAGAACAAACATCTGCACCAGGTCTCCCCCGGCACCCCTGAACCATTCATTCTCCATCCCGCCGAATTCTATCCGGGAGAGAACATCCCGGTTGAAGGAGGTAATCTGGCGGAAACCGCCTCCACTCCTTCTGACCGTACAGATACAGTTTGGTTGTGAGTTGTCCTGATGCATGAATACTATCCTCCCCGATGGTATCAGATGGAGAGAGGAGTTGGTTCCCCCTCTGAATACCTCCCCCACACTCCCTCCCTCGATGCTCACCCGGAAGAGGGATTCCATAGCCCGGTCTCCGGCATGGAAGTAGACCATATTATCCTCCCCGCCGGCCACCCAGCCGGAGGGAGAGCGGTCGAAATCACCGGTAATATTGATCTTATCCCCGGTCTCCCTGTCATAGCGGATCAACCTCACCCGGTCTCCGTAAAACCCCACTATCCTCTGGCGTCCATAAAGGATATACCTGCCGTCCGGAGTATAGCGGGGGGCGAAATCATCCGCCACATTCTCCAGAGTGATATTCCGGTAATGTCCGCGGTTCTCAAGGGGCATCAGGATCACATCTGTGGTAAGAGAATCGTAGGGAGGATCATTTCTGAGGGCGGCAAACGCAATCTCATCACCCTCCGGAGATATATGATAGTCTATCCCTCCGTAGGAGTTGAACAGCCGGTCCCACCCCGGGGTCAGATCGGTCAGTTCGCCGGTGTCGATATCTATGATGAACAGGTGGGGGATGGTACCATCGGTATACCAGTGATCCCAGTACCGGTAAAGGCGGTTTTCAGTGGTCCGGGCGGTGATTTTGTCCTCTTCCTTTTCCTTAAGCTGGGCCCGCAGGCTCTCCAGATCGCCGTTATATCCGGGGATGATTTCCGACACAAACAGGATCTTATCCTCTCCGGGCACCCATCTGGGATTGGATACTCCCAGGGGCATATCGGTTATCACCCTGGCCTCTCCCCCCCGGCGGGGGATCACACACAACTGAGCCTTATCACCCCCCCGTTCAGCGGTAAAGGCCAGCATATCGCCTGTGCTGTTCCAGCAGGGGGAGCCCTCCGTGGTTTCCCCTGTGGTGAACCTCCCCGCTCCCGATCCATCCGTATTTACCAGCCATATGTCCCCATTGCCTTTGTTGCTTTCCATGTCATAATCAGTAACCACCACCGCAACCACACTTCCATCCGGCGAAAGAGCCGGGGACTGGAGCCGCTTAAGCTTCCATAGATCACCGGCGGTGAAGGGATGCTTTTCGCTGCAGTAGCATATCGAAGCCATCAGCATCAATCCCGCCGCTACAGCAAAACATAAACATAATACAAATTTTCTCACCATCTGACCCCCTGCATGATATTATAATGCAAACATGTACTGATCCGTCCAGCCTGTTGGATTGCCTTCCACTATAAAGAAAAAATATCATAATTTCAAACCTCCAGCCCGGCGGGAGGATAGAAGTTAACCCCGATCCGCGAATAATCCGGTAATTGCCGGTTATCCCCGCCGCTTATCGGTGATGATTTCTTCATGATTCCGGCACCCCGGTAACTCCACCAACTGGAGGGGAATGAACCCGAGCCCAATGAGTCCGGGTTGGCCTGTCACCGGAAAGAATCTTCGGTACGGTCATCATATTGGAGTTTCCCCAATTTTATTCGATCCGCATTGTTCCGATGCCTGGTGTTTCAAAATCGCTGGGTAATTTTTTGGGGAAACTCCACTCATCATAATATTGACACACCGGGGTTAAAACACCGCCGCCAGAGACAGCAGGCCGGATGCTACACCTCTGGCTCTAATTGTTTAAACAGCCCGCTCGCCCGGCAGTACTCAGCCAGGTCTTTGCTGCCGGCAATCTGTCATCCGGCTATTGACACCGGTGCACTCTGTGAACCCGGCATACTATAACACTAATTAACCCCTCCGCCACTCCACATCCACATCCCCCCTCCGGCAATCATGTTCCAGGTTTCCGTCAGATCGGTCCGGATATATCTGTATATCAGGTAATTAACCACACTGTTCATACTTCTTTCCCCTCCCAGTATCATATCCATTAATCCCTTCTTTCTGGGATAATGGACTACTCCCACATCCTCATCAGGGGGAATCTCAGCCAGTTCCCTGGCCAGCTCTATGGCCCTCTCCAGGTCGCCCACCTCATCGATAAGACCGTTACTTTCCGCCTGGCGTCCCGACCATACCCTGCCGTGAGCCAGTTTCTCAGCTTCCTCAAATGTCATTCCCCGGTGTTCCGCCACATCCCGGAGCCAGTGGTTGAATCCCTCCCAGTGCTCCTCCTCGAAACGCTTTTGTTCCTCCCCGCTGAAATCCCTGAAGGATGAATACATCATGGCCCGGGGTCCCCTGGCCACCCAGTCATGGGTTATACCCATCTTATTATAAAGCTCCTTCATATTGAATTTCATGTTGATCGATCCAATGGAACCGGTAACGGTAAGTGAATCAGCTACGATCCGGTCGGCCCGGTAGGAGATATGATATCCCCCCGAAGCGGCAACATCCACCATGGAGACTACTACCGGCTTCTCCCTGGTGGTGATCTCCACCTCATGCCCCATCAGATCGCTGGCCAGGGCCTCTCCCCCCCCACTGTCCACCCGGAACACTATGGCCGCCACATCATCATCCTCCCGGGCACGTTTGATTTCCTTTCTGATAGATTCATGTCCCATCACCGCACCCATAAGCGGATCTGTCCTGTTCTTCCTGCCGGCGATCATTCCCTGGGCATGAATCACCGCTATCTTCTTATCTCCCCCCAGACCCAGGTCATCCGGATCCTCCTTGGAATAACGGCTCTGGGAGACTGTCCTGAGCTCATCCTGGTCCTGCTGTTTTACCCCCTCTTCCAGCTGATCCCAGTACCTGATCCCGTCTATCAGACCGAACTCCATGGCTTCAGCAGAGGAGAATACCGCCATCTCCATGATATCCTTCACCTTATCTTCATCCAGGCCGCGGTCTTTCTTCATGGCAGCAGTGAATATTTCCCACTGTTCCCGCAGCATCCACTCATCATTCTCTCTGGCCTCAGCGGACATATCAGTGCGGATCAGCATCTCCGCAGCGCTTTTATAATCCCTTATCCGGTGGAGGTTGGGTTTGATTCCCAGCTTGTCCAGAGTGTTTTTTATATGAGTGCTGACCGATGCGAATCCCACAAAATTGAAGTAGGCGGTAGGGGGCATAAAGATGGAATCACAGGCAGAGGCCAGATAGTATGTCTTGCGGTTCATCGAGTCGGAGTAACCGTAGACCTTCTTTCCAGCCTTCCTCACCCTGTTGACAGCCCTGCGCATCTCTTCGAGCTTGGCGTAGCCGGCGGTGTTATTCCCGGACATCTTCAGAATTACTCCATCTATGCGTTCATCCGCCTGAACCATTTTCAGATTGGTCAGAATCCTCTGAAGGGTTTCGGGACCCTCTCCCATAACACTGGTAAAACTGGCAGGTGGATCATATTCCGATACCTCCCCGTAAAGATCGATTACCAGGTAGGAGTCATCTTTGATATCACTCTTCTGTGAAGACTTTAAGGCCACACCCCCTATCACTATCAGCAGTATCACTATAATGGCCAGCAGGGATGCGAAGAAGGTTCGGAAAAACGATTTCATCTTTATGCCTCCTTTTACCCTGAAACGGGACTAAGGGAAAAATTCTTTCTCGCAAATAAAAACAGGAAATTATAACAACATCCCCTGGGGTAATAAAAGCAATAATTGATTCCGCAGGTAAAATATGGTACTCTTAACAGGAATCTATAAATCCCTTGGAATCATAGTTCCTGATACGCAGTTGATTTACATGAAGTTGCATTTTTCCATATTAATTATAACGGTGGTACTGACTTTACTTCCGGCCGGTGGAATACAGGGCGAGGATATACTGATAAAAGCCTCTGAATACACCTCTTCTTATAACATCTCGGGAAATCCCATCAGCGGCTCTCAGGGATATCTCACCGGCCTGGACTTCGAAGGAGAGTGGGTGGAGTATCAGATCTCGCCCAGGGAATTCGGAACCAGCAATGCGGAACTTTCAGTGGTGGGGGAACTTTACATCAGCTATGAACTCAAGCTTACTCTAATCCCGGAAGGGGTGATGGATTCCCAGAACATTTACTACGAATTCACCGGTAATGGATATGGCTGAGGCAGCCTGATAACTGTCACCGGGAGTGACAGGGCCGAGCTTTACCATGAAGATTATACCATCAGGCTGGAAGCTCAAACTACGGCACTGGGACTGGAAGTCTACCAGATAAGCCTGCGGGGAGTCACCGCCACCGGTGAGTCCAGCTGGGGAAGAATCAAGAGTTACTACCGGAATTAATAAACAGCCCCTATTCGCAATCAGCGCATAAAACGGCCCTTTTATAGTGAACGAACTCCACGGGCTAAAGCCCGTGGCTTCCGACCTCGTATAATCCGCC
>CAZTHK010000019.1:0-67892 GCA_964613215.1 uncultured bacterium | reverse complement strand
AGGGTATCATCGAAACCTGCCACGACAGAGGAGCTGATGAGTTGGTCTTCAGAGCCCTTAAGGACTTCGCCAGTGAAACATTGCCCTTCAAGCGCTTCAACCAGAATACCGCCTGGTATTACATCATGCTCCTGTCCTTTTTCCTTCTTGAATCTTTCAAGGAGGATGTGGCTGAGCAGGTGGTGCCGGTGAGCTCATATCCGACAACCGTTCGCCGTCTGATTATCGATTTTGCCGCTAAGATAGTAAGTCATGCGGGCAGGATCATTCTCAAGGTTACCCGTTCCACCTGGGAAAATCTTCGCTTTCGGTCTCTCTGGATGCGCTGCAACTCCCCGCCTGTTTTTTCCTGGGCTTAAGATCCACTAAAAATGTCAAAATAGAGGCAAAAGGGGGATTCGTCTGTCCAGAATGCGCCCGGTTATCAGGAAGATACCATTCTCCACTGATATTTGTCTCTTCCAAAAAGCTATCTGACGCACAAGCGGCCGACCATTACTAAATCGGCTTGCTCAATACCCTCAACACTGATAAAATGTACTCAATAGATGAAAACCGCTCAATTTAGGATTCATTAATTATTGAAAAGGCCTCATCCCTGTTTTCAGTCATCGCTGATTTGAGCTGACTGATCAGGCGTTCGCGCCTAATCTGCTTTGATCCGTTTCCCAGCATATTTCTGATTTGATTTCCCTGCAAAGGCGAACTGAATCTAACAATGACAGGGATCAAATCCTCATGGCCGGAAAGCCGGATTTTAGGTTGTAATCCAGCAGTGATTTTTTCTCCGGATGCTGAAAGTGAAGTTGAGAGACATAATACTAATACCAGAAACAGTTAAAATGATTTGCCAACTTTCATAATTCCCCCTCCATTCTGTAAAAATATTTATCCCCTCCGGTGCTCTATTTTCGAATACCCGGTCATTTAATGGAACCACCAGGCCCGGATAATTCACTTTTGATCTAAACCACTTCAGCGAAAAGAATATGATTCATTCATCTCCACTTTTACACTCGGATATAAATCTCCAGTGAGAGTCCCTCCAAACTGTTTGCAGCTTTCCATTCTTATCCCGGACATCTTGCCTTTTTATTGCTGGTCTAATAGCAAATTTCACCGTCTGTATATCCATATGGCAATTAGAATACCAGCGGGCTGCCTAATTGATGCATAACCGCATGTTTCTTCTAACTCTTTTTATTATTAACAATTAGCTTGGTTTTGCTGGAGTATTTCCGTGTATGGAATATTGCTGAACCCGGACGATAGCCAAGAAAATAGCAACTCCAGTTGGCAGTACTCTAGTACCGGTTTACAATCTCGACCGGATTAACTCTACTTGCTCCCGGCCGGAATTCATGATATCATCACCGCATGGGTATAAATTCATTAAAAATGGCAAGGAGATTGGCTTCGTTAATTGTCATCTCATTACTTGCAGTCTGCCCTTCAACACTATCCGCAAATAACAACATGGACTACTCAATGGAAACTTTTACTTTTATCAGAACAGAGTTTTTCACTACCGGCGACAGTAACGGTGATGGAATAAAGGAGATCTATACCTTCGGAGGAACCATGGAAGGTATAAGCGGCATGGTTGTAAAATATTCGCTGTATGATGAAAAGCGGCACACTGACTGGCAGATTAACTTCCGTAAAGGTAGAGTAAAGGATGTACATATTTCTGATCTGGATGGCGATGGCCGGGGTGAGATGATCGTAGCTCTTGTATCAGATTCAACTGCCTGGCTGGAAATTTATGATCCCATTACCCAAGAATTCATAAAAAAACTGGAAACACTGCCCATATCAGACAGAGATAACAGCGGAAAATGGGACGGGGGATTTAAAATTAAGGATTCTGTCGATCTCGACCATGACGGAATTAAGGAGATAATATGTCATCTCTGTGCCGGATTCGACATTATCCCCAGGGAATTGATCAAATTTTCATATGCAACCGGCAAGAAGCTTGATTCGTTCAAGATAGCAGGGATAGCAAGTAAATTATACACAATTAATATTCAAAATACCGGGGAAACAATAATTATATTCTCAACCCTATCCGTAGATAACGGTTACCGGGTGGATGATTTCACAGATGATCAAAGTTACCTGTATGCATTAGACCAGGATTTTAACCTTCTCTGGAGCTTAAGGACCGCTTCTTATATGAATCAATGGGCTTTTACGGTATCTGACATAGATTCAGATGGAATCCATGAAGTAATTGTAAGCAGGGAATTGAAGGGTAATATAAATTATCCCCACCGGCTCGAAGTTATTGATTTGAAAACCGGTGTAGTACAACTCTACATGGATATGCATAGTGAAATTAATAAAATTTTCTCCGCTGACATGGACAGGGATACAAAGAAGGAGATAATAATATCAGACCAGTCCGGCAGTATACAGATTCTGAATGGCAGGCTGGAGCGAAAGCTTGAATATCAAAACAATATTCTCGTCATATTAAGATGCGTTCAGGACTTTACCAGAAACGGAGAGAAAGAAATTGTAGCTGCCATTGGTGAGAATAAAGCAATGATGTTCGATGAAGACCTGCAGCCAATCTGTGAAAGAACCTTCAGCGATTACATAATGGAAGCGGAAATGATTTCGACCAGGGAAACTAATCTTCTACTCATATACATTCTGGGCAAAATCAATGTGGTCAAGCTTCATAAAAACTTCTTTGCCTCCGGCTCCGGTAAAAACCCCTTGATTCTGCTGGCCGTTGGCCTGATCGCTGGCCTTACACTTGGTTCAGCTATTACAATATTCAAATCAAAATCGCGCAGCCAGGACCGCAGGAAAATTAAAGCAAAGAGAATATACGAGGAACTCCTGGCATCATTGACAGCTTTCGGGCACAGCGGAATTGCCAGAAGCAATCTGGAGCGTTTGGCCCTGTACTGCGATGCTATTCCTGATCCGGATGATACCCGATTCGCTGAATATATACGCCGTCTGGAAACAATAATCAAAACCTATAACGATTTCACCAGCGGACTGCTCAGGAAGCTTCCTGTTCTCGGCGGAAAGCAGAAAGAACTGGAACTTGACCTTACAGAATTGGAAGAACACACCGCTAAAATTGAAGGGCTGATTGAGCAGATCAACTCATCCTCACTATCACATAAGAGCACCAGAAAGAATTGCAAGAGGATCTCACCGATTGCCAGGAATTTGATAAACTTAGTGAAAGAAATCCGCCGCAAGGCTCTCAGTCTTTGCAGCACCAACGTTCTCACTGCTGTAAACAGCACCACGTCAGCTCTGAATGAGAAACTGAAAGAATACGGAATAAATGAAATAGCCATATCCGCCAGGGGAGATCTTGTAGCCAGAGTAGATTCTGAGTGCCTGAAAACCTGTCTGGAGATAGTGATTATAAATGCAGCCGAAGCCATGGAGAAATCAGAGAGGAAAGAGTTGTCTGTAACCATTACAAACCAGGACGAATACATATTCATAGACATATCCGATACCGGATATGGCATGGATAAACAGAAGTGGAAAAGTATCTTTGAAAGGGGTACCACCACCAAAGGGCCGGAACATGGTCTGGGACTCTACCATGCAAAGAACAGCCTGGAAAAGTATGAGGGCAAAATACTGGTGAAATCGAGTAAACCCGGAGAAGGGACAACCATAACCATGAGGCTGCACTCCACAGAGACAGGCAGGAACCAAGTTAGAGAAAGTGAAGGCAAACAAAAATGAAACCATCTGTATTGCTGGTCGATGACGATGAGCTATTTACTGAAGATGTCATTTTCCAGCTGGGCGAGCGTTTTCACTGGGATGTTCTAAACCATGGCAAGGGAGTTGTAGCGAGGATCGCCGACACACTTCCGGACGTGGTACTACTGGATATAGAGCTGGGTGATACCAGCGGTCTGGATATACTATCCAGGATAAGGGCCCAAGTGCCCAGGACACCGGTTATAATGATAACCAGGTATGATCCCGAAGAAATGGCCGCCCATGCCTGGCGGCTGGGAGCATTCGGATATATCGAAAAAGCTAGTTCCATCGAACATATTTCGGCTCAAATCGAAAGGGCTATAGAGGAGGCATTTCTCTTCCGGGAAAAAGAGACTCTTCGCCAGGAGGTAAACGAGAAGAGCGGCAAGTTAATGGGAAAATCCCCGGCAATGAAAGAGTTATTCGACAAGATTGCCATGGTTGCAAAAACATCAAGCACGGTTTTAATAACCGGAGAAACCGGCACAGGAAAGGAGCTGGTTGCTAGAGAGATTCACAATCAAAGCGGCAGGAGCAAAAATATGTTCGTGCCTGTCCTCTGTTCAGCCATTCCGGACAACCTGGCAGAAAGCGAACTGTTCGGGCATGAAAAGGGAGCTTTTACTGGCGCAATAAGAAGGAAGATCGGAAAATTCGAACTCGCCCAGCGGGGGACTATATTTCTGGATGAAGTATCCGAGATGGATGGCAACCTGCAGGCTAAACTCCTCCGGGTTCTTCAGGATAACAAGATACAGCGGGTGGGAGGCAGCCGGGAAATAGAAATTGATGTCAGGGTCATTGCAGCTACAAACCGTGACCTGCGGAAAATGGTGGATGCAGGCAAATTCAGGGAAGATTTGTACTACAGGCTCCGAGTGATCCCGGTTAATACTACCCCATTAAGGGAAAAGAGGGAAGATATTCCGCTGCTGGCTCAATCCTTCCTGAACCGTAAGGCCCGCGAGATGAAAAAGAATAAATGCCGGTTGAGTTCAGCGGCTCTTAGCCGTCTTATGGCATGGGACTGGCCTGGAAACGTTCGTGAACTCGAGAATGTACTCGAATACGCTCTGGTTCATCTTAAAGGGGAGATCATAGGAGAGGAACTGATAGCCCCCCTGCTGGCGCCCGGTGTGATGGAGCTTGACTACAAAAGGGCAAAAGAAGAAGTTATAGAACGGTTTGAAAAAAATTACATCAGAACAATCCTGAATGAATGTAGCTGGAATGTCAGCGAAGCTGCCAGAAGAATGGGAATCACCAGACAGGGACTGGACAAGATGATGAAGAGAAGGGGAATAGTACGGCCGGATTCTTAAATACACAATACTTCATATCTCAACAATTGATCCGTCAAAATCCTCGCTGCGCCGGGCTCGCTTTTTGCTCTGACAACTGAGTTGTAACATTAACCGGAAATCGAAAGAGCGAGCACATGAATGTACTGATGGTAGAAGATGACGAAAACCTTGCCGAAGATTTCAAGCTTCTGTTACCAGAAAGCATCTCCCTGCAATGGGCATCTCGGAGCGAAAAGGCTATCGGGTATCTTTGCCGTAGAGATGATTTCGATGCAATAATCCTGGACCTCTGCCTTCCCCCCTATCTCTCAGATTCGGAAGAACACGAAGGCCTTCAACTACTTAAAAAAATTAGAAATAGTTTTTCAGAGAGCATACCAGTTGTCATCTTAACTGCCCTGCCGAGGGAGAAAACTGAAGAAGACTGCCTGAAACTGCGAGCCGACGTCTTCCTACAGAAACCCTGCCCCATTGACATCATTGTCAGAACACTGGGTGAATTGACAGGTGAACATTCCGGCAGATTTCCGCATTCCAATTAACGATTAGTTATTGTAATGTGTAAACAGCCGCAAGAAATCTGTAAACCCGGGTTTGCACAAACCAGAAATCAGCACAAAATGTTATCTTTTTAATTCGATATGGTTAAATTGTATGACCCATTATTTTAAGAACGGCTAACGATTTTGTTTTTATATGAATTGACAAAACTCTCGTGAAAATAATATATATTGAGCACTGCCATACCGGCGGTATCAGGAAAACCTGCCGGGACCGGCCACTTGCTCTTCCGGTTCTGACAGAATACGATGAACCCGAATCTTAAAACCAGGGGTGTGATATCCATGAGAAAAATTCTGTTAGTTTCCCTGGCCGCATTACTTATTCCCGCAATGATTCTCTCCGGGGACCGAAGCGACTGGGAGGGAGGTGTACCGGATGGATGCACCACCATAACGGCGGGCAGGGATGCCACCGTGGATGGTTCGGTGATCACCTCCCACACCGACGACAGCCACCGAACCCGCTCCTGGATGGATATCAGGCCGGGGGGGAAGCACGGCAAAGATGCCATGTTAACCATGTATAAGAGGGTGGATGAGGATTCACTGGCCATGCCGGCCTACCGGCATGAAAAAATCGGTTCAATACCCCAGGCGGAAGAGACCTGCGGATACATCAACACCGCCTACCCCTGTATGAACGAGAAGCAGGTGGGAGTGGGGGAATCCACCTTCGGAGGAAGAGATGAACTTCAATCCGAAGAGGGCCTGATCGACTGCCAGCGCCTCTGTAAGATTATGATGCAGAGGGCATCCACCGCCAGAGAGGCCATCCGGATAGCAGACCGTCTGACCAGAAAATACGGCTGGATAGATGCGGGGGAGTGCCTGACCATATCGGATAAAAACGAGGTGTGGCACTTCGAGATAGTGGGTCCGGGCAAGGGTAAAACCGGTGCGGTGTGGGCAGCTCAGAGGGTCCCCGACGATCACATTTCTGTCAATGCCAACTCCAGCCGGATCATGGAGATAAACCTCGACGATCCCGATCACTTCATGGCATCGGACAACATATACAAGGTGGCCGAGGAGAACGGCTGGTGGGAGAAGGGTGAAGAGTTCGAATTCTGCTATGTATACGCCCCGGAAAGCAGGCTGTCGGTTGCGGGAAGGCGGCGGGAGTGGAGGGTGTTCGACCTGCTGGCTCCATCGCTCAACTTCAGCCCTACTTCCGAAAACTATCCCTTCTCGGTCAAACCTGATGAGAAGGTATCAATCCAGGATATCATCGAGGTGTTTCAGGATTACTACGAGGGCACCCCCTACGATATGACCAGAACCATCACTACCACCAATGAGGAGGGCGAAGAGGTCGTCTCGCCTCTGGCCAATCCCTTCATGCCCTACGACCAGCTGGAGATAGACAATGTGCGGGGAGGATGGTTCCATGTATCCGATGAGGGAGATATCAGGTTTCTGGGCGAGCGGACCATCGCCCGCTGGTACACCATGTACGGAACCATCATACAGTCACGCAGCTGGCTGCCCGATGAGGTGGGAGGAGTAGTCTGGCTGGCCATGGACAATATAGCAACCTCGGTATACATTCCCGTTTACTGCGGAGTAAGCGATATTGCCGAACCGTACAAGACACCGGGAAGGCCGGATGGATACACCCGGAATTCAGCCTGGTGGGCATTCAACCGCCTGGGCACCCTGACCGCCCAGCGGTGGGGAGATATGCGCTACGATGTAAGGGAGGTTCTGGATCCAATCCAGAAGGAACTGCTGGACGGCCAGGAGGAGTTCGAAAGGAGAGCAGTGGATATTAAGGATTCTAACGAACGCCGTCGCTTCCTGACAGAATATACTGTGGAACAGGGAAACAGGGTGGTAGAGAAGGCCTGGGAACTGGGCGACCTGCTGTGGACAAGGTATGATGAAAAATTCTAAAATCCGGCCACCGGGTATCGGCAATTACCGGGATTCAGGCTATAATCGATCTATGGCATCAAGATGCCAGAAGAAAAGGATATTCTGTCCCTTTCTCTCAATCATACCAGAAGAAGAAAAACAACATCACGGAACCCGGGAATAGAATAATTCTACCGGTCGCCATCTATGATGTCTCCCAGCGCCCCCAGCACCGAACCCTCACCCCTGCGCTTGCCTCCCCTGGAGGGTGCGTGTCTCAGTATCCGGTCGGCCATCCTGGAGAAGGGCAGGCTCTGAAGATATACCGTTCCCCTGCCCCGGAGGGTAGCCAGGAAGATACCTTCCCCTCCGAATATCATCGATTTGAGGTTGCCCGCTCTCTTTATGTTATAATCTATACCGCCGGTGAATGCTGCCAGGCAGCCGGTATCAACATGGAGGATTTCCCCGTCCAGCTCCTTCTTTACCACCGTACCGCCCACATGAATGAAAACCTTCCCGTCGCCGCGCAGCCTCTGCAGAATGAAGCCCTCCCCGCCGAAGAAACCTGCGCCCAGGCGTTTGGCCAGGGCAATATCAACCTGCGTGCCCAGAGCCGCACAGAGAAAAGCATCCTTCTGGCATATTATCTCATTACCCATTTCCGAAAGGTCAAGGGCGATGATCTTTCCCGGATATGGAGCGGCAAAGGCCACCCTCTTCTTGCCCTTTCCATTGTTGGTAAAGTGAGTCATAAAGATCGACTCCCCTGTAAGCATCCTCTTGCCCGCTCCCAGCAGCTTGTCGAACATACCCTCTCTCATCTTCGAACCATCCCCCATTCTGGCCTCGAACCCTGTCCCCTCCTCCATGTAGCTCATGGCCCCGGCCTCAGCGATCACTGTCTCTCCGGGGTCCAGCTCGATCTCGACTATCTGCATATCATCACCAATAATCTCATAATCCACTTCATGGCTTTTCATCTCTTCTCTCCTCCTGACTCTCTACCGAATAATCTTCTGCCCGGGAAATTATATTTAATCTTTCCGTTTCAATCAGCAAAAATCCTGACAATTAATAAATAATCAACAAAGATTTCTCAGCTGAATTCATCAACTGACTTTTTTCCAGTTCCGACGTCGGAACTGATATTATGTTAACCAATGTCGTTTAACGTCCGGCTTTATAGATGTTGCCGCAAAATCTTTAAGATTTATGCTGATTTTTTTACTGACTGGTTCCACCGCTGGTACCGGAATTGATATTGAATCTCCTCTCCAACGGTTGGAAACAGTCCGGTTTTTTTCAAAATCTGACACGGCTGCTGAAACCAGCCCGGATATTTCAACCTGTTATTACAGATATAATCATTTCCGATAAAGAGAAGATGCCGCTCTTTGATTATCTTTTAAGGCTTCATTTCAGGCTAAAATGTAATATTATATTTCCAGAGGATAAAGTCTTCTTTAACCGGATCGGGAAAATGCCAGAGCCGAGCCAAATGATAATTTTTTGCTTCCTGAAGAGTTTGGATTGCTGATATGCCAGATTCAGATGCAATCCGGAATATATTCGCCAGGGTTCACAGATCATACCGGCTGGTCAATACCTTACTTACATTCGGTCTGGACAGGTTATGGAGAAGAAGGGCCGCCGCTGTTGCAGCAGAGGCCGGTGAGGGCAGATGGCTCGACCTCTGCAGCGGAACCGGCGATATGGCTGCAAATCTGAAAGAAAGGGCACCCGGGAAAAAGGAGATCTATGCTCTGGATTTTACAATTCCTATGGTAAAAACCGCTCTTGGTTACCCTGAAACAGGCGATATCAGATTCATAGCAGGAGATGTCAGGAAGCTTCCCTTCCCTGATAACACTTTCGATCTGCTCACTATTTCTTTTTCCACCCGTAATATAAATCTGAGCAGAAAAGTTCTGACTGACACCTTCAGAGAGTTCCTCCGTGTTCTCAAACCCGGCGGCATGTTTGTAAACCTGGAGACTTCTCAGCCCCCCTCACCTTTTATAAGGTGGCTCTACCATGTGATGGTCAGGCTTTATGTGGCCCCCACAGGAAGAATAATATCCGGATACGGCCCGGCATACCGTTACCTCTCGCGCACTATCACCAGCTTCTATCCTCCCCGGGAGCTTGCATCCATAATGACTGAAGCAGGTTTCAGGGATGTAACCTTCCGCAGAATGACACTGGGTGCGGTGGCGATACACCGGGCTTTCAAATCCGGCAGAATAGAACCGGATTAAAATTGCAGGATAAATATACATTATCGGACGGGAAGAGAATTCAAGCGGGGCAGTCATCTAATTGCAGGTATAAGCTTTATTCCCTGCTGAAGGCATCATTTGGATGATTCTGATCGGAATCTCCCCTTTTAGATTTCCACTGCAGGCATTCTGGCCCTTCCCGGATCCTCCATATCGACAAGCAGGCAGGCTATCCCGGCAGAACCCAGGAAGAGGCTGATTCTGCCATCCTGACTCATCCTTCCCTCCAATGCCGCCTCCAGAAGATGACCGGCATGATCCAGCCAGGGACCTCCGGGATCATTGCGGTGCATATTCAGCATGCTGTAGACCACCCCCGCCGCACCGCAGCACAGATACCCGATCAGGGGATCCCTGATATTGACCACATACCGGGCGGCCTCCCTGGCTGTGTCCAGATAGAGGGGATCTCCGGTGTGCCGGCAGGCAAGATTCCACAGCAGAATAAGCCCCGGCGCTCCGTTGCACCAGGAATCCATGTATTTCCCCTCATCCCTCTCATCTATGGGCCAGCTGATACCCTCTCTCCTCTTCCTCCCTGAACGGGCATACTCCTCCAGCCCCCGGAAGAACCAGTCCGGCAGGGAAAATCCTGTCACCCCGGCCCAGTTGAGCAGGGCGAAGTAATTACCCGCCCTTCCATGGGCCATCCCCAGAAGGTGGTTGTCCTTCCATGGAATTGAGCCATTTCCGGAACCTGCAGTGGCCAGCAGTTCCTCCGCCAGCTTATCGCCATGGGGTTTTAGTTTTTCCTCCCCGGTCTCATCCAGCAGAAGGGCAGTTCCCAGCAACCTACCCCCTATACCCTGCATCAACTCCTGCTGCTCTACTCTCCTCTGTTCCGGCTCCATATAGGATTCAAGAGCCCTTTCGAACATGGGGGCATCATCCTCAGAGTAGGCTATAAGAGCCCTAACAAGTGATATTCCCCGGTCACCCCAGTAGAGGGAATCCTCTATCTCATACTCCAGCGGCCCGTGAGAGCTCTCCGGAATATCCACCTCCCGCTGATCCTGAGGCGCGGCCATGACATGATCGATCCACAGCCTGGAGTACTGCAGCCACCTTGGTTTCTCCAGTATGCAGGCAGCCCTCCAGAATGCGTAGGCTATTCCCGCTCCACCGCCGTACAGAGCCCGGTGAGGGGGAGTATGAATCATACACATCTTCTGGTAGGATAGCCTGGAGATATCATCCAGTCTCTCCTCCGCCTCTCCTATATAATTAATTTTCTCCAATATTCATCATCCCTGCAGATAGATACGAATTCCGGGTTAAAGAATTTTTTTTAAATTATCCAGAAGCTCATCCATGGACTGGTATCTGTCCTTCTTCTTCTTGGACAGTGTCCTGTCGATGATTCTCTCCACCGGAGGCCAGGGCTCTCTTCCGCAATCGGCGAATGTGAGGTGTGGCTGTTTCAGAATGACCTTCATGTACTCCTCCCGGTAGGATTTCCACTGATAGGGATACCGCCTGGTCAGCAGGGCAAACATTATCACCCCGAAGGAGTATACCTCCCCGGCCACACTCCCGGTCATCCCCCTGGTCTTCTCAAACTTCCTCCTGACGTACTCCGGAGGGGTAAACATCAGCACACCACCCTCCGGATACTTCCATTCCTCTCCCTCCGGTATATCAATGGGCCGGGCCAGCCCGAAATCCAGCAGGCACACACCGCCATCTCTAAGCAGAAAGTTGCCGGAGTGAACATCCCCGTGGAGATACCCGGCCCGGTGCACCGCTCCCAGGGCCTCCCCGCATTCCAGCAACAGCTTCACCAGGTCGCTGTCCTTGAGGGCATCCCTGTTTCTTACCGCATAGGTTCCCACATTGGGACCCTCCACCCAGTCCAGCACCCCGTATACCCGCTGCCGGTGTTCTCCCTGCTCCCATACCTTTATCACATTGGGATGATCTATCTCCTCTATCACCCCGAACTCGTGCCGCAGCCTTCTCCGGATTTCCCTCTTCATATCCGGATTGGGGAACCTGTCCTGGGTTATCTTCAGGGCTCCGGGCCGGCCGGTCTCTTCATCCTCCACCCTGTATATCTCGGAATCCACCACACAGTTGATATTCTCCACTATCCGGTAGTGCAGCCAGGTATCTCCCCTCCCGAAACTGGGGGTGACCGCATCCGCCGAGGTATCCTCACCCCATTCCCCATCCACCAGAAAGCTGGCGTGAAGCAGGGAGAAGAAGAGTTTTCTCATATCCCTGTCCAGCTCGTCATAGTCCAGTCCCCTCAACTCCACAAAATGCACCAGAACATCCTCATACAGGGCGCCATCTTCTCCGAAGGCCCTCAGGACCTCCACCACATCGCCAGCTACGATCTTGGGCAGGGCCCTTACCTTCTCCCGCTGAACACCATAGTAACCCTCCGGATAGTTACCATCGGGGTATATTGCCTCCAGCATCCCGGGAGGCAGCTCCTCCACCGGTGTGATCACCAGATCGCGGGGCAGGCGCTTCCTCCGGCTAAGCTGCTCCAGCTTATCCCTCTTCTCCATATTATCTTTCTTTTCTTTCATCCTTCTCCAGCTCTTCCACCTGTGAGAACTCCATCTCCCAGTTGCCGTCCAGGGGACCCCAGCTGCCGCTGTCCACCCCTGCAATCCTCATATAATCACGTATATATCCATCTATATCACCGGCTTCCTCCCGCCGGGCTCCATGAACCGCCATGGCCAGCTTATTGGTTACATACAGCCTCCAGCTGATATTCTCGCTCATCCTTCTGGGAGGATCCACCCCCATCGAGACCAGGGGATTATCCCTGTCGATCTGATAGGAGAACGGCACCCCCTGAGCAGTATACCCAGCCGTTCTGTCAACCATCCCGCCGGCAAAATCTGACGCCTCCCGGTAATCCTGAAAATAGACCACCAGCTTATCGGGGCGAAGCAGGTTGTTTCTGCGGCGCCCCACCTTCATGAAACACACATCCCGCCGGACAATCTCCTCCCTTGCCAGCTCAAAGACCCGGGGAAGGTCTGCCGGAACAGGGCTTAAGTATACCTTGTAGTTGAGCTTATCCCTCTCCCTGCCCCGGGTAAACTTCCATGAAATCCAGTTTTCATAGTATGCCAGCTTGTCTGTGCTGCTCCCCTCTTTCGGCCTGCGGGGGCTGATATCCGGGGGCATACCCGGCCAGGTGTGATCCTCCCTCAGCCCCAGGAACCGGAGAATGTCATCCTCGCCGGGGAATCTCTCCCTCCAGGTTCTGTACATGGGAATGCAGTTGAAGTTGTACAGCAGTATGGACAGATCCTGGGGCCTGGTCAGCGCCGAATTCACAGCAAAGCTGATCCCCTCTGCAGAAAGCTTCTGAATCTCCCCCTCTGCTTCTCCGGAATATTCCGCCGGGGATGACCGGCCGGAGGGAAGGATGGAATTTACCCCCTCCACACCGGATATGAAACTATCCCCCTTCTTCACCTCCAGCACACCATCTATCACCAGCCTGAAAAAGAACTTTCTCTTCTCCTCATCTATCCTCTCTCCCAGTTCCCTGAACAGGGCATTCAGGCTGCCGGGCTCTCTGAGCCTGCCAAGCAGATCAGCCAGGTCCCTGGTCACCGCCTTGATGGTAAGCCCGGTTTCCCTGGGAGCATGAAGGAAGGAGTGATACCTGCCATCTTTTACCAGGGGCGCAAATTTCTTCTGATACCTTTCAGGAAGATCGCTATAAGGCGTCAGCCTGTAAGCCGGGTTGAAGCGGTAGATTCTGTCGAGCATAAAATTAATTCCTCGGGAGGCTCCAGGGCCGTGACACCATGGTGTATCCGGGGATTATACAAATCGATTAAATTCACTGCCGGGGGGAACCCGTCTCTTTATAGTCAAAAGGGGGCATCCACAACCGCGTTCCCCCACTCCGCACGAAAATTTGTTTGAATCAGCTGCCGGCCGCGGACAGGTCCAAGACACAGAGGAAATCGAACATTTTTGAGGGATAAAACCTTGCATAGTTCTCTTCCGATTCCCTCTGTTCCGGTTTAAGCAAAACGACTGTGGTCCAAAAACGGCCGGTTATAAAATTTAAACAGCAATTATGTCGTCCAGCAGCGGGTCGAATAGCAGGCCCCGCCGATCAGACAGACGGTTATTTCAGTAGCTGTGATAGCTCCGTCTATCGCTTCCTTCTCCATGGTTCCGCCAACCATTACATCGTGCATATCAAGATTCATATATCTTCACCTCCCTTCCCTATTGGCATTTTAAGTGGTGCGTAGCCGCGGTTGTAAAGCCCCCTGCCGGTAACAATGGGTCAGGCCCGAAGGTCCCTTCCCACTTCCGTATTTGTCAGCCATTGTTACACATATGTCATATTTTGTCAAATAAAAAAGCCAGAAAGTGGCTGGCGGAGAATTCCTGGGGGACCGGCACCGGCAACCAGGGCCGCTGGACCATGTACGACCGCTGGTTCGACAGCTATGTCTTCTCGGTGATAGTTCACAAACGCCATCTGCCTGATGCCGTTCCGGCCATCCTGGATACCAGGCCGGAGATTCTGCCAGCCTGGGACCCCATGAGGGATGCGTTTGAATAGGGAACTCAATGTACCGATACTGAATTTCGGATAGACCAGCATTCAGAAGGAAAGTTAACGGCGGCAACACTTATCAGCCGGAGTACGTATAATTATTCTTTGTTCATCACAAGTAACTTCTAAACAGAAACTGAAATCAGGCATCTCTCCGGGTATTTTCTGAAATAATTTAAACTATATATTGACAAACCATATCATATCTGGTAGGTATATATCTTTAAGGGGAACTACCTGCAAAGAGAGCATCTCGAAAATATAAAACGGCTGATTTCTTTTCCATAGCTGTAAATCAGGCCTTTCCGGAGAAGATTGATATTCCCTGAGTTCAGGCTCCGGAGGGGATGTTACTTGCCTGAACACTGCCGGCCGGAAAGTTCGGCGGCAGGCTATAGGGGAAGAGAGGAGGTTTTACCTTGAGGGTATTAAATTTAATTCGCAAACTGGCTGGTAGGTTGCAAAATATGTTCCCGCCAGCTGCCTGGGTAATAACCCTGGTTGTGGCCAGCATTTTAACTTCACCAGCTGCAAGTGGTGAGAGAGAAAACGATTCAGGTATCATACCCGGCCTGTTTGGTTCCCGTTCATACCTGAGGTCAATTTCAACCACTCCCGACTGGATGTACGAATCGGATCATGCAGGATGGCTGCTGGGTGCAAGAGTTGCCGGCGCAGGGGACCTTAATGGAGACGGTTTCGGCGATATAGCCATATCGGTATACAATTACAGCAACGGAGAAAATAACGAAGGGGCATCCTTCGTTTTCTACGGAAGCCCAACCGGTTTATCCTCAACCCCCGACTGGACAGCCGAGGGAAATCAGGTTGAAGCCCACTTCGCCAGATATCAACAAAGTGCCGGCGATATCAACGGAGACGGTTATGACGATCTTGTAATTGGAGCTGACTACTATGACAATGGGCAAAGCAATGAAGGGGTTGTTTTTCTATACTACGGAAGCCCATCGGGGCTATCTACTTCTCCCGATTGGACAGGGGAGATAGATATGGCCGGCGCCAGGCTGGGATGTAGTGTATCGGCTGACGGCGATGTAAATGGTGACGGATACGATGACATACTGGCTGGCGCTACCTCTTACACAAACCCCGAATGTCATGAAGGTGCTATTTTTCTCTTTTACGGGAGCGCTACGGGACCATCTTCTACCTATGACTGGCATGACGAGAGCAACAGGGATGACAATTGCAGGACAGGACTCGGACATATCACTGCATACGAAGATGTCAATGGCGACGGATACGACGATATAGCTGCCGGTCTATGGGGCTATTCCAATCCCGAATACAAGGAGGGAGCAGTATGGGTATATCATGGCAGCCCTTCGGGTCCCTCTGCTACACCAGACTGGACAGTTGAAAGCAATACCTCCTATTCATATTTTCATTTAGTCTCAGGAGCAGGAGATGTAAACGGAGACGGATACGGGGATATTGTAATTGGTGGGTGGATGGAAACTGATGGATACAGAGGAAGAGTATACTGCTATCTGGGAAGCCCTGCCGGTCTGTCTTCCTCACATGCCTGGATGAAAAGGGGAGATCAACCCGATGCTAGAATGTTTAACCCAAACTATGCCGGTGATATCAACGATGACGGCTACTCAGATGTGATTATTGCAGCAAGCCGGTATGACAATCCTGAGCATGATGAAGGCAAAACCTATATATATTTCGGAAGCTCCTCCGGCCTGTCTGAAACACCAGCCTGGACAGCGGAAGGAAATCAGGCAGACGCAATGTTCGGAGCCGGAATTGCATCTGCTGGTGATATCAACGGAGACGGGTATCCTGACATTTTAATCGGAGCGCATCGTTATGACGGCGGCCAAACTGACGAAGGAGCGGCATACCTCTTTTACGGTGGTCCTGCCGATACCATCTACATCGACGATGACTACTGCAACGGCTGCGGTAACGACGGCCACGTATGGGGCTACGATGCATTCGATAACATCCAGGACGGTGTTAATGCTGTTGCAGTGGGAGGGGATGTTATCGTGGCTGAAGGAACCTACCAGGAGCAGGTGGAGATATCCAAAGATCTTACCCTGACCGGTGTCGGTTCCTCCACCGTGATCATTTCACCCGATACCCTGGATCTCTATTTCACCACCAGCGATGATAACTACCCGATCCTTTACGTTCACGATGTGGATGATGTTACCATCGAAGATCTGGCAGTGGACGGAGCTGGCAAGGGAAATGTCAACAGTGATTTCGTCGGGGTGGGATACCATAATGCCGGAGGCACAGTTTACAACTGCCTTATAAAGGACGTAAGAGAGACTCCCTTCAGCGGTGCTCAGCACGGAGTAGCCCTGTACTGCTATAACGATGACGGGACCAGCCGAACCATAAATGTAACCGGCAACCAGTTCAACGGATTCCAGAAGAACGCCATGGCGCTCAATGCCGATGATACAACACCACTGGCTGTAAATGTTAATGACAATACCATAACCGGTGCCGGCACTACTACAGTAACAGCTCAGAACGGCGTACAGGTGTGGGCAGCCCAGGGAACGGGTACCGTCGAGAATAATACCATCACCGGAATTGGCTATTCCGGCAGCGGTTGGGTGGCGTCCAGCATTCTCGCCTACTACGCCTCTCTCGACATTACCGGCAATACGATATCTGCCGGTCAGGCAGGAGTGTACGATTATGCTGCCAGCTCGATGAGTGTAAGTGGCAATGAATTCACCATAGAGAATATCGGCGATGGCAGCTATGGAGTAATAATATACGATCCCATCGAAACACCGCCATCCCCATATAATCCTGTGGATGGAAGCGGCGGTGGTGGAATGCTGTACTCTCCTGCAGGCACACATTCTCTTGATATCAACGGGAATAAAGTGACCTTCAGCGGTACTGACAATACCGGCTGTTACGGTATTATCGCCTGGGCGGGACTTCTGCCAGACGATCTTGCCATTACAGCGGACCATAACGAAGTTTCCGGCTTTGAGATAGGTATTGGGTTTGTTTCTGCAGATACATCCACAGCCATCTTTGACAGTGCCGGGTCCCGCTACAATCTTCTCTCCGGTAACACCTACGGCATGTATTCGGATGGGGATTACATGACTGTGGAGGCAGAGATGAACTGGTGGGGAGATGCCTCCGGGCCCGCTCATCCTGCCCTCAATCCGGGTGCGGCCGGTGATTCCGTAACAGATTATGTGGACTTCGATCCCTGGATGGAATCATTTAATCATGTGAGGGTTCTTCCGGAATATGTGATCACCAACTGCACCGATCATGTAACAGTCGATTTTTATTTCGGCCAGGCAGGACTGGGTCAAGAGGTCCGCGGATACAACCTCACCTTCACAGTAGACAACGCTGTAGCCACAGTCGGTTCTGCGGGCAGTGACATCACCGAGGGGACCTTCCTCTCTGATGCTGGTACCACCTCCTTCTACGCCCTGGACAACGGCGGCGGTTCATATACGGTAAGTTGTGCCATCCTGGGGGGAGATACCGGGGCGACCGGAGAGGGAGAGCTTTTCGGCGTTGAGCTGACCCCGGTGGCAGAGGGGATAAGTGACATCGCCATAACCGAATTCGAACTTCGTGACCTCAACAACAGTCCAATTGATAACTCCACTTCGGATGGTTCTGTCAGGATAGACTGCACCGTACCCACCATGGAGCCGATAGCGGAAGCGGAGAACGGGTGGTACAACACTGCGCCTGATTTCTCCAACTTCGGCTTCGATGACGATATCAACCTCGACACCGCCCAGTACCAGGTAGACTCGGATGGCTGGGTAACCCTGTTCGATGACATCGACGCCACCGAGTGGAACGATGACGGCTGGACCCTTCCCGGCTTTGCAGGCCTCACCGAGGGCAGCCACACCGTCTACTTCAGAGTGGCCGATGATGCCGGCAACTGGAACGGCGAGAATACTCCCGACACCTACAGCTGGCAGTTCAACAAGGATACCGTGGCACCCGATCCACCCACAGACTTTGCGGCAGAGCCGGGACACAACAAGGTCCACCTGACCTGGACCAACCCGACCGGCGATGCCACCTTCGCAGGGGTGGAGCTTAGACGGGCGGGATGGACAGACTATCCCGAGTACAGCACCGCTGCACCCGATTATCCCGCCGATGAGACGGAGGGTACCTTTATTGCCCAGACACCGGCTCAGGCTTACGATGACTCGGTCACTGCAGGCAGGGATATCTACTATTTCTCAGCCTTCAGCTACGACCTGGCCGGCAACTACTCCGCCTTCGATGCGGATGCCGCCGACCGGGCCACCAGCTACTGGCTCGGCGATGTGGTCTCTCCCTACGACGGCATGGTCAACTCCACCGACCTGGTGGACTTCTCCAATACCTTCGGTGTATCCGATGGGGGAGCCGGCTGGAACAACGAGTGCGACTTCGGTCCCACCGATGACAACTCCAGCTACGGCATACCCCTGCCAGACGATGTGGTCGACTTCGAGGATCTGATGATCTTCGCCATGATCTACGGCAAGGTCGGCCCCCTGGGAGCTACCATGCTGGCGGGCGGAGAAAGATCGCTGGAACAGCTGAACACCCTGGTCGACTTCGAGCTCACAGACGCCAACTCATCCTCCGCACCGGAGGGATGTGTGGTTGTCTCGGTGCAGCTTAAGAACAGGGCAAACAGCCTTAAGGGCTTCCGTATCAGCCTGCAGGCTGACCGCAACCGGGTGACAAGTGTTACCCGGGGAAGCATCTTCGATGGCAGCAGCAACCTCTTCTTCGGTACCACAGAGGGTGAGAACTCAAGCCTGGATATCTGCGTGGCGGCTCTGGGTGTGGGTGTGCCCATCGATGCTTCGGGCGAGGTAGCCAGGATAACACTGGAGACCAGCGGTGAAGAGAGTGCCCTGAGAATCTGTGAGATCGATGTCAGGGACATCAACAACAAAGCTTACCGGATAGAGGGGGACGAGGACTACCGTCCCGGCTTTATCCCCTCCTCCTATGCTCTCAAGCAGAACTATCCCAACCCGTTCAATCCTGTCACCACCATCGCCTTCGATATAGTGGAGGCGGGAAGAGTCAGGATTGACATCTATGATGTCAGCGGGCGGATGGTAAGAACCCTGCTGAATGAGAGCAGGGATCCGGGCAGGCACAGGATAGAGTGGAACGGCAGGGACAACAGCGGTTCCACCGTGCCCAGCGGTATCTACTTCTACCGGATAAATGCCGGTGAGTTTACCGCTACCAGAAAGATGATCCTTCTTCGTTAACGGAGGGGGAGAAGAGTGCGGGGGCAGGCCCACTGCCCCCGCCTCATTTTTGCAGTCGAAATCCCGGATAAAGCTGAACTCGCCGTTCTCAAATCAAGGGCCGTTCTCAAATCACTTCTTGACTTTTTGCCTGAACATAGGTACAATCACCTACTCTGAGACAAAAGGGACCGAAAGCAGCCGGAGCTTTTCTCAATACATCGTGCTGCTCGTCAACTGAGGGGATAACAACGAAGGACAGGGTTCCTTAAAGCGGCATAGCAGACGCCGGGATTTCACACTGAATCCTATTGTTCGTGTCGAAGTACTAGTTCCGTTAACCGGAAACGGTTGTTAATTGTCTTTAAGGAGGGGATAAAATGACTATTCGGCCACCCTGACAGGGGAATCTCAAAAATAAATCGAGTATCACTTTTTGGGTTTTAATTCGGAGGGGTTTTATGAAAAGATTAAAACTTCTATCTGCAATCTTTCTTTCCTTCTCGCTGCTCGCCGCAACATCAGCTCTATCAGCAACTACGGAAGTAAGCCAACCTGTACAGCTAACAGACAGCGATTACTACGAAAGGGGCCAGTCGGTTGTCTACGACGGCACCGGCTACTGGCTCTTCTTCGGACGTTCGGCAAGCTGCCAGGATACCTATGACGGTGGCAACCCGGACACTCATGATTACGAAATCTATTTCAAGAAGGCCAGCTCTGTGGCCGGTCTGGCCGGAGCAACCGCCACCAAGGTGACAGGCACATACAATAATTCCCTCTATCTGGGGGAAACCGACGCAGCTTATTTCGACGGTGAAGTCTGGGTGTTCGGTGCATACGATGCAGGTACCAGCTGTGACCTTTACGCCTGGAAGACCACCGACGGCAGTTCATGGACTGAGAGTTCCATGGCAACCGGGCTCCCCGACGGCGCTGCTCACTTTGCCGCTGTCACCTGCGACGGAGATCTCTGGCTGGCCTACAAACAGGGAGGTGTATGGAAGAGTAAATACTATGACGGTTCCACCTGGAGTTCGGAGTATGATATTACCACCAACTCCGGCACCGCCAAGTTCTATGTGGAGGGAACCAGTCTCTACTTCATAAGAGCAGACGGAGGCGATCAGGACATCCACCAGTGGGGAGGAAGCTCCTGGTCACAGATAGATTCGGCCACAGAATCCGGACCGTATGATCCCACCATCTACAAGGTGGGTTCCAGCTATGTGGCAGCCTATGCACCCTGGGTCAGCCCCAAGCAGTGGATCAAGGCAAAGGTGGGAACATCGCTCAGCAGCCTGCTGTCCGGCGGGACAGAGGTAATGATCTCGGGTGCCGAATACGCCGGCAATACCTGGATCGACATGTGGCCCACCGGCTTTTCCGACGGCAGCGATACCTATCTGCTGTACACCTCGGAAAGAAATCCGGATAACGCTTCAAGCGAGATAGCAGGCAACATCTGGTACCTCAAGGTGGAGTGGGATGTAACCCGCGACCACTACACCTACATCCAGCCGGCCATCAACGCTGCATCCGCGGGAGACGTGGTGCAAGTAGCGGCGGGTACGTATCAGGAAAACATGGCCAGCTGGAAAGATATGGAGATAACCAAATCCCTGAGCCTGACAGGAGCGGGTTCCGGTTCCACGGTAATATGGCTGAGCGAGGGCAAGACCAACGGGGTGGAAATCCGCGGCACCGACATGGATGTAACCCTGGAGGGCCTTACCTTTACCAGGAATCCATCCAACAGCTATGCAGCAGGCTTCAATCTCAGGGTGGGTGAAACAGCAAGCACATTCAATTCTTTCACCCTGAGGGATGTGGAGGTTTCCTATGCCAGCGGCAGAAATGTATTCATGGATGGAAACGCCACCTATACCAATGTTGTGGTTGAAAATTCTGACTTCTGTTATTCCGGAGCCTGGGGCTTCAGTGCCCGAGGGACTATAACCAGCATAAACATCACAGGTTCACGCTTTTTTTATAATGGCTCAAGCGATCCCGATCATGGTATCGGATTCGATATCGACATGCCTGTATCAGTTGATAATCTTACAGTGAACGGTGGTTCATTTAGCAAAAACACATCAAAGGGCATAAACCTGGTAAATACAACCAATGCGACCTTTACCAGCATTGTAGCTAATAACAACGAAGGTGCATCGGGAGGTGGTTTTGGAGTTTGCCTGTGGGAGTGGGACAGCGAATCTTCCAATCTGAGTTTCACCAACTGCTCTATTTATAACAACAGTACAGACGGATTCCTCTTCGGAACCCAGGATGCCTGCACTATAAGCAACATTCAAATCGATAACTGCTTTGTAAACAATAACGGAAGATACGGCATTCTGTTCTATCACGACATGGGAGGTTCCGCATCCGGTATTACTATTACAAATAACGATCTGTCCGGCAACCCGGGAGGAGCCCTGGGAACCAGCTCGGTGGGATCAATTATCGATGCTGCCGGAAACTGGTACGGGACCAGCGATCCGGCCAATGTAGCGTCAACGGTAGGATCCGAAGTCGACTACACCCCCTGGCTTGCCTCAGGAACCGACACCGGCGACCCGGGATTCCAGGGAGACTTCTCCGGGCTGTGGGTTGATGATGATTCGCCCCAGACCGGTACCGGCGGACGGGTCCAGGAAGGTATCAACCTGGTAACCGGATCCACGGTAAATCTGGCTGCCGGAACCTATGAGGAACAGGTTGAGATCTCAAAGGACCTCGCTCTGGAAGGCGCTGGTACTTCTACAGTTATCCTGTCGCCCGACAACCTGAGCACCTACTTCACCACCAGCAGCGGTGACAAGTATCCCATCGTGTACATACACGACGCGGACAATGTTACTGTTCAGGACCTGGTGGTTGACGGTGCCGGCAAGGGGAATGCAAATAACGAATTTATAGGTATCGCCTACCGCAACGCCGGCGGCACGGTTGACAACTGCCTGATAAAGGATGTAAAGGATACCCCCTTCAGCGGCGCCGGGCACGGGGTGGCCTTTTACTGTTATAACACCGACGGTTCGGGAAGAACGGTCAACGTGACCGGTAACGAGTTCACCGGCTTCCAGAAGAACGCCATGGCCCTGAACACGGATTCGACGACACCGTTGACCGTGGATGTCAGCGATAACACCATAACCGGTGCAGGCGCCACCGATGTGATCGCTCAGAACGGAATACAGGTCTGGTCCGAGCAGGGAACCGGAACCGTCGAGAACAATACGATCTCTGGAATAGGATACGACAACACCGCCAGTTCAACCAAGTGGGTGGCATCCAGTATACTTACCTACTACACCTCCCTGGATATCGCGGATAATACCGTTACCGGGGCACAGGTTGGAATATACGACTACGCCGCCAGTTCACTGAATATCAGCGGCAATGAGTTCTCCATCCTCAATATCGGCGACGGCGGCTGTTACGGGATGATGATCTTCGATCCGGTGGAAGCACCGCCCTCTCCGTACGAACCGATGGAGGATACCGATAGCGGAATGCTGAGAGCACCGATGGGAACTCATTCCATGTCGGTCACAGGCAATAAAGTAGCTTTCAACGGCACCGATAATACCTACTGCTACGGTATACTCGCCTATGCGGGGCTTCTTCCCGACGACCTGGAAATGGTCGTCAACAATAACGAAGTCACCGACTTCGAGATAGGGATCGGTTTCGTATCCTATGATCCCGCTACAGCGATCTTCACCGGAGCAGAAGCAAAATACAATCTTCTCTCCGGCAATAATTACGGAATGTATTCCGATGCGGACTACATGACCGTGGATGCGGAGATGAACTGGTGGGGCGACCCGTCGGGTCCGATTCATCCGGCCAATCCGAGCGCGTACGGTGACTCGGTAACCGATTATATCGATTACGATCCCTGGATGGGTCAGGAGAACGTGGTCAGCGTGGTACCCGGCTACGGCACCACCAACTGCAGTGATCCTATCTCCTATACCTTCCACATCGACCAGGCCGGAACAGGAGAAGAGGTCAGAGGTTATAATGTCACCTTCTCCATCGATAACGGAGTGGTCAATGTCACCAATCCCTCCAGTGATATAACTGAAGAGGATTACCTCAGTTCCATCGGCAGCACACAGTTTTATGTCACCGATGAAGGCGGCGGTTCATATACGGCAAGCTGTGCCATCCTGGGTGGAGATACCGGGGCGACCGGTTCCGGCGACCTGTTCACCGTGGAGTTTACTCCGGTGGCAGAAGGTACCAGTGATATCGCCATTACTGATATCGCCCTGAGGGACCTGGACAACAATGATCTGCCAATCGCCGGGGTTGACGGTTCTGTCAGGATAGACTGCACCGTACCCACCATGGAGCCGATAGCGGAAGCGGAGAACGGGTGGTACAACACTGCGCCTGATTTCTCCAACTTCGGCTTCGATGACGATATCAACCTCGACACCGCCCAGTACCAGGTAGACTCGGATGGCTGGGTAACCCTGTTCGATGACATCGACGCCACCGAGTGGAACGATGACGGCTGGACCCTTCCCGGCTTTGCAGGCCTCACCGAGGGCAGCCACACCGTCTACTTCAGAGTGGCCGATGATGCCGGCAACTGGAACGGCGAGAATACTCCCGACACCTACAGCTGGCAGTTCAACAAGGATACCGTGGCACCCGATCCACCCACAGACTTTGCGGCAGAGCCGGGACACAACAAGGTCCACCTGACCTGGACCAACCCGACCGGCGATGCCACCTTCGCAGGGGTGGAGCTTAGACGGGCGGGATGGACAGACTATCCCGAGTACAGCACCGCTGCACCCGATTATCCCGCCGATGAGACGGAGGGTACCTTTATTGCCCAGACACCGGCTCAGGCTTACGATGACTCGGTCACTGCAGGCAGGGATATCTACTATTTCTCAGCCTTCAGCTACGACCTGGCCGGCAACTACTCCGCCTTCGATGCGGATGCCGCCGACCGGGCCACCAGCTACTGGCTCGGCGATGTGGTCTCTCCCTACGACGGCATGGTCAACTCCACCGACCTGGTGGACTTCTCCAATACCTTCGGTGTATCCGATGGGGGAGCCGGCTGGAACAACGAGTGCGACTTCGGTCCCACCGATGACAACTCCAGCTACGGCATACCCCTGCCAGACGATGTGGTCGACTTCGAGGATCTGATGATCTTCGCCATGATCTACGGCAAGGTCGGCCCCCTGGGAGCTACCATGCTGGCGGGCGGAGAAAGATCGCTGGAACAGCTGAACACCCTGGTCGACTTCGAGCTCACAGACGCCAACTCATCCTCCGCACCGGAGGGATGTGTGGTTGTCTCGGTGCAGCTTAAGAACAGGGCAAACAGCCTTAAGGGCTTCCGTATCAGCCTGCAGGCTGACCGCAACCGGGTGACAAGTGTTACCCGGGGAAGCATCTTCGATGGCAGCAGCAACCTCTTCTTCGGTACCACAGAGGGTGAGAACTCAAGCCTGGATATCTGCGTGGCGGCTCTGGGTGTGGGTGTGCCCATCGATGCTTCGGGCGAGGTAGCCAGGATAACACTGGAGACCAGCGGTGAAGAGAGTGCCCTGAGAATCTGTGAGATCGATGTCAGGGACATCAACAACAAAGCTTACCGGATAGAGGGGGACGAGGACTACCGTCCCGGCTTTATCCCCTCCTCCTATGCTCTCAAGCAGAACTATCCCAACCCGTTCAATCCTGTCACCACCATCGCCTTCGATATAGTGGAGGCGGGAAGAGTCAGGATTGACATCTATGATGTCAGCGGGCGGATGGTAAGAACCCTGCTGAATGAGAGCAGGGATCCGGGCAGGCACAGGATAGAGTGGAACGGCAGGGACAACAGCGGTTCCACCGTGCCCAGCGGTATCTACTTCTACCGGATAAATGCCGGTGAGTTTACCGCTACCAGAAAGATGATCCTTCTTCGTTAACGGAGGGGGAGAAGAGTGCGGGGGCAGGCCCACTGCCCCCGCCTCGGCCTTACAGAGGGAGAAACCGTAATGATACTTATACAAGGGGAAAAACTTAAACTTACAGGAACGCTGATATTCTTCCTTATGATAATGATTTTCTCGGGGTTCTTCAGCGGCAACCGTTGTTATTCATCCGGCGATTCTCCCACCCTGTACCTGGAACCTTCACACTCCTACATCAAACCGGGAGAGAGTTGCACCCTCAGCGTAATGGTTGACGATGCAGTGGATTCACTGAGCTGTGTATTCTGCGTGGTCTCATTCGATTCTTCTCTGCTGGATTGCCAGCTGGCCGAGGAGGGCACATTATACGCCAACGCTCAATATACCACCTTCTTCAACTGGGAACTGATTGCACCCGACAGCGTGAGAGTGGAAGATTGCGTTCTGGGATACAGGAGCTACATCCTGGCCCCGGGAGAGCTTTACACCCTGGTATTTCAGGGAATAGAGAATGGGACCTCTCCGGTGGCCATATCCAGGGCGGAAGTTTACGATATAGACCGTAACAGCCTGCCGGTAACCCTGGGAGCTCAGGTAAAGATCTCTGTCAGCTCCACCGCCGGAAGTAACCGGATGATTCCTTCTGCCGGATCCTTTTACAGCTATCCCAACCCATTCAATCCCGCAACCACCCTGATCTTTCATTCTCCTGTGGATCAGGAGGGATATATGAATCGCAGGGGGGAACTTCTGATATACGCAGCCGGCGGCCAATTAGTCCGGAATCTTTTCAGGGGGCGGCTCCGGGGGAGAAGAAATAAATTCTTATGGAATGGCAGGAACAACCGGGAAATAAATGTCTCCGCCGGTGTCTATATAGCAGTTCTTAGAACACCGGCAAGGATCTATAAACGCAAGATGATACTGGTGAGATGAAGCAACGTCTGGAGAATGCTATGTATTGGAATAAGCTGAATACAATGTTATTGATACTGATTATATCGGCTGGAATTATCACACCCGGCATCGCTGAAGCCGGCCTGATTCTGTCCGTCCAGCCCGACTCCAGCAGTGTGGAGGTAAGCAGCGAGTTCGAAATCAATTTTTACGCCGGTGACGACACTGTGGATCTGATGGGATACCGGGTAGTTTTTTCCTATGACCCCGGGCACCTTGATGTAGTAAGTGTGAATGAGGGTTCATTGCCCTCCGGCTCCGGGGAGGAAACCTTCTTTCACTGCAACAGCGCACTGAGCGATACCACCGCAGAGGTAAACGGAGCCATTCTGGGAGCGGTGGTTCAGACCCCTGGATATCTCTTCACCGTAACATTCAAGGCCCTGAAAGCAGGAAAAACCTATCTGGAGATCGTGGAAAGCGATCTCAGGGACGACTCGAACAACCAGATCTCTCATGGCATAGATGGAGGAGTGGTAGTTATTACAGAAGAGATAGCTGTGGAGGAAGCATCCTGGGGATATATCAAATCCCAATACAAATAGATCTCTCCGGCAAGAATGATTGCCCCGGTGGCAACGCGATTATTCTAAAGTGATTCCAGATACTCTGCCACCTCGCTCCTCTCCTTTTCCTTCGCCATGTCCAGTGCGGTTGATCCATCCCCCGTCTTAAGACCGGGATCGGCTCCGTTTTCGACCAGTATGTTGACCGTCTCTATATCACCCTCTATGCTGGCCAGCATAAGAGCTGATCTGCCCCGGTTGTCCTGGTGATTAACCTCTGCACCCTTCGACACCAGATAATCCACCAGCCGGGGTCTCTTCTTATTGGATGCGAACAGAAGAGCACTCATACCACTGGCATCCTCTCCGGTCAGGGCTGCGTTTATATCCGCTCCGTGAGCCAGAAGGGTATCACAGACGGCAGTGGTGACATCCTCCATGATTATTCCGAACACCGCCTTGATAAAGGGCGTCATCCCATCATCGGCAGTTACATTTACATCCGCTCCCCGGGCAATCAGCATATTCACCGCGGCTCCGGAATTCTCCGCCGCCCACATCAACGGGGTCATCCCCCGCCTGCCCTCTACATTTACCTCCGCTCCCTGTTCCAGCAGGTACTCTATTATCCGGTCGCTTCCCTCCCTGCTGCAGGCCACTATAAGGGGGGTAGCACCTGTCATTTCATTGGTAACATTGACATCCACCCCACTCTCTACCAACTCCTTCACCGCCCGGAAATCCCCCTGGTATATACTGGCGGCCAGCCTGTCAAAATCATCCTCGCCCTGCAGGGGAGCACACCAGAACACTGCCACTATTACTGCCGTAATAAAGCAACTGCCGATTTGTTTATTCAATTTCTCCTCTCCCTGTATTATATGTTTCTCTACAGATCCATGTCTTAAAATACTTCCGGTATAACTTCTACATCAACTTCAACGCCTCATCCTTCATCTTCTTCCAGCCGAACTGCTTCGCCAGCACCAGGGCGTCTTCTTCATCCATTCCACTGTACTGCAGCACGAACATTGCAGTTCTCTCTTCCTCCTCCGCCAGCAGAATTACCAGATATCCACCCTTTTCCTTCTTATCGTGGGCGGTATGGACCTTGAAACTGTCTACCTGGCCAAATTCCATCTTCATGTCATCTGTTTCCATCCTGCCCATGCGCTGCATCTGACTCCGGGCCATCGAACTGCTGCCCAGCATTATGGTTGCGCTTAACTCCATATCATCCCTCTGGTACATCCTGAAGGCATTCACCATCTTGGTTCCACCCATATCCATGCTCATACCCTCCGCCTCCTCCGCCTTCCAATCCTCCAAATCAATCAGCAGGGGCTTTAGTGCATCATGCTCGGCTGCGTATACAGTGGAACATATTGTGACAGCGAAAACTACTGTCACTACCAGACTCGCACTCCATGCTCTTCTCTTCATTACTCTCCTCCTGTTATAGATTTTAATTGTCGGAATCTTTCTCTGCACTGCCGGGAGCTGCCGAGTCAGAATCCTCACTCCCCGGCGGTCCGTTATCACCTCCTGTTATTTCCAGACGGATCCTGATAACTCTCCCTTCCACCATGAATATTATCCCCCTTGAAAGCTAAAAACTCCACCAAAAAATACCACTTTAACCTCCCCGGGGAAAGTCCCCGCACAGCCAGCAACCAGTTTTACCCTCTCATCCTCTTGGCAAGAAGAATAGCCGAGCGGAGCTCCTTCTCATCCCTGGCCGAATTCCATTCCCGGTGAAAGTCAGGTTCCTGCAGGATCTGTGCAATATACATAAGAGCTCTCAGATGAAAATTCCTCTCATCCTTCGATCCCAGCAGAGCGAACACTGTTTTGACCACCTCCTCTTCATTCCAGGTAATTCCCGCCCGGTTTCTTACCAGTACTATATCGAACAGGTTCTTCCCCTCCAGTATAACATGGGGGATGGCATGAGGAACCGCCACCCCCGGATAGACCAGGGTGGAAGCCTCCTCCTCCCTCACCCTGAACTTCTCCTCCACCTTCTCCTGTTCCAGATTCCATTTTTCTGCCACCACTGCGGCTATCTCCCTGAAAATCTCCTCCCTGGTCATGGGCCTGTTGAGATCGAGCACTTCGGCCTGCTGGATTATCCTGTCGAACCGGTCCAGAACGATCTCGTCCCTCTCGATAAGTATATCCAGAAGCTCCGTCTCCAGCTCTTTCTCATCACCCCTGATCTCGGGAGCGGTGAGATTCTCCACCATATTTATGAAAGCTGACTTCCGCTTGACCCTCCCGCGGGCATAGACGAAGTACCACCCCATTGCAGCAGCTATGAAAATCAGGGCGGTGGTGGTGGTGAAGGTGCCCATACTGAAGATCAGAATCAGGTAGCAGACAATACCCGCTATCTGAATGAATGGAAACAGGGGGGAGCGGAAGGAGGGTTTATAGTTGGATATCCGTGAGTATCTGATCACTATCAGGGCGATATTTGCCATAACAAAGAGCATCAGCATGAACAGGGAAGCCACCTTCGCCAGCTTCTCGATATTGAAGGCAAATATGGCAACCATCATGAACAGGGAGGTCAGAAGAATGGATACCACCGGGGTCTTCTTCCTCCGGCTCACTCTGGATACCAGCGATGGCAGCAGATTATCCCTGGCCATAGCAAGAGGGACCCTGGAGGCGGCCATTATACCTGCATTGGCGGTGGTTATAAATGCCATTATGGCACCCACAGCGGTGACCCCCACAAAGACCCTTGTAACCCCCTGACTGGTGGCGAAGTGACGGGTGGTGTCGGTAACCGGAGTTAGTGATTGTGACAACTGCTGAGAGGGAAGCACCCCCACAATTACAAAGATTACCAGCAGGTAGAGAGCCTGTACCACTATAAAGGCCGAGAAGGCGCTTCTCACCAGGGTCCTCTTGGGGTCCTTAACCTCCTCAGCCATACTGGCTATCTTGGTCAGTCCCCCGTAGGAGATAAACACCATCCCCGCTGCCAGCATCACCCTGTCCCATTTAACAGGGGTAATTCTCCGGTACTGCTCAAATTCCATCACCCTGTAGCCTACCATTACGAAACCGGCCAGCACCGCCAGAAGGAACATCACCAGTATAACCTGGACCCTGCCCGATGTTTTCAGACTGAACAGATTGAGCAGGGCAAACAGCACGCAGCCGGCTGCTGCAATAAGTTTTATCTGCATCTCCGTTATCTGGGGGGAGAGCAGGGTGGCGAAGGCGCCTATTCCCACCAGGGCAAAGGCGCTCTTGAGGCTTATGGAGAACCAGTTGGCGATCCCGTCCACCACTCCTGCGGCGGTCCCCAGAATCCTTTCGGAGTAGAAGTATATACCCCCCGCCTTGGGGATGGCGGTGGCAAGTTCCAGCTGGGAGAAGAGGGCCGGAAGCATCAGCAGGCCGGCAATGAAATATGAGATGATCACGGCCGGCCCGGCCACTGTGAATGCGACAGCCGGCAGCACGAACAGCCCCGAGCTAATCATGGCCCCCGAAGCTATGGCAAATACCTGGATCGCATTCAGATCTTTTTTCAGCTTCATGTCGGAAAATTATAGGGTAAGGATAATTTATTTTCAATAATCATAATCAGCCAGCTACCCCCAGACCGCCGGTTGTGAGGCGGCCCCGGGGTCCGCCATATCCAGCATCAGACAGGCCAGCCCGGCTATTCCGCTGTAAAGGCTGAGCCGGTAACGGGGAACCGGTTTGCCCCGGTAGGCCATCCGGGCAAACCTGACCGCCTCCGCCAACCACTCCCCTTCAGGGTCCGCCTGGCTGAGAGCCAGCAGGCCGTAGCTCACTCCGGCGGTGCCGCAGCACACATGGGAATACTCAAAATCGGACAGGCCTGTGCAGTAATCCCCGGTCTTTCTGGCAGTATTTAAAAAGATGGGATCACCGTATACCCGGTAGGCGCTGGTCCAGAGATGGAGAAGACCAGGAGCTCCGTTGCACCAGCTGTCCATGTAGTAACGGGGGGCCCGCTCATCCACAGGCCAGCTTATTCCACCTTTCCTCTCCACCCCCGATTCCGCATATTTTCTCAGGTTATACAGCATCCAGGGGGGAGGTTGATATCCGGTAATCAGCGACCACAGCAGAAGGGCGAAGTAATTTCCTGCTCTGCCGTGTGCCAGCCCCAGGTGATGGTTGTTCTCCCAGGGCAAACTGTTTTCCCCGGCACAGGCGGTATCCAGCAGTTCTCCGGCAACCCGGTTTCCCATATCCACAAGCTGGGGATAGCCGGTCTCCCGGTACAGCAGTGCATAACCCACCAGGCGGCCGGCCATGCCCTGCACCAGTTCCTGCAATCTCAACCTCCGGTACTCCGGCTGGCTGTACTCTCTCACCGCCCGGTTCATACTTCTGCTGTCGTTCTGGGCATACCCCACCAGAGCCTGGACAAAATACACCCCCCTGTTGCCGTGATAGAAGGAATCCTTCACCTGCAGCTTCAGATTATTCTCATCTTCCGGCGCTTCCACGGTGGCTTCATCTTCGGGTGTATCGATCACTTTATCAATCCATTGCCGGGCCAGATGCAGCCAACGGGGCTGGTTCAGAAAGCAGGCCGCCTTCCAGAAGGTGTAAGCCATTCCGGTAGCACCCACATTCAGGGAACGGTGGGGAGGAGGTTGTATCCTCTTGAAATTTTCAAAGCTCGTGCCGGCAAGCCTGTCCAGTATCCCCACCCCCCGGCGGATCCATTTATCCCTTTCAGCTGCGGTGCCGGCACCGGCAATCCCGCTCCTGTAGGCCATATTGATTTCTCCAGCCTGTTACCAATCCCGGGGAAGTTTTCGTCCTCAAGCGCGCCCGAACCCTGATAAGAGTAATTACGCTCAAGATCAGGGGCCGAAAAATCTTCCCCGGGAAAAACCCTGGCCTTCCATCCACTTCCGCCCTGTCATTTATCCATATCGAATTCCATACTCCAATCCCTATTCACCGGCCGCCAATTTGAGCCGTCTATCCCCAAAGCTCTCAGGTGGGTGTTTATATGGTCCAGGTAATCATCTTCCCCCCTCCGCCTGATACTCTTTATAGCCAGGGCTATCTTATCGGCGATGTAGCTTCGCCAGCTGCCGCTCCCGGTCAGCCCATCGGGCGGATCCACCCCCACACTTACTCCGGGATTATCCTCCCATACCGGGCAGGTAAAGGGCACTCCATGATAACCGAAGGGGGAGAGCATATCAGCTATTTCAGCAGCACAATCCAGGGCGCTGCGGTAATCGCTGAAATAGAGCATGAGCTTGTCCGGCCTCAATAATTCCTGAATCTCCCTGCCTGTCTTCATGGAGGAAACATTCCACTTCAGCATTCCCTCTCGCACCATCCTGAAAACTTCAGGGAGATCCTTAGCTGCCGGGCTGACATAAACCTTGTATTTTGGTTTCTTCCATTCCTCTCCCTGCTCCCCGGTATTCCAGCTCCTCCAGATAACATCAAAGGGCATCGGCTCTCCCTGCTCATCCCTCTTCACCGGCCTAACCCTTACCCGGGCTGGCATCCCCTCCCAGCTGCCATCCTCTTTCAAACCCAGGAATTCCGCCACTGCCGCCTCATCGGGAAACCTCATCCGCCAATACCTGGACATGGGAATACGGTTAAAGGCATAAAGTATAAAGGATAGATCCCTGGGATCATCACAGGAGGATTTAACAGCGGTGAGTATAGCCCCCCGGCTGAGAGATTGAATACAGTTCATCCCCTCACCCGGTCCGGCTTCACTCCCAATCCTCCCCGGATACAATACCCTGTTTACCGCATCCACCCCGGCGATGAACCTTCCCCGGTGTGATACCTCCAGCACCTCATCCAGCACCAGCCTGAGTATAAACTGCCGCTTCTGTGCTCCTCCCTGATCGAAAAAGCCCGGATGAACCTCCGGGATCCTTGCCGGCTGCCGGAACTTCTCCAGGAAAACGGCAAGTCCCCGGTCGATGACCTTAACGGTCAGATTCGAGTCCGGCGGGGCGTGCAGCAGACCATACACATTCTCTCTGCTCAAGAAACGCCGGAACCGCTCCCTCTGACCCGGGCTCAGCTCACCGGCGGGTGTGATAGTGAAAAGCGGATTCATCCTGTATATCTGATCGAATTTACCGGTCATAAATGCCAACAGACTTTTAACCTGATTCAATACTTGAACTTCATCCTGAACCAGATCCTGCCGGACCGGCCGGTGACAGTTCTACTTCACACCATATATAATTCCAGAAATTAAGCCCTCCGGTGGAGAATCTATCCGAATTTGCGGGGATGTCCGTCCCGAACCATCAAAATGGAAAGCATGGCCGGTACCTGCTGAAACAAACTCCCTGATTCCCCGCTGGTCTCATCCCGGGATCTATCCGGTTATAATCTCCCTTCCATTTCCCGGTAGTAACATTAATGCAGGGAGCGGTCTGATATCCCGCGGAAATAATTTTAATTCAGCTTTCTGTGGTGGCAGGATGGTTTGAGAGTCTCTCCATCCCGCCTGCCCGAATTTATCCCAGATCTGCTACGGTTATTTCATCTCCGGATTCACCGCCGGTGGTACCGCAAGTAGTACAGCAGATAATACCAGTGTTGCCACCGATATAGCACATAGTGATTTTCGTGGCTGTAATTACACCACCTGTCATGGTTTCTTCATAAGTAAAATTCATACTTCTCACCTCCCTATTAGCAAGAAGTCAGGGAATCAGGGAGTTACCGCTCTTTGTAAGTATACCCAATTGATGCAACTTGATATGTTACATCACTTTCCCCGAACCTGTCAAGAACTAATCCTGCAATTCGGAAATGTTGGTCCGGTTTTATTATAAAAATTTCAGCACCGGCGACAGCCGGGGAACCTATCTCACCAGCAATAACTTCCTGGTGGCTGTCTTTTCGCCTGCCCTGACCCGGCAGAAATATACTCCGGGCCTCACTCCCGCCCCCCTGCCATTCCTTCCATCCCAGCGTATCTCCACTCTCCCCCCCTGGAGCCGATCCCTGACCAGGGTCCTTATATGTCTTCCCCCGGCATCGAAAATATCTGCGGAAACGCTTTCCGACTCCGGAAGAAACAATAAAATCACCGTGGAAGGATTGAATGGATTGGGGTAATTACCGACCTTTAGCATATGATTATTCCGCGGAGCCTGTTTTCTTCCCACTGCTCCCATCCAGTTAACCCCGTTACCATTCATCGCCAGGTACATCCTGCCCCCTGCGGCATATGCCGGTCCACTCAAGGCCCTTTCATCTACCCCGGCAAGCCCCTCCACACAGTATGACTGCTTTCCCCCTTCTCCCCGCTTCAGATCCAGCACTGCCACCTCTCCACCCCTGCCGGTCACATAGATTTCATCCCCCGAAGATATCATTCCCCGGGCCTCATTTACCCCTGCAGCACCCACCCATACGGTTCTCCCGTCCTCCTCACGGATCAACCTGATAAGCCGCTCCTCCCCTGTAGAATAAAGCACTCCAATCATTTCACCGTTTGAGACGGGGAATGAGACAGGTGCTCCGCCGGCCTCCCCCTCCCAGGCTTTCGATCCGTCGTCAGGATGCAGAGCTGATATGCCGCCCTCTCCGCTTACCGATATCAACAGGTCGTCTGTCAGCATCAGCGGAGCAGAGGGGCTACCTCCGGTAACAGCAGTCCATATTATATCCCCGCTCCTCTCCGACAGTGCCCTCACCACACCCCTTCCATCTCCCAGATAAATTGATTCTCTCCCGCATGCGGGGGGCCAGGGGGGAAGATACTCCCCCTCTCTCAGCACTTTCTCCCAGATCAACCGCCCGGTATATGGATCAAGAGCAACTATCCTGTCCCCTCCGCCGGGACAGTGGACAGTGGCAATCAGCCTGTCATGGTAAACTGCCGGTTCGCCTGTACGACACTCCTGACCTTCCGGAATTTTACCGTATACCCAGATATTATGTCCGGTCTCACCCGTCAGGGCATAAAGTATACTTCCTCCCCCCACATAACATATACCCCTGTACCAGACACAGGCAACCGGGGTCTTTCCCACTCCCCCCCCTAATATCCTTTTCCATCTTACAGCTCCGTTAGAATCCCGGATGGAATATACCACCCTGCTATCCCCCCTGTCCCCTGCTGCAAATATGCCATTCCCGCCGGCCACCACCCTTCCCACCATGGATACATCCCCCTCCAGCCTGGTTACCCAGAGGTATTCCAGAGGAGGCTCCGGAATTTCCCGGTACAGTCCCATATGCCCCGCTCCCCCCTGGCACAATGACGGAGGTATTGCGTCCTGCCGGTCTCCCCTGAATGAAACCCAAATATCCACATTCACCGGGACATGGTAATCAGCCCACTCCACCACCAGGGGGAAGCCGGTCAGGCCCTTTTCAATATAATCAGAGAGATGAATTTTTACCCCCAGGCCGGTATACTCTCCGGAGGGGATACTGCTCTTCTCCAGGGAAATATCCTCTATGCTTATGCCCCCCTGAGAGCCACCCGGCCTTACCCGGGCCCCGCTGATATCCCTCCCGCTATTCCTAATAACAGCCCTGACGAGAATAGTCTCGCCGGGATCAGGGCCCCCGTTGCCATTACCCCGCAGTTCCCTGGTCTCCATAACCGTCAATCTCAGGGGTATATCACCATTCAGCGGGATGGCAAACCGGGTCTGGAAATCCACCCCGTCCAGAAGGCAATCCACCCTCATCGGCAGCTCAGAACCGGTGTCTGCATGTCGCTCCAGCCGGCATCCGAAGTATATCTCCGCCGTATCCGACACTTCAAGGGGGCCAACCACACCACCATCCGGTTCACATACCACCACTCCCTGATTCTCACTTTTAAGAGTTATCCCGGCCTCCCCGATAAAATCCCACATATTCCTGATCTTTAATTTCAGGCGGAAACCTTCACCCCCCTCAACTACCGAATCCCCATCTCCACACATCTCGAAAAGCTGAACTCCCTCCACTCCTATTATCTTCTCCGGCGGTGCTTTAACCGCCCTGTCCATCCTGCATATTCCAGCTTTATCCGGTTTGGAGTAACCCCGGCTCCCGGCGCCTTTCGAATCGGTGGTATTAATAATCTGAGCCGCCACCATTTCACTCCTCCAGCCGGGGTTTATACATTTCAGCAGGGCTGAACAGCCTGAGACAAAGGGAGCGGCAAATGAAGTTCCGCTGACCCTGAGGTACCCTCCGGGCGAGGTTGTCCACACCGAAACACCGGGGGCGTAGCAATCGACACATCCGCCGACCGGAGCGAATGGCGGTATTACATCACCACCGGCCACAGCGGATACAGAGATAACACCCTCCATGGCAGCCGGAAAGCTCCCATCCCCGCCGGCGGAACCGACCACTACCACTCCACTGTCCAGTGCTTCTTGTATTGCTTCCTCGAGGAGTGGAGTCCTTTCCCCCTCAAAGCTCATATTTATTATATCCGCCCCCCTGTTCAGGGCATAGTAAACCGCCTCCACCACATCATTCAGCCGGAGCAAACCGTCACCCTCCGCCGACCGGTAGCCCGCTCTGAGTATCATCAGTTCAGCCTCCGGGGCAACCCCCCTTATCCCCAATCCATTCCCCCTCACCGCAGCTGCAATTCCGGCCACCATGGTTCCATGGCCATGCCGGTCTTCTGGATTATTATCGGGTGGCCCGGGGTCCTCCCCATCTGCCACCTCTTCGGGTCCAACCGAAACGAAGTCCCATCCACGAATATCATCAACATAGCCATTTCCATCATCATCCACTCCCGGCAAACCCGCCTCCTCGAGCTGGTTAGTCCAGATATTCTCCTTCAGGTCCGGGTGATCCATATCACAGCCGGTATCAATAACAGCAATCACCACCCCCTTCCCGCAGCTCTCCTCCCATGCCTCCGCCACTCCCGTCCGCATATGACTCCACTGCTGCCCTGCCAGCGGATCAATACCGTACGAATGTAATTCCAATGGACTCGGAATCCCGCTCCCTCCGGCAGTTTCCATTACTTCCCTGCGGGTGAACTGTTTTTTCAACCGGATGTTTTCGTTCTCGGGCAATCTATAGGTGTCATCTGATACGGCATATTCAACTGTTTCGCCATCTGCAGCTTCCGGGATGCCGCCGCAGGTCAGAGCAGCAACCACAAGACACAACCACATCTCCGATAATAAGCCGGGCAAGGGCAAAATATTACCTCCCCGCATGTAAGCCTGATACTTATCAATTCCACCAATCCGGCACCGTCTGGCCGAGCATTAAAGCCGGACACTGCTTCCCTGTTTTTCGACCCCGAATCCCCATAACTTTAAAATTTTCATCGATCTGACAGAAAGGCTGCCACACAGACAGCGCCACAATGACATAATATATAATTATAAGCTGCCACAATGACATAATTGGCGTACGCTTTTTCTGCTTAGCATTGAAACAATATAGCCTCATTTCTGCATAACCTATTGTCAATAAACAAAATAAAAGGCAGCTCACCATATTGGCATGCAAAATGCAGTATATTAAAAACAGAAGATGCGAAGTTGAGAAAAGTAACTAAACGGTAAATCAAAAAGGAGGTGCGAGATGACACTGGTAAGATGGAAACCGACCAGAGATCTCTTTGACCTTGGTAATGAAATGACACGGTTCATGGACAATTTCTTCAACGTACCGGGAAGATATACGGCGGAAAACGAGCCTGCTGTGTGGACACCACGGGTGGATGTGGAGGAGGACAAGAATGGCTATACCGTAACAGCCGAACTTCCCGGAATGGATAAGAAGGATATCGACATCGACGTTAAGGACAACCAACTTTATATCAAGGGAGAGAAGAAGCTGGAGAAAGAAAAGGATGACAAAAACTACCATATCACCGAACGGTGCTATGGCGAGTTTGCCAGGAACTTCACTCTTCCTGAAAACGTCAATCAGGAGGAGATAAACGCCAGATTCAAGAATGGTGTCCTTACGGTGAAGATACCCAAGACAGAGGAGGAAAAACCCAAAGAGATCAAGGTCAAGGTCGATTAAGAACCTGTCGATCAAGCAGCCCGAAGCCCGGGGTGGAAACCCGCCCCGGGCATTTTTCTTGCTCTGACTCTTATAACATCTATTTTCAGAGGAGCAAAATACATCCTACCTGACTTTATCCTTCTCCCCCTCCCCGCTCTCATTCTTCATCCCCTGCTTCCTTCCTCCCAAACCCTTCTCCGGGCTTTCCCCGCCCTTGCCTTCCGGGCTCATCTTGCAGGAACCCTCGAAGAAAACGCCTTCATCTATGACCAGCCGGCTGGTTTTCAAGTCACCCTCCACCCTGCATCCCGCTTGCAGCTCTATCTTGTTTTTCGCGACTATATTGCCTAAAACCTTTCCCCCCACTATAGCGTTCTTCACATTAACATCCGCTTTTACCCGACCGCTCTTGCCCACATAGAGGGTTGCCGGGCAGTTCAAAGTCCCTTCGAACTCTCCATCCACCCTTATGGTTCCCTCCTGAATATCCACTGTCCCGTTGACCTTGCACCCTTTGCCTACAATTGAGTTCATTTTTCCCTCCCCGGGAACATTCTCTTCTTCTTTTCCAAACATCGAACCCTTCCTTTCTCTCTTTCCAGCCATTTTAACCATCCTTACCTATTAAGATAATCCAGCGGGTCCACCGGGATGTTGTTGCGAATTACCTCAAAATGAAGATGCGGAGCAGAGCTGCTTCCTGAACTCCCGCTGTAAGCTATGGTCTGCCCTCTGCTCACGGTTTCGTTCTTCAATACTACCAATCTCTGGTTATGCCCGTAAAGTGTCTTCATGCCGAATCCATGATCTATTATCACCCTGTATCCAAACACATCATCCCATCCGGCCTCCACCACGTATCCGGAAGCTGCTGCCCTGACCGGGGTTCCCCTCTCCACCGCAATATCAACTCCGGAATGATACTCATTCGAATCCTTCGACGGTCCAATCTCAAAACCTCTTGTAATATAACCTCTTACAGGCCACGAGCTGGGAGTGGCCTTAAGCAGCCTGGCCTGCTGATCAGCAGTCTCCCTGCTCCCGGCCGTATAGCCGGGACTCCTTTCCGGCCCCCTGCTGCTGTCCTGCTCAACCTTGACCCCCAGCATCCCCCTTATTTTTCTATCCATTGATTTTATCTGAGCCATTTCTCTCAGAATCTCATCCATCTTGCTGTTCTTATGTACCAGCTTCTCAACCTTCCGCTCCAGCATCACTGATTCCCGCGCTTTTATCAGCAGCCTCCCGTAAGTTAATACAAACATTATAATTACCACTACACCTATACCCAGAATAGCGAGGAGAGCATAGAAAAGCCTGTATGAAATCCGGTAGGTGTGTGTCTTGTCTACATCATGCGGGACAATTATTACAGAAAAAGTATCCTTTTTCATCCATCTCCCTTTTGAGGTCCTTCTCCCTGGCTTCCTGCCATGTTTAGAGCTCCAGCTCAACTCCCATCCGCTCAAGTACCCCCTCCAGGCCTTCATCTGTATAGTATTGCACAGATATCTCCCCGCCCTTCTTCTTTGTCTTTATCCGTACTCTGGTTCCCAGATGCTCCTCCAGAGCCTCCTGAATCGCCAATACCCGGGGGTCCTGCCTCCTTACCCCCCTGGAGGCCGGCCTTCTTCCACCGGATGCAGCCCTCTCCAGCTCCCTCACGTTAACACCCTGTCCGGCCACCCTCCGGGCCCACTCTATCTTTTCTTCATCCCCCTCTATGGAGAGCAACGCCCTGGCATGGCCGGCGCTGATCATTCCCCCCTCCAGAAGCTTCTTTACCTCCCCGGGAAGTTTCAACAGCCTGAGCATATTCGCAACAGTGCTCCTGTGCTTGCCCAGAATCCCGGCTATATCACTGCTGGAAAGATCGAACTTCTTTCTGAGCATGCTGTAGCCACGGGCCTCCTCCAGCGGATTCAGGTCCTCCCTCTGAAGATTCTCCATCAGCGCCAGCTTGAGAGAATCCTTATCCTCAAGCTGCCTTACTATGGCCGGTATATATTCCCTCCCCGCCATCCTGGCTGCTCTCAGCCTCCTCTCACCCACCACCAGTTCATATTCATCACCCTTCCTCCTTACCACCACCGGCTGCAGAACCCCATTGCTCTCTATCGAAGAGGATAGCTCTTTAAGCCTGCTTTCGTCGAAGTTGTCTCTGGGTTGATAGGGATTTGGCCTTATCCGGTCTATCTCGAGCTCCGTTATCCTTTCATTCTGCGATATATCATCCCTGAGATCCTGTGATATCAGGGCTTCCAGCCCCCTCCCCAGAACTTTCTTTCCCAATTTATCTTCTCCTTCCTGCCGCTTTCTGTTCCTGTTGTCCAAGCTTGCCCCCCTCACCGGTCCCGTGTCCATCCTGTTTGCGGAAAAACTCAGCAGCCAGCTTGAGATAAGCCTCGGCTCCAGAACTGTTGGCGTCGTACAGAAGTGCCGGCTTGCCGAAGCTGGGACATTCGCTTAATCTTACATTCCGGGGTATCTCTGTCTCGTAAACCCCGTCTCCGAAGTATGACAAAACCTCCTCGGCAACCTGGCTGGAAAGCCTCAGCCGCCTGTCATACATGGTCAGAAGAACACCCTCTATCCTCAGATCGGGATTGAGGTGTTTCTGCACCATCCGTATGGTTGACAGAAGCTGGCTCAAACCCTCCAGTGCATAATACTCGCACTGAATAGGTATAAGTACAGAATCAGCCGCTGTCAGTGTATTGAGGGTTAACAGCCCCAGGCTGGGGGGGCTGTCTATAATGATAAAATCGTAACGGCTTCTTATACCCGACAGTGCCTTACGAAGCTTTTTCTCCCTGGCAATCTGTGAAACCAGCTCTACCTCAGCGCCGGTAAGGGAGGTATGGGAGGGCAAAAGATCCACCAATTCACCCCTTATTATGGCTTCGTCCGGTTCGGCAGCACCGATTATGACGTGGTAAGTTGTTTTTTCGCCCTCTTCTACCCTTATCCCCAGCCCGCTGCTGGCATTAGCCTGCGGATCGGCATCCACCAGCAGAACCTTCTGCTCGGCCGCACCCAGGCTGGCGCCAAGGTTAACAGCGGTAGTTGTTTTTCCCACCCCGCCCTTCTGATTTGCTATTGCTACTATCTTCCCCATTACTCCTCCTCGCCTTTACTTTCCACCCTAATCGTTAGGATCGTACTGATAAAAATTCGAGAAATCTATCATCCCTTCTATCCCGGGAACATCATTGCCATCGTATATGATTCCGGCTATATCCTCTTCGGTCACATAATTCCTTCCGAAATAATTGTATCTTGCGTCTATGGTATCGGTTCCCGTATAAGCTGCGGAGAGGCCTATGGCATATCCCTCTCCCAGCGAGTTGACATTAAGGTAGATTGAACACTCGTTTATAACCGGAGAAACCTCCGCCTGAAGGGAGATTCCCACCAGATTATTTGCTATGACTGAACTCTGTATGGAAACATCTGCGCTGGATGGGCCGAATATCACCATCCCTTCCTCACTGCTATACCTTATCGAACAGTAGGTGAAGCTGGCATTGGCTCCATCTATATTAACCCCTTTCTCATTATTCCATATGACACAATTGGAAGCAGTTAACTCAGTTGATGAATATGCCGCAAGGCCGAAGGTGGTGTTTTCTATGAAACTGCTGTTGTCTATCTCCACTCTGGCTCCATCCTCGATGGAAACGCCCTCAATAGCAGAAGCGAGATTCAGATAGGATATATTCCCCCTGGCTGTATTGCCTGAAAACTTTATCCCGCTCCAGGTGTTCTCTTCGCCACCACATTCGTATGGAGCTATTACAACCTCGCTCCCCCTCCCACCTTCTACATTCAAACTTCCGTTAACCTCTATTCCCCCGGTGCGCATGAAAACAAGTACTTCAACTCCTTCTTCTATGGTTACAGAACTGCCCTGAGGAATTACCGCTCTTCCATCTTTCGATATCACATAGGGATAAGCCTGTGAGTCGAGAGTGCTGTTTCCGGTGAAGTAGGAGGGGATCTCCTCGCCCACAATGATTCCCCTGCTCCTCGATCTCTCCTCCACCCTGTCGGTCACAGTCACTTCCACTGTTTCATATCCGGGGGTATCGGGGGCTTTCCACAAAACTGAACCGCCCTTATTGCTATCGCTGCCATTTCCCGTAAAACTGCCGCCACTGGCCGACCATGTGTAATACAGGGGATCGCCATCGGAATCCCTGGCTTCCGCGCTAAATGACATAGTCCTGTTTGTCCAGGATATGCAGGCAGAAGAGCTAATAATTATATCTTCAGGCGGCTCATTATCGAATGTGATCTTTCTCTTGCAACCCTGATGAAACGCCAGAAGTGTTGATAAAACCAGCAAGGTTAATAAAAGCAGGGACTTTTCCCTCATCTCAACCTCCCATAAAGACTGACTGCCTTATATTGTATTGAAGTATATCCCCGCTCACCAGCTAAATCAACAAAAAACGGGCCTCTATTACAAAAGGAATATCAATTAAAGGGTGTTTCACGTGAAACACCTCTGATCCGCATAATAAAAGCTACAGCTCCCCTTCGCTTGAAATAAGCATAATCCGATCCTGTCAACTCTCCTGTTTCACGTGAAACGCTGCAGCAGTCAAAAAAATCAGAATAATAGCGTTTCACGTGAAACAGAACAAATAACTGCTATAATTCCTGCGCCTTAGCCGTTTGTACAGTCAGTTTTTCTTTTTGAAGGCAAGCATAATGCCCCTTCCTGTGGCCAGCGCCCTCCGGTCCCTCAGGTCAAATCCCCCGAACTCCATATCCCTGATCTCTTCCTTCCATCCCCCTCCCTTCAGGGTAATGTACCATCCCCCGCCATTCAGTATACTCCCTGCCAGGGGGAGCATCTTCCCCAGCTCCCCCGCCGCCTTCGAAACAACCAGGCCGAATCTTTCCCCGTAGCCGGCGGTCAGCTCAATCCCCTCAACCCTTATCCCCCCTATCCCTCTTCCGGCTATAAACCTCTCCAGGAAGATCTGCTTCTTTCTCTTCTTCTCAAAGAGTGTAATCTCAATAGCCGGTTCCAGTATCTTCCATACCACTCCGGGAAATCCGGCTCCCGTCCCCACATCGGCAACCCTGTAAATATTACCACTTCTCATCCCGTCTTCAGTAATGCCTTCCGAATACTCCAGCAGGAGTGTTGATTCGACAACCTGTCTACAGATATTCTCCTCCAGATTTCCCCTTCCCACCAGATGGACCCTCTCTCCCCATCTTGCTATCTCTTCGATATACCCCTCCATCCTCTCGCATACCACATCCTCCCATCTATCCGAGCCGGCCTCCGAGAGCCTTCTGGATATCTCCCCGATCAAACCGCCGGCACTCATGGCGAGCTCCCCCGCCTGCGATGCCTCTCCAGATATACAGCCAGTATGGATAGATCCGAGCTTCTTACCCCCGATATTCTCGAAGCCTGGCCCATGGTAACGGGCCTGTGTTTCTCCAGCTTCTCTCTCGCCTCCACGCTGAGAGAATCTATCCGGAAGGAGAAATCCTCCGGTATTCTGGTCCTCTCCATCCTCAACAGCTTGTCCGCCATCCTTCTCTGCCTCCTGATGTATCCCTCATACTTGGTTCTTATCTCGAGAATCTCCTTCTCCCCCTCATCCAGCTCAACCGCTCCGCCGGGCAGGACCTTCTCCAGTTCGGAGAGGGTCACCTTTGGTCTCTGTATCAGCCGTCCGGCAGCCTGCGGTTCATCAACCCTCTTCTCTCCCACCTTATCCAGCACGATATTGCAGGATTCCACGGATATCCTCTCCCGGTCAAGCCTCCTTCTAACCCTCCCAATCCTTCTGCGTTTTTCAACCATTGCCTCCCACATATCCCTTTCTATCAACCCGGCTCTGACCCCGTACTTGAAAAGCCTCTCATCCGCATTATCCTGCCTGAGCAGCAGCCTGTGTTCCGCCCTGGAGGTGAACATCCGGTACGGTTCATCTATCTCTTTGGTTATAAGATCGTCTATCATCACCCCTATGTATGAGTTCTGCCTGCCCATTACCAGCGGCTCGCACCCCTCCAGGCTGTAACAGGCGTTTATCGCCGCCATCAGGCCCTGTGCCGCCGCCTCCTCATATCCGGAGGTCCCGTTAACCTGTCCGGCAAAGTAAAGTCCCCCGATCTTTCTCGATTCCAGTGATATCTTGATCTGATGGGGAGGATAAAAATCATACTCTATGGCATATCCGTATCTTACTATCTCTGAGTCCTCCAGGCCGGGCAGGGTATGGATCATATCCCTCTGAACATCGCGCGGAAGACTGGTGGATAGCCCATTTATATAAAATTCATCGGACTCCCTTCCCTCCGGCTCCAGAAATATCTGGTGCCGCTCCCTCCGGGGAAATCTTACCACTTTATCCTCTATTGAGGGGCAGTACCTTGGACCCTTTCCGCTTATCTGGCCGGTGAAAAGGGGTGCCCGGTCTAGGTTGCTGCGAATTATCTCATGGGTCTCCGGCTGAGTATAGGTAATGTAGCAGCTCTCCTGGTCCACATCTATGCCGGCCGTGCGGAAGGAGAATGGTGTGGGGGGGTTATCTCCCCTCTGTTCTTCACATCTGTCGAAATCGATACTATCCCTCTTCAGCCTGGCCGGTGTGCCTGTCTTCAGCCTCCTCCTCTCAATACCAAGACTGCAGAGGTTGTCAGAGAGAGCGCATGAGGGGGGCTCTCCCTCTCGGCCCCCGGGGATCTTATCCTCCCCGATATGCATAAGACCGTTGGGGAATGTTCCCAGTGCGAGTATAACCTTCCCCGCTCCCACCCGCCTGCTCCCATCGATTACAACAGCCTCCACTCTCCCCGGCTCAGCCTCTATCCCCGTTACCTCCCCCTCCGTAAGAGTGAGATTTTCCTGACCCCTTATTACCTTCAGCATCCTGCGGTGGTATGCCGCCTTGTCCGCCTGGGCCCGGGGTGACCAGACCGCCGGCCCCTTCCTCCTGTTCAGCATCCTGAACTGAATACCCGCATGATCTATACACAGTCCCATCTCCCCGCCCATCGCATCTATCTCCTTTACCAGCTGTCCCTTGGCCAGCCCCCCTATGGCGGGGTTACACGGCATTCTGGCAATATCAGCCTGGTGGATGGTGGCCAGAAGTGTACTGTGCCCCATCCTCGCCGCTGCCAGTGCGGCCTCGCAACCGGCATGTCCTCCACCCACCACCACTATATCAAAGCTGTCGCCGATATTCTTTTCCGGATTCATTGTATATCTCTATCTTCTTTTTTATCTTAAGGTTGTGCTATTTGCCAATACAGAAACTGCTGAATATTGCGTCCAGCAGGCCCTCTGTCACCGAACTCCCCGATATCTTTCCGCACGCATCGGCGGCGGTTCGAAGCTCCATGCTCAGTATCTCCGCCGGAGCTCCTTCATCAGCAGCTATTCGAAGCCTTTTCAATGCATTAGCGGCTTCTCTCAGTGCAGCAGCCTGCCTCGAGTTTACCGCAATACGCTCCCTGGATATCTCCCCCGCCCTTCCCCCTATCACCGCCCGGCAAATTTCATCCTTCAAATCATCCAGTCCCTCTCCGGTGACAACGGAGGTGCCTACCACCCTTCCGGTCTTGAACAGCTCCTCCGCCTCCCTCTCATCCAGTACGCAGGGGAGGTCCTTCTTGTTCAGTACGCATATCACCTTTCCGGGGCCGATCTCCCGGATGGTATCCCCGGCCACCTCATCCGGCTTTTCCGTGGCATCCAGTACAAACAGCGAGATATCCGACCTCTCCACCGCCCTCCTCCCCATGGTCATCCCCCTGGCCTCTATCTCACACTCCGTCTCTGCAATACCGGCGGTATCCTCCAGGTAACAGGTAAAACCCCCCACATGTATCCTCTCCCTCAGCAGGTCTCTGGTGGTTCCCGGAACAGGTGACACTATAGCCCTCTCCTCGCCTATCAGGGCATTGTAAAGACTGCTCTTTCCCGCATTCCGCGGTCCCAGGATGGTCACATTGATCCCCCTCCTCAGCTTCCTTCCGGCCACCTCCGAGCGGAGAAGGTCCTCGATTATTTCTATCATCTCCCCCCCCTCCCTCTTGAGCTCACCGGGGGAGCAGGTCTCGATAATATCCTCGCTGAAGTCTATGGATACCTCAACCAGGGAAAGCTGCTCCAGCAGTTTCTCTTCTATCCTGCCCACCTTGCCGGAAAGCCCCCCCTCCAGATGTTCCAGCGCCACCCGTCTCTGAAGCCTTGTCTCGGAATTTATCAGATCTGCAACCGCTTCCGCCTGAGCCAGATCCAGGCGCCCGTTGATGAAGGCTCTCCTGGTGAATTCGCCCGGGCCCGGAGCAATTCCCCCCCTGGCTATTACATCCTCGATTATCTCTGTTACTATCTGCATGCTGCCGTGGGAGAAGATCTCCGCCACGTCCTCACCGGTATAGCTTGCCGGCCCCCTGATAATAACCGCCATCGCCTCATCCAGAGGCTCCCCGGATACATTCCTGATCACAGCGTTATGCAGCATCCGTGGTTTCCATTCCGCCGCCCCCGGGCACATTCCATCCATTATCGCCACGGTTTCCGGTCCTGACATACGTATCACCGCAATCCCGGACTCCCCGGGCGGAGTACTCAGGGCTACTATGGTTTCCCCATCCATTTTTATCTTGATCCCGACGGTTTCAGACCGGTAATGACCGGCTCATCAGCGGTGGCAGCGGAGCTGTTTTCCGCCGAATTCTATTTCCTGTTTCTCTTGTTGCCGCCGCCCTTGGCCGGTGAAACGTAAACCTTGCGAAGATCACCATTCCCCACCGTATAGGTGCTCACTTCCTCGTCGTCGGTCAGAGTGATGTGAACTATCCTTCTCTCCGCCGCCTTAAGAGGTTCCAGCGCCACATCCCTGTTCGAATTTTTAGCCTTATCCGCCGCCTTCTTGGCCTTCTGCCTCAATATATCCATTCTATTCTTGAGATATCCCCCCACATCCAGTGTCATCTTCTGATAGCCTCCCAGCCTTCTGGCCACTATCCTTCCCACCAGATGCTGCAGCGAATTGAGGGTATCTCCCTTCCTCCCGATCAACAGCCCGTCCACCCCGGCTGTCTCAATATTTATATATGTAGAATCTCCCTCCTGTTCGGTGAAGATTCTGAAATTGACATCCATGCAGTCCAGTATGAGTTTTGCCACCTCCTCGACTATCTCCTCTATGCTCTTTAAAGCCTCCTTCCTGACCACCCTGATTCTGGCATCCCTGGCTCCGAATATATTCAGAACGCCCTTCTGCCCGGCATCCAGTATTTCTATCTCCACCTCATCTATATCCAGGTTCAGCTTCTTCAGGGCCTTCTGCAGTGCCTTTTCAACGGTTTTTCCGGTGGTCTCTATACTTTTATCATTACTCTTATTCTTCTTTGACCCTTTCATAACCATCTCCTCTTCGATCTAATATTTAACTTCGATATTATTTTTTCCCGCCCTTTTCTCTGGATTTGTTTTCACCCTTTTCATCCCCCTTCTCCTCTACTTCATCCATATCCCTGTGAATATAATACTGTTGAATTATTGAAATAATATTATTCACCAGCCAGTAAAGAACCAGTCCGGATGGCATACGGTAGAAGAAAAAGGTGAAGATAATAGGCATAAAAGTCGACATCATCTTTGCCTGCCCGGCCGGTGCCGCCCCTCCGGTGGGGGAACCCCCCAGTTTTGACTGCAGGTACATGGCGCCTCCCATCAGAATGGGAAGGAGGTGAAATTCGCTTCCCAGAAACGGTATGGATACACCCATGTCAAACAGTACATCCGGTGAGGACAGATCGTTTATCCAGAGAACAAAGGGCGCCTTTCTTATTTCAATGGTGTTTCTCAGAACATTGAATAGAGCTATAAATACCGGCATCTGCAGCAGCAGCGGCAGGCAACCACCCAGTGGATTAACACCCCCTTCCTTGTATATTTTCATCATTTCCTTGTTTAGTTTTTCCTTGTCATCCTTATACTTTTCCTGCAGTTCCTTTATCTTCGGCTGAACCTTCTGCATCTCCTTCATCGATTTAAAGCTTTTGTGTGTCAACCGGTAAAACAGGATTTTGGTCATAAGCGAAATAAGTATAATGATGACACCATAGTTAGCGATGAATCGCCTCAGAAATATCATCAGCTTGAGGATAAAGACACTGAAAAACCGCAACCACCCCAGCTCCACCGTCTTCTCCAGACCGATGTCATATTCCTCCAGCCTGTTTATATCCAGGGGTCCAATGTAGCAGGTGAATTCATCCTCCACCATCCTGGGGTCTCCCCTGAAATAATACCTGACACCATGGCCTGCCAGGTTCTCCTCTTCGTCCCCGAACATCACCAGCCCCCCGGCCCGCTGCTGCCCCGGTATAAAGGCACTGAGGAAATACTTGCTCCTTGACCCCGACCATACTATGGTCCCCTGGTGGATCCTCCTCTCATCCTCATCGAAATCATCCATCTCCTGTTCGTATATCTCTTCACCCACCCTGCCCATGGTGGCAAAGTTTCTCAAATCGCTATCCCGGTCCTCCTCGGTTACCGCCATTCCGCAGTCCCAGGATAGTTCGTAGCTGGAGGTACTTCTTATAGCGCCCTCCCGCCTTATCTTGATCTTAAGGCCCACTTCATAACTGCTGCGCCGGAAGGTGAATCTTTTCTCCACCATCCCTCCGTCTTCCCCGTCCCTCAGAAATACCACCTCGGCGGTCTCCCCTTCCCCGGCAAGTTCAATCTCCCTGGACGACTTCACAGGTTCCCCGTCCACCTTCAACAAGAATGACCTTCCCGACATCCCGATCTCCCTGCCCTCTCCGGTGATAAACGAAATCATCGCCGCACCGGTTTCCCCCTCCGGAACGATTTCAACCGGCCTGTTGTCCAGTCCGGGATACTCGAGCAGTTTTATATTCCTGAATTCTCCCCCCGCCGAACTCATCCTGTACTCCGCCAGAGCTGTCCTGATGATCAGCTCTATCTCTCCTGACGGTTCATCTCCTCCCGGCAGCAGGACATCTCCTGCGGCGGATTCCTCAACCCCCTTCCTCTCTTCTTCCACCACTCTATCCTTCTCCTCCTCCGCCCTTTCAGCCCTTCTTTCCACTGCGACGGTATCGCTTCCCCTCTCCTTCAACCTGGCGGTGTCCTTCTTCTGGGCGGGGGAAATAAAGAAAATCTGCCATGCCAGAAGAAGCACGAATGTCAGAAATATTGCTATGAGCGAACGCTTGTCCATACCTATTTACCCTTCCGGATTATAAATGTTGTCGGTGTATTGAGGGATCGGTCAGCGTACCGGGTCATACCCGCCGCGAGAGAATGGATGACATCTCAGAAGCCTCCCGGCAGCCTTCCTCAAACCAGCGGCTGCCCCGTATCTTCCGATTGCCTCCTCCGCATACTGAGAACATGTGGGTGTGAATCTACAGACTGGAGGATGATATGGTGAGATTGCCACTCTATAAAACCTTACCAGTATTAGCGTTATTTTCGTTATTGTATTTGCTATCATCCGTTTACTGATATTAGACCAGCCCTCTTTAATGTTTCTTCCACATCCTGACGGAGCTCTCGATATTTTGCCTTCGCCGGGTTGAAAGAGGCAATGAAAACGATCCATATGTGGTCCTCTGTTATTCTTCCCCTTATTTCGCGAAAGGCTTCCCTCATTAGCCTCTTGGCCCTGTTGCGCTGACAGGCGTTTCCAACCTTCCTGCTTGCTACAAATCCCGGCACTACTCCTTCATCTCCATGCTCCTTGTAGCATATTGTAACCATCCTGCCGGCCTGCCTTTTCCCTCTTTTATATACTATCCTGTATTGCGATTCCTTTTTCAGTCCTCTTTTCATTCATTCTTCATTTCACTATACCGCCAACCGTTTTCTTCCTTTTTTCCTCCTTCGTTTTAACACCTTTCTGCCATTCTTTGTCTTCATTCTCTCTCTGAATCCGTGTTTCTTCTTCCTCTTCTTATTCGACGGCTGATATGTTCTCTTCATAACTATCCCACCTCATTTTTTTATTATACAAACAATTGACAATAGGAAAGTAATTTTTTGTTGTCAAGATTTTTATTTTTTATTCCATATCTTCCCTTCTATCAACAGATTTTATCCACAACCGCACCCTTTGTTTCCACACACCTGACGGAGATGGCATTTGTTGGTTATTTTCGATTTGCTAATTTCTTTAAAAACATACCGTTATAAATTTGTTCCACTTTTTTTCAAAAATTGCTTGCCCCTCATTTTCTGCTGTGATACATTTTCTCCACAATGGATGAGGGGCGACTCCTCACCCGAGGTAGAAACCGCGTTCACTGAGAGTCTGAAACTGGCACTGCATACTTCTTTTTGTGGAAAAACTCCCACCGGGGGAGATCGCGGTAACCCTAACGACAACCGAAGCATAGAGTTACAAAGTTATCCACAAATGTGGATAAAAAAGGCTGTTCTGTTAGCCTAACAGGTGTAGTGCGGTGGGTTTGAGCAAACTTTAACGGATATTTTAAATTATTCTCATATCGAGGCGGGAAGAAACAGGGAAATGGAAGATTTATCAACACGATGGTATAGTATTCTCAACCGGGCAAGAAAAAACGTAAACGAACAGTCATTCCACACATGGTTGAAGCCCACCCGGCTGATAGATATAAAATCGGGCAAGCTTGTAGTCGAGGGACCCAATCCATTCTTCATAGACTGGCTGGCGGAACATCACAGGGAGAGGCTGGAGGAGTCAGCCGAGGAGGAGCTGGGAAGAAAGATGGAGATAGAGTTTGTCCCATCCGGGGACGGGATCCGTTCAACTCCCCAGGACACCAATACCAGGAGAAAAATGCTTATTAAGGAAGATGTAATATTGCCCAACGACATTAACCTCAATAACCGCTACAAGTTCAGCGAATTCATCGTGGGAAGCGGCAACAGGATGGCTCATGCAGCCGCCCTGGCTGTTTCCGAGAAACCGGCCCGGGTGTACAACCCCCTGTTCATCTATGGAGGTGTGGGATTGGGCAAGACACATCTCATCCAGGCGATAGGGCACAAAATACTATCACTGCACCCCACCATGAAAATATCGTACGTCTCTGCGGAGAGCTTCATGAACGAGCTCATTCATGCCATCCGTAACGGTATAACCCTTGAGTTCAAAGAAAGATACAGAACCATAGACGCCCTGTTGATAGACGATGTACAGTTCCTGGCGGGAAAGGAGAGCACTCAGGAGGAATTTTTCTTCACCTTCAATGCCCTGCATGACGCCAACAAGCAGATAGTGGTAACCTGTGACAGGCCCCCCAAGGCCATACCCACTCTTCAGGAGAGGCTGACTTCACGCTTCGAATGGGGGCTGATAACAGATATTCAACCCCCCGACCTTGAAACCAGGATAGCCATACTGGAGAAGAGGGTGGAGAACGAAGATATACAGATTCCCGAGGATGTAATAAGGCTCATAGCAGAAAGCGTTAAGAGCAATATCAGAGAGCTGGAGGGATCGCTGATCAGAATTCTTGCCTGCGCGAGCCTTACCTGCCAGGAGATAACCCTGGAAATGGCCGAGGAGGTTCTCAGCGACCTGGTCAAAAGCTCCCGGGAGAAGTCCGTCAATGTCTCCCGGATACAGAGGCTGGTGGCCCGCCACTTCGATGTACCCCCCGACTCCCTCAAGGCAAAGACCAGAATAGGCAAAGTGGTTCGTGCCCGCCAGGTGGCTATCTATCTGACCAGGGAGTTAACCGAACTGCCCCTGATGGAGATAGGTAAACACTACGGCGGGAGGGATCACAGCACCATCCTTCACGCCATAAAAAAAATCAAGTCGGTTAAGAGTGACGATCCCTCTCTCAAAAGAAGCATCAGCGGCCTCCGGGAGGAACTCACCACCTGATCCCCTACCACTTAAACCCCTTCGATCTTTTCCACATCTTGGTGTGGATTTCATGTGGGCGGCTGTCAGTATCATATCCCATTGAATAAAACTCTCTTTTATTCCACACTTTTTCAACATGTTATTCTTCTCTACCCTGCCATATTTCAAAGCGACTTCTCAGCCTTTCAACATTTCAACATCCTCTTCTTCTACTACTAATAATTTATATATTAGGTATCAGTAGATATTATACTGTTAATATCTCCGGTGCGGTGCCGGTTTAACCGGGTAGCCATATATGCTCCGGTGTCTGTCCCCGGGTATGAAGATCCGGTAGATGAGTTTATAAAAAATTTGACCAGCATGATGCTTTTTATCTCTTGAAGAGAATCACCCGGTGCATTATTATCGAATTCTGCAGTTTGATAAAATGTTATGTCAGAGTAAAGGAGGTAGAGGGTGAGGATAGAAGTACCTCTAAGGGAACTGAACAAAAAGATAAGTGCAATTTCGAGCGTTGTGCCGGCCAAGACAACCATGCCGATACTGTCCACCGTCCTAATATCTGCTGAAGATGGCGAAGTGAGGTTTTCTGCAACAGACCTTGACATATCGGTCACCTCCGGGGTCGAGGGAACGGTGGGGGACAGCGGAAGGATTGCAGCACCCGCAAAGAAGACAGCGGAGATAGTCAGGTCTCTTTCAGGAGAGAATGTCACCCTTGATTCAGATAATCAGCATTTAACCATCCAGTGCGGAAAGAGCCGGTTCACCGTTAATGGAAGAGATCCGGAGGACTTTCCCCGGTTTCCGGAGCAGAAGGAGAAGGCCGCCTTCAGGGTGGATCCGGAAATATTGAACCGGCTGATAGATAAAACAGGGTATGCTGTTTCGAGGGATCTGACCAGACCGGCCATGGGCGGAGTATTATGGGAGGTATCATCCAGGGGGTTGAATATGGTCTCCACCGACGGTCACCGCCTGGCCAGGGTGGAGGTGGATCAGGAACTTGGGGAGATGGAGAAGATGAGTGTAATAGTTCCACCCAAAGCTCTGACTATGCTTAAGTCCTACACCGGGGATGAAAAGAAAGTGGAGATAAACGTGGGGGAGAATAATATCCGATTCAGCACCGGCCAGACCACTATTTTCTCCCGCTTGCTGGAGGGTCCCTATCCCAACTATGAGAAGGTCATCCCCGGCCAGAATGATAAGGAAGTGGTGGTCAACAGGGAGCTGCTCGATGAGGCTACCAGGAGGGTGGCCATACTTTCGGACACCCTGACCCATCAGGTGGTGTTCTCACTCCAGCAGGACAAGATTATCCTTAAGGTCAGTTCTCAGGAGCTGGGTGAAGCAAAGGAGGAGGTAGAAGCTAATTATTCATCCGAGCCGATGGATTTAGCCTACAATGCCGCCTACCTGGGAGATATCCTGAAGAGTATGGATTCCGAAGAGATATTACTGCTGCTGGACAGGCCGGATAATGCGGGTGTGATAAAACCATGTGAGGAAGCCGGGGAGATGAGGCAGATGTGCATAATAATGCCCCTCCGAATAACCTAGCCCCGGACCGGAATAGTAACACCGGTGACCGGACGTGATTATTCGCAGGATAAGAATAGAAAATTTCAGAAATATAGAAAGGGCTGATCTCCGTCTCTCCAGGCATTACAATCTGGTAAGGGGCCGGAACTCGCAGGGCAAGACCAACCTGGTTGAAGCGATGCATTTTTTCTCCATCGGCAGGTCCTTCAGGACCAGGAGCAGCGATGAGGTGGTGAAGTTCGGTGAGGAATATATGTATATGGGTATGGAGGGGGAGAGGGATGAAGGGGTGAAGCTGTTGTTGGAGGTAAGCAGGGAGAGGGGGGGGAGAGTCAGGGCGAAGATCGACGGAGAGAGGTTGCCGCTGCTCTCTGATATAATCGGAGCGGTGCCGACGGTTATATTTGTCCCTGAGGATATCGAGATTGTTTCGGGAGCTCCGGCCCTGAGAAGAAGATATATCGATTATGCAGCTGCTCAGGTTTCCGGAGAGTTTCTGGCCGGACTGAAAGGCTACCGGAGGGCGCTGAAGCAGAAGAACAGGGTGCTCAAGATCCTGGACCGGGAAGGGGGGGACAGGGGGGTTCTGAAATCGCTCAACGGCATAATGGCCGACCGGGGGGTTGTTATAGCAAGGGGGAGGAGAAAGATCCTGGATATGATTGCCCGCCGGGTAAAGAAGCTCTACCGGGAGATGGCGGGGGAGGGGGAGCTGGTAATGGATTATCGCTCATCCTTCCGGAGTGAAGACGGGGAGGAGTTCAGGGACAGGTTGAAGGAAGCGGAGGGGGAGGAGATAGAGAAGGGATACTCCGTGGTGGGGCCTCACCGGGATGATATAAGGATAAGGGAGGAGGATGTATCCATGAGGAAGTATGGATCGCGGGGGAGGAAGAGGTTGACTGCGATGCTGATGAAGATAGCACAGGCGGATGTAATTGCGGGGGAGAGGGGAGAGAGGCCGGTATTGCTGATGGATGACGTATACTCTGAGCTGGATGACCGGGTGGCGGAAAGGATGGGGGAGTTGCTGAGAGGGAGGTATCAGGTGGTGGCTACCACCCCCAGGATGGAGGAGAGATGGGCGGGAAATGATCAAGCCGCGTTATTTACCGTAGAGGATGGCGAATTCAGCATAACAGTGTGAAAGGCGGCGGGGGGGAAAACATGTTTGCCAGAGGGGAGCTAATTTTAATATGATATATAAGGGAGCAGTGTTGCCGGCCGGGGCGTATTTTTATTTTATTTTACTTGAGCTAGGTATAGAATTGATTAATATAGCGGGAGCGAGTTTTAAGAGATGAGCAGGAAGAAGGGGTTTAAGAGTGTAGGCGAGCTGATGGGCGGTGCTCTGGAAGGGCTGGGTGTGGGGAATATGGTCGAAGAGAAGAGAATGATAGAGGAATGGGAGAGAGTGGTGGGCGAGAAGGTGGCCGGAAGAAGCAGGGCCAGGAAGATAGTCAGAGGAGTGCTGTTCGTAGAAGTTGAAAACAGCGTTTGGATGCAGGAAATTAGATTTCAAAAGGACAGGATAATTGATAGAATCAGGGGTATGTTCCCGGAGGTGAAGGTAGAGGATATCAGACTGGAATTGAAGAGGGAGAGAGGAGAGGAATGAGCAAGGATTACACGGCAAAAGGGATAAGGGTACTGAAGGGACTGGAAGCGGTCAGGAAGAGACCGGCCATGTATATAGGCAGCACCGATGTCCACGGTCTGCATCATATGATTTACGAGGTAGTGGACAACAGTATAGATGAGGCTATGGCCGGGCACTGTGATTTTATTCAGATAGAGATAAGGAAGGATGGAAGTGTGAGGGTCAGGGATGATGGCAGGGGGATACCTGTGGATATCCATCCCACCCAGAAGAGGCCAGCTCTGGAGGTGGTAATGACCACCCTGCATGCAGGGGGTAAGTTCGACAAGAAGAGCTACAAGGTTTCGGGAGGCCTGCACGGGGTGGGGGTATCGGTAGTCAACGCCCTGACCGAATGGCTGGAAGCCACGGTGTACCGGGACGGAAAAGTGTACTTCCAGAGGTATGAAAAGGGTAAGCCGGCGGGGGATATAAAGGCCAGCAGGAAGAAGGGGGATAAGGGAACCGGCACGGAGATAGTGTTCATGCCCGACCCGGAGGTGTTCGAGACTCTGGATTATCATTTTGATACCCTCTCCCAGAGGTTCAGGGAGCTTGCCTTCCTGAACAAGGGAGTAACCATAAAATTCTCCGACCTGAGAAATGACCAGGAGCATGAATTCAGGTATTCGGGCGGGATAAAATCATTCGTGAAATGGCTCAACAAGAACAAGACCACCCTGAACAAGAGACCCATATACTTCGAGGAGAAGAGGGGGGAAAACGAGATAGAGATTGCCATTCAGTACAACGAATCCTACTCCCAGAAGATATTCTGCTTCGCCAACAACATAAACACGGTGGACGGGGGAACCCACCTGGTGGGGTTCAAGAAAGCCCTTACCAGATCCATGAACAATTACGCTCAGAAGAACAACATGTTCAAGAGCAAGAATATGTCGCTGTCCGGCGATGATGTCAGGGAGGGTATAACCGCAGTGCTGAGTGTCAAGCTGCCCGATCCCCAGTTCGAGGGCCAGACCAAGGCAAAACTGGGCAACAGCGAAATCAGGAGCCTGGTGGAGACCGTGCTTGGGGGCAAGCTGGCAGACTACCTGGAGGAACATCCGTCGGTGGCCAGGAAGATAGTAAACAAGGCCGCCCAGTCGGCCAAGGCCAGGGAGGCGGCCAAGAAGGCCAAGGAGCTGGTAAGAAGGAAGACGGCTCTGGAGTCCGGCGAGCTGCCCGGCAAGCTGGCGGACTGCTCCATGACCGACCCGGAGCATTGCGAGCTGTACCTGGTGGAGGGAGATTCGGCGGGAGGATCGGCCAAGCAGGGGAGGGACCGGAGATTTCAGGCCATCCTGCCACTGAGGGGCAAGATACTCAACGTGGAGAGGGCCAGGATCGACCGGATTCTTTCCAATCAGGAGATAAAGACGGTTATTACCGCCATGGGCACGGGAATAGGTGATGACTTTGATATAGAAAAGGCCAGGTATAACAAGATAATAATAATGACAGATGCGGATATAGACGGGGCCCACATCCGTACCCTGATAATGACCCTGTTCTTCAGATATATGCCGGAGGTGGTGGAGAGGGGTTATCTCTACATTGCCAGGCCCCCCCTTTACAGGATAAAGAGGGGGAAGGAGGAGAGGTACGCCTACAATGAAGAGGAGAAGGAGAAGATTCTCAGCGAGATGGGAAGCTCAAAGGGGATTCATCTGCAGAGGTACAAGGGCCTGGGTGAGATGAACCCGGAACAGTTATGGCTGACCACCATGGATCCGGAGAGGAGGACCTCCCTTCAGGTGACCATGGAGGATGTGGTGAAGGCTGAACAGATGTTTACCGTGCTGATGGGGCACAAGGTCAAACCACGCAAGGATTTCATTCAGGAGAATGCTCTTTCGGTGGAGAACCTGGACGTGTAACGGGAGTACCGGCTGTATCCCCGTGATAGCAATATAACCCCGCTGGATGATGGGGGAGATTTAAGAGGAGGATTCCATAGATGGATATTGAGAGACAGCGTGTGATACCGGTGGCTATCGAAGAGGAGATGAAGAAGAGCTATATAGATTACTCCATGAGTGTAATCGTCTCCAGAGCCCTGCCGGACGTGAGGGATGGTTTGAAACCGGTCCACAGAAGGATTCTTCTGGCCATGAACGACCTCAATCTTGCCCACAACAGGCCATTCCGAAAATCTGCCAAGGTGGCCGGTGATGTAACCGGTAACTATCATCCCCACGGAACTGCGGCGGTGTACGACGCACTGGTGAGGATGGCTCAGGATTTCTCCATGAGGTATCCCCTGGTGGATGGCCAGGGCAACTTCGGATCCATCGACGGGGATCCGGCTGCGGCGGAGAGGTATACCGAGGCGAGGATGACGGAGATGGCCGAGCTGCTGCTGGAGGACCTGGATAAGGAGACGGTGGAGTTCGGCCTCAACTACGACGGCACCCTCCAGATGGCCCTGGTGCTGCCCTCCAAGCTGCCCAACCTGCTGATCAACGGAGCATCCGGTATAGCGGTGGGGATGGCCACCAATATCCCGCCCCATAACCTGGGAGAGATAGTGGATGGCCTTATGGCGTTGCTGGAAAATCCCGACATATCAGAGCGGGAGTTGATAGGGAAGGTATCCGGACCTGATTTTCCCACCGGGGGGATAATATACGGAACCCGGGGAATAAATGAAGCCTATCTGACCGGTAAGGGGAAGGTCACCCTCCGGGCCAGGGCAAATATAGAGAGTGTCAAGAAGGGCAAGGAAAACATCGTGGTCACGGAGATCCCCTATCAGACCAGCAAGGCTGCCATTATAGAGAAGGTAGCCGCCCTGGTAAGGGACGGAAAGATAAAGGAGATAAGGGATATCCGGGATGAGTCCGACAAGGAGGGGATGAGGATAGTAATTGAGCTGAAGAGGGATGCCTACCCCAAGGTGGTGCTGAACCGCCTCTTCTCCCTGACCCAGCTTCAGACCACCTTCGGAATGAACATGGTGGCCCTCGACCGGCTGAGGCCGAAGAGAATGAATCTGAGGGAGATGATGCAGCTCTTTCTCAAGCACCGCGAAGAGGTGGTAACCCGCAGAATCCAGTATGAACTCAGGCGGGCCGAGGAGAGGGCGCACATCCTGGAGGGTTATAAGATAGCCCTGGATAATATCGATGAGGTGGTGGAGCTGATCAAGAAGAGTCCGTCACCCAAAAAGGCCAGAACGGGGCTGATGGAACGGTTCCAGCTGACCGAGGTCCAGGCTCAGGCGATACTGGACATGAAGCTGCAGAGGCTGACCGGCCTGGAGAGGAAGAAGATAGAGGAGGAATACCTCGATCTGATCAAGAAGATAGAGTATTACAGGTCGGTGCTGGAGAGCAGGGAGAGGCTCCTGGGTATAATCCGGGAGGAGCTGGAAGAAGTTCGTGACAAGTTCTCCGACCCCAGGAGAACCGAAATAATAGAGGAGGAGGGTGAATTCGAGCTGGAGGACCTGATCGCCGAAGAGGATATGATCATAACCATAACCCACACCGGCTATATAAAGAGAATTCGCACCGGCACTTACAGAAGACAGAAGAGGGGAGGCAAGGGAATTACAGGGCTGGGGATGAAGGAGGAGGACTTTGTGGAGCATCTGTTCATTGCCTCCACCCACAGCTATATACTCTTCTTCACCGACCAGGGGAACGTCTTCTGGCTGAAGGTCCACGAGATACCCCGGGGGGGCAGGCTGGCCAGGGGGAAGGCCATTGTCAACCTGCTGCAGCTGTCCAGGAATGAGAAAATTTCCGCCTTTGTCCCGGTAAGCGACTTCGAGGAGGACTCCTATCTGATGATGGCTACCAGGAGGGGGATGGTCAAGAAGACCCACCTGTCCGCCTACTCCCATCCCCGCAGTGACGGAATCTATGCCATAAAGCTCAATAAGGGCGATCAGCTGGTAGCAGTGGAGCATACCTCCGGGAATGACGATATTATTCTGGCCAAGCGGAAGGGATATGCTATCAGGTTCAGCGAGGAGGAGGTACGTCCCATGGCAAGGAATACCATGGGGGTGAAGGGAACCAAGCTGGACGGGGACGACAGTATTGTGAATATGGTGGTAGTTAAGCGGGACACCGATCTTCTGGCTATCACCGAGAATGGGTATGGAAAGAGGACCAGCATAGGTGAGTTCCGTAATATCAGAAGGGGAGGGATGGGAGTGAAGTGTATACCTACCCGGGGAAGGAATGGAGAGCTGGTTACCATAAAAGAGGTGCTGGAGAGTGATGAATTCATGATGATTACCAAGCTGGGCATGGTAATAAGGTGTGAGGTGGCGGGGATAAGAAGCATGAAGCGCCAGGCCCAGGGGGTGAAGGTGATCAATCTCAACCAGGAGGATAAGGTGGTAGGTGTGGCTCTGGTGGCCGGAGAGGAGGATAGTGAATGTGGCCCCGAAGGGGAGAAGGACAACGGGGAAAACGAGAAATCCGGCGATTGACCGGATGGAAGTTATCCCCGGAGAGGTCAATCAATATGAAGAAACTGATATCACATAGAACAATGATGATGGTCGCACTCCTGGCCGTAGTAGCCGCCTCCGGATACGGCGGCGGTGCCCGGGGGGATGACAGCACCGACACCACTATTAACACCCCCCTCTCGGGTCAGATGGCAGAGGTAAATGAGGGGAATTTGCAGAGGTGGACGGGGTGGGAAACGAATGAGGATTACCGCTGTCTGATGACAGGTGAAATCATTCTGAGGTTCACCGGGGAGGGGAGAGAGGAACCGGAACTGCTTAACTGCGGGGAATTCAAACAGGCAGTTACCGGATATGAGAGCGGGAAGATCCGCAGGGGCTGCCCCGGAGGAAGAAGGTATCCCTCCCCCCGGAAGGATGATGACGGGGATGGACGGATAAATGAGGAGGAGCCGGATGGCCTGGACAACGACGGGGATGGAATGATAGATGAGGACTTCGAAGCCATAGGAAACAGGATGACTGTGGTCAGGCTTGAGAATCAGCGGTGGGGCTTAAGAGTGCTTCAGAAGAGTTACCGGTGGGATTACAGTCACGTTGATGATTTTACAGGTTTCACTACCATCCTGGAGAACCGGGGGAATGCGGATCGGGGGAGCGGCAAATTATTGGATATGGAGATAATACTCAGGGGGGGAATTCGGAGTGATCAGGAAACTGGCAATAAAGATAAAGGCAGCTGCAGATGGGGATGGATGACCACCGGTGATGATGAGGATGGAGGGGGCCGGACGCTGCAGGTGGCGGTTTCCCGGCAGGGGGATGACAGGGATTATATGGAGGGGATAGTTCCTCTGGGGGTAAGGTTCCCGAAAAGCGGGGAAGGGAAGATAAGGGGAGTTATGGTCGGCGGCGGAGTGGATCAGGTTGATTCATTGTGGTCACGAATCGAAGATGAGGGTTTGGTCCCGGATGTGACAGAGGAATGGGTGGAAGGGGAAATGTCAGTGGTTTACCACCTGGGGGGTATACAGGAATTTTATCCCGGGGAGAGGATAGAGGTGGATTGGGCGGTGGTTTCCGGCAACGGAATTGCTGAGCTTAAGAGAAATATCAAGTATCTCGTGTTGACATACCGGGGGGTGACGGACAGGGATGGCAGGGATATCAGATGGGTATTGCCGGCCAGGCAGGCGGTGCTCAGAAAGCTCGAGGTAACTCCGGCATCCTTCTGGGCAAGGGGGGAGAAGAGAACGGCTGCAGCGGTGAATCTGGGCGAAGAATTGAGGGAGGAGAAGTTGGAGTGGCTCAAACTGGGAGAGGAGCTGATCAGCACATACAAGAAGATGGGAAGCAAGATACTGGTGCCTGTGGATCAGAGCCTGCTGGATAGGGGCAAGCCGTTGGATATAGAGGGACAGCTGGGGGAGGGGACCATATTTGCCGCCACAATTACAGAAGAAGATATAACGGCGATGAAATCAGAAGAAATGATATCCCCCGGGCAGCTTCCCTCCCGGCACCTTCAGCTCTTTCCCAATCCCTTCATAGAGAATCTTAATATCAACCTGATGGTTTCAGGGGATATCTCCGGGGGGTTGAAGGAAAGCTCCGGGCCGGCAAATTACCGGCACAGTTCGGTTAAGGTATACAACATCGAGGGCCATCTGGTGTATGAGGTGATGGAGAAGGATTTTCTGCCTCCGGGAGATTACATGTTCAGCTGGAACGGCATCGATGAGGGGGGCAGGAAGGTGGCGCCGGGGGTCTATTACTGCAGGCTTCAGATAGGGGACAAATCTGTGACCAAGAGGGTGATCCTTCTAAGGTGAAAAAATCGTTCTACATTCCTTCACAGCGAGAGCCTGACGAGGTTGCCTGCCTGGTAGGTGTTACCCTGCCGGAGAGGAACAGAAAGCTGGAGCTGGAGAATCTGGATGAACTGGAGATGCTGGCCAATTCCGCCGGCGCCGAGGTGGCCGGCAGGATGATGCAGAACCGCACCAGGGTGGATGGTACCACCTACATCGGGGGAGGGAAGATGAATGAGCTTTCCAGGAAGGTTTCGGAGGGGGATATCAACCTGGTGATATTCGACGACGACCTCACACCCGCCCAGGCCAGGAATGTGGAGAAGCGCCTGGGTGTTAATGTGATAGACAGGACCGAGCTGATTCTGGATATCTTCTCCCGCCACGCCAGAACCAAACAGGCCAAGCTGCAGGTTGAAATCGCCCAGCTGCGGTATGCCCTGCCCAGATTGAGAAGACTGTGGGACCATCTCTCCAGGCAGGCGGGGGGAATAGGGACCAGGGGGCCGGGTGAGAAGCAGCTGGAGGCTGACCGGCGCAGGGTGAGAGAGAGGATAGCCAGGCTGAAGGCGGAGCTGGAGGAGATCAACAAGCAGGCCGGTGAGCGCAGGAAGAAGCGGAGAAAGCTTTTCGGAGTAACCCTGGTGGGATACACCAATGCGGGCAAGTCCACCCTTATGAACCGGCTGGCCGGAAGCAGGGTAAAGGAGAGCAACCAGCTGTTTTCCACCCTGGATTCAACCACCCGGCGGGTGGAGGGGGAAGACGGCACAGAGTTTCTTCTGACCGATACCATCGGGTTTATCAGGAAGCTGCCCCCTCACCTGGTGGCCAGTTTCAGGGCCACCCTTATGGATGTAAGGGAGGCGGATTTGCTGCTGCATATCGCCGATGTTTCCAGGGAGGGATATCAACACCGGATAAAGACGGTCAACAGTGTTCTGGAAGACATACTCTCCGGGCGCCATATGGAAAACAGGGAGGGTGTCCACATACCCACCCTGCTGGTGATAAACAAGACGGATCTTATCGGCACCGCCACCGCCCGGGAGAATATCAGCAGTGATTACCCCGACTCCATTCAGATAAGCGCCGCCACCGGGGCGGGTGTGGACCGGCTTCTGGAGGCTATCCGGTATCATATGGAGAAGGGTTCTGTCTATGCCGAGGTGGAGGTCTCCGCCGAGGATGGCAGGGGTATAGAGATGGTGGAGAGCCTCTCCCATGTTTTCAGCAGGGAGAACAGGGATACCCTGATGATATTCCAGGTAAGAGTGCCCCGCAAGTATCTGGAGTTGCTGGAGGGCAGGATGACAGTGCGGCTCAAACCGCTGGGAAGGGACCTGCCCGAGAGGGGCTACGGAGCAGGCTGACCACCGGTATCACAGCCGGTAAAACGGGGAAAGCTACCGCTTCAGGGTAAGCTTTCCATCCTTTAGAGTAACATTCTGAAAATCCTCCACCAGTTCCTCCTTGTAGTTGAGGGTTTTTTTGTCGGCGGCCTTGTTCTCATAGCTGGTGTCCAGCTGGCTTACTATGAATCTGGCCAGGATGATGAAGAATACCGGCACCACGAAGGGGATGAACCGTCTGAACCGGTGATGGGAGATAAGGCGGGAGCAGTACACCGCCCCGGCCGCGATTACGGTGGTAAAACCCGCCGACACCAGGTAGAGATGGCGGATGTTGAGCCAGTCGGAGGGAAACTGGAAGAGGCAGAAGGGAAGAACCATGATGTAGGTCCAGGCGATGAAGAACCTGATGGTCCGGTTGCCGAAGATGAACCCGAAGACCGAATAGGAGACTATGGTCAGTGCGATAAGTATCCTGATGGTGGTGGCGAATGAGTAGACGAATCGCACGAAGGGCCCCGCCCCCGATACCAGGTGGGAGGTATGAATGGGAAATACCATCCTTACCAGGTAGTTGAATACATTCTTGACCGCGTAGTAGACGTACACGAATGGGCCCGGGTAAGTAGTGTAGAATGTGGGGTTGTAGCGATAGACGGTCATTTTAACGATCAGGGACGCTATGGCTATCAGGGTGAGTAAGATGAAGTCGGAACTGAGGATATGCTTTCTGCTCTTAGTTCTGAAGATGTAGTTGAAAGCCAGGAAAGCTCCTATGATGGAGAAGCTGGTGCTACGGATAAGCATGGTCATGGTGAAGAAGATGAAGGTGAGAAGAAACAGGGGAGAGGCAACCGTGCCTCTGCTCTGCAGCTCGTTCCTGAAGTAGAATATCATGGTAAGCAGGGTGAGGGTGGTGATAACCAGGTCCTCCATGCCGGACATTATCATCACCGATTTGCCGTAATTGCCCACCGTGAAAAGGAAAAGAAGGCTCGACACCAGCGCTACCGTCCTGTCCCGCAGCAGTGTGTTGACCAGAATGAATACCAGGAAGGAGTTGAATCCGTGCAGAAAGATATTGACTATTAGATAGCCGCCGGCGTTGAACCTGAAGAGAGAGAAGAGGAGATGATAGATAAGGTAAATCAGCGGCTGGAATTTATAAGGGTGCCCGGTGGAGAATACCGAAGCACTTCCCTCCAGCATCTCCAGGTTGTGACGGAGGGCGATGAAGTCGTCTCCGTGCCAGAAACCGTTGTTGGCGGACTGGTGAAAGAACCCGAAGCTAAGAGCAAAAAAAAGTATCAGTATAATTAAGTTTCCAGTTATCCTGGTCAATCCGGAACCTCATTATCAAGCGGGACAATAGATATAAAATATTATTATACCATATAATAATAAGCATGAATATTAGAATTTGCCAGTAGGTTTCCCCCCTATTTCCGGGTAAACAGATGCGCAAACACCTTGGCATCGCCCGGCATGTTCTCTATGACCTCATACTCGTTGGGCTGGTGGCAGATGTCGTCTATCTTCGACCACACCACCGCATTAAGGCCCGCCCTTCTGAAGAAGGCTGCCACTGTGCCCCCTCCGATGCCGATGGGCCTACCCTCTATTCCGTAGACTGTTTTTATCGATTCAGCCAGCGCCTCTACCACCGGAGCATCCACCGGGGTGGCCGGAGCGGCATCCTCCCTCTGAGCCGGTGAGGTGGTAACAGTCACACCGAACTCCTCCTCCACCTCTTTGATAATGCCGGAGATGGTCTCATGGACATCGTCGAGGGGATAATCGGGATGAACTCTCATATCCATGTAGAATACATCCTCTCCCGGGATGGAGTTCACATTGGGTACATTTGCCTCCTTCCTGGTGGGCTCGAAGGTGCTCTCGGGAGGATCGAACACCGGGTCCTTCTTATCATAGATCTGGTGCAGCTTCTTATCCAGCCTGGTGATAAGGTTTGCCGCCGCCCGGTGGGCGTTGATCCCCTGCTCGGGAGAGGAGGCATGGCAGGATTTACCCTCGGTAACGAATTTGAGCCAGTAGATAGACTTCTCGGCCACCTCTATCTGGCTCCCGTCGGCAACCCCCGAATCTGGTACCAGGATGAAGTCCTCCCTGCCAAACAGGTCGTAGTTTTCCAGCAGATACTGAATACCGTACTTGCTGCCCGTCTCTTCATCGGAAACCAGGGCGATCCCTATATCGTATGCGGGGGTAACACCCGCCTCCTTGAGCCCCTTCAAAGCAAACAGGGAGGTGATGATCCCGTGATGGTTATCCTCCACCCCCCGGCCGTATATCCGCCCCTCCTTCTTTACCACCTTGTAGGGATCGGTATCCCAGAGTTTGAGGTCCCCCGGAGGAACCACATCCATATGCGCCATCACCCATATGGTCTTATCACTCGACTCCCCCCTGATCTTTGCTATCATGTTGGGCCTCTTACCCGATGAGACCCGGTCGTCGGGGGCATCGTAGTGCTCGATGCTGTCGAAACCGATCTCGTCCTCCATCCATTTCTCCAGAAGCTGTGACTTCTCAAGTTCCCCCTCCCCGTCGTTCTCCGGCCCCAGCGCAGGCGTAGCCACAAGCTCTGTCTGAAGAGCTATCATATCGTCCACATAACCTTCGATCCTGCTGAAGACATCTTTTAATACCTCGTCACTCATCTTTCCCTCCTGAATCCTATAAAGTGAAATATAATCAGAATGAAACACCTGACCTTGAAAAAGCTCACAAACACTACAGGCTTGCGAATCCTCACGGTATCACCGCCAAAGGCTATGGTCAAGCTTTTCTTAAACTACAGCAGCACCAGCCAGCAGCTATCGCAGTTTTTTCCTTGCACTTACCACCCCCCAACTGTAGTAAGGTAGGATTTATTCAGGGAAAAGTGGGTTTTTTCAGGGTTTTTCAGCATTTGCGGTTTATCACTAAAACCTCCGTCCTTATTCGAAGACACCGGGGAAATGAAGTATGTATCAGCAGGAACGGCTGATGGTTTGTGCTGTTTTGTGGGGGGGTTAGTGGGAGTAGAATTTGCATTAGTGCTGAATTGATCAGGGTATGCCGGGTTACACTAAGTAGTGGCGCGGCCGCTAAGCGACGGCCAGAATGCGGCAGTGAAGGGCAGGCCCTGCGAGCGAGCTCGCGGGGCTCTACCGCCGGTGATCCGCGGCCCCTTTATAGGTTTAGAGGTGTAATTTGTGTCAAGGTTCAGTAAAGCTTGCCAGGCAGCATAATTCAGTTGAAAGGGCCGACTCGGTAAATTCGAAATACGTGGGATTAATGATGCTTAGCAAATGTAGGTATGTGGAGGGAGCGATGCCATGTCAAGGAATAAGCCTTTCTTTTTATTAGCAAGGCTGGCGTGTTGTATGGTTATAATGACAGTTCAGTCAGGGTGTACAAAGAATTCGGATGAGTACGTAGGAGATATAGAAAAGGTATTCATTAGCTGGACAACCGATCATGGTACCAACCATGTCTTTATTCTTGAGCCTGATAAATCGGGAATCTACAAGCCTGCGCATGGCCGAATTACCCAAGTTTCTGTACAGTTGACACAATTCCCGGGCAAGCGTCTTGTGGGTCCCCTGGAAATGGCTAAGAAACTTTTGATTCACCCTGAAGGTGAAGCAGTACTATCAATCAAGGCTATGCGTGTTAGGTTTCAATGTGAAAAAGGCTCTACAAACGTTCGTACTATTTCATTATAAGGAGGCACAACCGAACCATGACCGTTCACCTTTTTATACAATATGTAAATCCAGCACAATACAGTTCGGTTTGTTTGCCCTGCGTGCATTCAGAAAGTGCCCCGGCTAATAATTTAGTGATGGAGACCTATAACAGCAGCATTCAGCAGACGGCCACGACCTGTCACGCCGGCTACTTAGGCACCAGCCGCGCCAGGCTCAGGCTGCTGTTGATGCGTAATGGTTATACATAATTTGCATTCCTAAAAGGAGGCTACAAATGGATAAGTATCGTATACTAGATTTATTACATAGTTGCATGGTTAATTATCCAAAGCTACCAAGTGCAGACTCAGAAAATATTTCAAAGATATTAGTGAACTATTACAGGTACAGATTGATGACATACCAGAAACACTTCCAAATGATTCTCGATTTCCAGAGACTATTAACAATCAGAGTCCAAGGGAACGAATAAAAGACACATTATATGATGCTGGGATATTGGTTATTGAAAATAGACCAAGGGCTGCACTTCCATTCCTTATTAAGGCTAATGAAATTGATCCAAACGATTTAGAATGCTGCCATGAAATTTGGTTGGCATATGCTATTATGGATATGCCAGATGCTGCATTGAGATATATTGATAAAATATTGCAAAATGATCCTAGGAATTTTGAATCTCACTGTATGAAAGGCGATTGTTATAAAATGAAATGCATGTTTAATGAGGCGAGGACATCATACCAAAAGGCATTTGATATCGCTCCTAATGATCCAAGGATCCAACAACGTTTACATTCCTTGTGATACATCGAAGCCAAATAATTTGTAAGTAAATATAGAGAAAAGAGGCAAGGCGTGACAAAATTAAGGGTCGGCGATAGATGTGCCGATTGTAAAAACGTAAAAATTTGGGATTCTGACTCAAAAAAAGCGTCGTGTCGATTACAATATACAACCTAGATATCTTCTGCTGCCGCTGGAGTGTTCTCTGGGAGTAAGACCAAGATAGCTTGCGAAGTGTCTTCCTGATGGAAAGCGGTTTGCACTGCCGATGAAGGCAACCATAGCTGTTGCTGTTAAAAGCTCTATTCTTGGAATAAAACGTAGCCGGTTAACAACAGGATCATCTTTTGAAATACTTTTTAGTTGTGTTTCAATCTCTTTGATTCTGGATTCGAAATACTATATCTCATCACAGGCAGAGCGTAGAACAACTCTAGGAAGATCAGTTATCGAACTGTCAGGATCTGAGATAAAATCAATAACAGTTGGCACCACTTTGGAGACGCCGGAGGGTATGAAAATACCGACTTCTCTGAGTATCCCTCTGGTTGCATTTATTCTAGCTGTGCGCTGGTTTATATAAGAAGTGCGGAAACGGTGAAGTGTTGCCAGAGTATGTTGATTCACTGATTTGACCGGAACGGTTTTAATATCTTTGTTTTTGAATGCTTCAAGTATTGCTATCGCGTCGGTCCAATCCGTGTAGATTCCGGACCAAACCTGCCACCTATTCCGGAAATAACCTGCCACCCATTC
>CAZTHK010000018.1:0-68450 GCA_964613215.1 uncultured bacterium | reverse complement strand
TTCAGGCGTATTTCGGACCAGCATTTTGAAAAAGAGTTTTTAGTGCGGACTCATGCTTTCTATTTTAAATCTTCCCAGACCGACACTGCTGTCCTTGCCATAACCTGAATCACCTATGTATTCCATTATCATTTCAAACTTTTCTTTTGTGATTATATCTGTATCGAGCAGACAGTATATATCGAGGTCTGTTGAATACCAGGTTTCATCGATCTCGAAAAGATTGCCCTCTAAGCTTGAGCCGGAAACTCTGTTAATTGCAGTTCTAACTCGGGATTTTTTATAGACTGTTTGATTCTTATTATTTGTCTGGCTTTCTTCTGATTTTATTTCTTTGTGAATTTCTCTGATCAGATCAGAGAAAGTCAGATTGTTTCTTTTCTTAATCATTACGGAAGAGTTAATTAATGTTTTCTTCTTTATCTTTTTCTGGTCCTTGTACTCTATGTCATCTGGAATACCTGATGGTTCGATCAGGGGGACTGGTAATTTCCCTGCTGGAAAGGCATCGGAAAATGATAGAAAAGGCATAGAAGCGTCGTGATTTATAATTTTTTCGAGCTCTTCCTCTCCTTCCATTTCAGCGAATGAACAGCAGAAATGTCCCCATAAGGTATCGCTGTGCAATGGAGTTCCGAATGCCGTTTTGGGCTTTATAGTTAATTTAAGTGTTAACATGCCTTAATCCTCTTTTATGAATCTTTCAATTTCTTCTTCTACGTTTATTTCCTCTAATTTTTCATACTTGATGAACGCCGGCAGTTTATCCAGGTTGAATTTTATTCTTCCGTATCCCCTGGATCCCGAACCTCCCAGGGCGTCATCTTCGAGCAGTCTCATCCCTATTAAAAGGAGTATAAGGTTATCTCTGTCCTTTTCCCCCCCGTCGCCGTCGAAATCGAAGATTTTGTATGTTACCTCGAACCTGAATCTGGCACCTCTTGGAACACGTTCCATATGACGCACTCCACCACCTCCTGCTGCACCACCACCTTCTACCGTACCACTGAGTCTATTGATACTCACCTCTGCTTTCTCCTCGGTGAGCGCTCCTTTCTCGGTCATTTCTTCGACATTTATCATCTGGCAGTCTGAAAATGATACCCGTGTTGGGCCTCCTTTATATTCATCGATAGTTTTTCCATTACCAAAGATTCTGGCTATTGGGTCATCATCTTCCTTTGTTACATAAGGTCCTCCATCATCTCCTATACTATTTGTAGAAAGTTCAAGCAGACAGCGTATCTTTCCTTTGAGAGAACTTCCGGGTATGTAGGGGTTACCTGATGGATCCCTGACAACTGGATTATCGACTCCTCCGATATGTATTTCATCGCTGCCTGCTCCAATATGCAATCCGGATAGAACTTCTATTTCACCGGATATTTTTTCATTCTCGATTAATCGTTTGATACTCATTACAACCTCCTATCGATTTTTAAGCATTGTTTTTAAATAAGCCATTACCGCTTCGAAAAGGTCGCAAAAGAGGAAAAAATCTTCTTTATCTTTCGTTTTTCCCCCTATGTATGTATCTATAAACTTAACAAACTCATCGCTGACCTTGTTCCTCGCATTAGCATATTTTGCTTTGGTAACCAACATTTTTATGTATGGTAATTCTTTCTTAAAAACTTCCGGAGATGAACCCTTCTCTTCAATTTTCTTTTTATGAATTAATGTCTGATTATAAAATTTCCTTACTTGAGTGTATTTCATTCTACCTTTCATTCTACCTTTAATACAATCAGCAATTTTCTCGGCATCCTTGTAAAACAAGTCATGCCGGAGTAGTTTGCTCTCCCTATCCTGGTAGTAATCAACGAAGACGTTCATGTTTTTCCTCCTTAACAGAATTTATCTCTTTCGACTTCTATAAAGGCATCTGGAAAGTGCTATTTTAAGATCTTCTCCATGTTCTAGAATTAATTCTGAGATTCCCAGCAGCTTGTTGTATAACTCAGGGCTATTTTCATCGTAGTAGTTCCTGTGTGTCATGTATTTAAAAAGAGCATGCCATCTTGCTTCCCTGGGTTTTTCCTCCTGCCTTTCCCGCTTTTCAGCAAATTCAAAGAGATTGTAGATATAAGAAACAGATAAGTTATCATCTCTCATCATTTTGAAAAGCAAATCACCGAAATTCTTGAGCTCTCGATAGTCCTCCCACCGTACAGTTCTTTCAAATACAGTTATCTTGTTCTTGGTTCTATAACCAGAATCAGGCTCAACGCTTTTGACATTTATAGCCCTATTTTTAGCCCTTCCGATATCCCCTTTTTTTGATTTTTCAAGGTATTCTTCGCTCCTATCAGCAAGTTTCCTGACAGGGATTTGAGGACGGCTGAGGACTATGCCTGCAGATATGTGAATTCCTGGATGTTTAGCAGTATATTCGTCCAGGTGCTTATCGATATGATCTGCAAGATCCATGATAGAGCGCCATGGTCCTATCAGGAAAAGATCATCGCCACCTGCGAAAACAGTATAGACAGATTCGTATTCCTTATTGGATTTAAGCAGTCGCTGAAGCCATCCGGTGAAGAGGAAATTAAACATCCTGGATAATGTTACGATTTTAGAAAAGTTGGTTTTATTACCAAAACCTTTTATAAACATCTCCCCCATATTATCAATGTCTGCTTTTAGTGCTGCTATATGAGGCACTCCTATGAATTCTGAATTTATTTTTTCTCTCCCGTCTGCTCCTATATGAGAGAAGGTTTTGTTAGAACCGGCGGCGAATTCTTCCTCCGGGAATTTTTCGCTCAGTGATTCATACTTTTCCTGATTAATTTCGTCCTCTCTGAAAGTTGGCGTATAATTAGATATAAATTTAATGGCAATGCCTTCGAAGGTTGGGCTATCCCCTGTGAATCGTTCCAAATTATAGGTCAGGTCACTTCCGGGAATTTTTCTTTTTTCATTGTTTTGGTAAAACCTGAATCTCCAACCTCCCGGTAATTTATGCCCGTCTTTGCCCTTTCCAACAGAAATGATAGATCTTTCAGATTTAACTAAATCTTCTCCAATTCTTTTAAATCCATTGCATGTTTTGCATATCTCTCCGGAATCAACTGATCTATAACCGCACGTCGGACAAACTGTTCCTGTAAAGTTATCGAGATATTCCTGAATAACCGGTTCTTTTATATTTGGCCTCAGTTTGTCCCGTTCCAGGTTGACGCTGAGTTTTTTCATGATTTTGCCTACAGGATTATTTTTGCCCATCACAAGATCATTTCCGCACACCGGAAGGGAGGCAATATTGAATCTTGTCTGGCCGAAAGACATATCCGTGAAAAAGCTATTTATCTCATTTTTTATTCTCGCTATTTTTTCTCTGGATCCTTCGAGGTTAGGGGCGAATATAGTGAATTTACCTCCAGCATTCAGGATAATTGAAACGTGGGGAATTCCAAGTGCATCGCATATCATTACTGCAACGATCTCAGTGGCAATGCTTACGTAAAATGATCTAGCACGTAATATTTTTGCCGCATATTTATGAGATTCTCCCCGGAAGTCGAATATGAAATTCTGTATGCCAGAAAAATCCCCCTGTATAATCAGGAATATATCATTTTTATCGATATAATTTTTTTTCACGATTCCTTCGCTGTTTTCTTCGTGGTATCTGTATATGCTGGATGCAATCGCAGAGGTAAGACGGCAGTGATCGTAAAGAGAATGATCCGGTATGCTTTTATAACTCGATGCTGGAACACACCAGAAATAAAGTTCCATGATGGATGAAAGAGCATTCAGATAGTTGTTATCCAGAGAGAATGATCCGATTTTTTCAAAATCATCCTGGAAGCTTCTCCATAGTTTTAGATAGTGATCCCTTGCTGTTTCTCTGGAAATATCTGCTATTCTTTGTGGTAATGAATCAAACCTGAGCTTTTCAATAGAACTCACATAATCCTCGTCCGATTCACCTTCCGATAGTTTAAGCTGACTGAAGATAGAGATAAGCCTTGCTCTAATATAGTCGCCCTGCTGGTTTTCTTCCGGTTCACTGCTTTCATCCTCTTTTTTTTCGTAGCTCTCTCTGTCCATTCCACTCGCCAGCCTGTCGGCTATTTGGACAGCAATTTCAGCAGGAGTATTTTTAAAGCTCAGATCGAGATGATGGCTTGCCGCTATGCGTCTGATATTTTCATTAAATATGTTATTATCAACACACTCAGCCAGGAACTCGGCTGTGTGGCCGGCGTGTTTGTGGGTGCGTCCGCCTTTTCTGTGGGGACAGAAATGCTCGAGATTGGTCTTATTATAAATCCCTTCTGGATTCATTCTCTGGCGGACCTTGCCGATATCGTGCAGGAGTCCACCAAAAGCCACTTCCATTACTTCCCTGGAAACTGAACCAGAATCTTTCATGAGCTACCTTTCCAATGAATACTTTCCGAATCCAAATCCGGTTAATTTACCTATATGTATGTATTTCCCCGCTTCCAGATATCCGGAGAAGGGAGAAAGATCTCCTTCAAATTCAATCTCGCCCACTATTCCTCCCATTTTCATGTTGGTATTCTGACGGGTTGAATATCGTTCAAATTCTATCCACCTGGTGCTATCTGATTTCTTTTTTACATCTTCTGCCAGATGAATGAGCTCATTGAAATCAACGTCTAACTTTTTTCCATTATGAAAGTAGCAGATATTAGAAAGGCGTCTCAGAAGATTACGTATCAATATGTGAAATTCTAAATCATCCAAAAGACTGTCTTCATATTTGATTCGAACCGGAGTAATAAAATTAAACTTAATATTATTACCAATTCTGCTGCTGTTATTACTCAAGTTTATTGAAATTGGTTTATGCTGTTTGAGCTTTCCGCTACTGGGATTGAATATCTCCTCTCCCGAGATTTCATTTGATATGTTTAATAGTTCGAATTTTCCTCTTTTCCTGCCCAATCCAGCATTACCCATTTTTACAAAAGTATATACAAAATATGGAAGATAACCAATTGCCTTACCCAGAACGACCAGGTTAATATCAACTTCTTCATCTTTGCTGAATATTTGCCTATCTGATTGGGGGGGTTCTATGACAAATGGATGTGGTGCATAAGTATACAATCTCATTCTTTCAGAATCCTCAGGCACGGGTGTTTCAAAAACATACGAATAAGCACATTTTTCCTTTAGCAGGCAATCCTCACATACACCATATTTATTTACACAGATTGTGTTTTTGAATACTGATCCAAAGGCTCCCCTGAAGGTGGTACCCTTGTATCGGGGAAGTGGGCATTCTTCCAGGAATTTTAACCGCAATCGATATTTAGCCAATTCAATTTCCAAAACTTTCCACCTTCTTCCCTCGCCCATGTATACCAAAAGAAGAATTTGGTATCAACAATTTTTTGATTTACATATGGTCTATTTAAATGGGTTGTTTACCCATAGAATATAAAAAATTTTTAAATTATTGATTTTTCCCTTGACAGCTTTTTACAGGCAATTTCTACGCAATCTCATCTATGCTAATAGTTTAGGCGGAGAGTGCCGTTAATTCTCCATACAGTCATTTCCTCGCTCCACCCGGACTGATTCGAGGGGAAGACCAGTCTCTCTGTGGTGGCCATGGTATCTAAGATAATTAATAACACCAACTGCGGGGATATAATTAAAATTATAAATAATAAATCCTGCCGTGAATCAGAACAGCTGTTATCAGTATACAGACCCGTTCCGAAAGTGAGAGACAGAATCAAAGTGATAAGCGTACTGGAGGAGCAATTATCAGGTCCTGATACCTGTGCCTGTGAGCAGACCGGGAAGAATGGCAGCTCCGGGGCAGATGGTGATGCTGGTAGCGGGGATCAACAAGCTTTGAATAATAGCTCCGCCAAAACCGGAATCAGTTCCGGTGTCGAACCTGGAAAAAAGTCAGTTGGCGGGTTGAATAACAAGCCCGGGAAGAAAGTAATCTTGAAAAATAAATACGAACTGAGATTCATGGCCGGTCCCGGGTTCATGGATAAGTTAGAAAAAATCAAATCCCTGCTTTCCAATAAATTCCCCACCGGTATAACTCTGGAAGAGTTATTCGACATAACCATGGATGAGTACCTGGAAAAGCATGATCCAAAGCGTAGGATTGTCAGGAGAAATAAAAAAAATAGAGCCGGAAAAAACTCAAGGATAAATCGGGCAATAATAATAACGGGGGGAACAATTCTCCGGGCAATAATAACTCTGGAATAAACAGACACCCAGAGTCAGGTGACAAAACCAGGATAAAATCAGCAGGAGGAGACAAACAGGTTGCTGATAACTTAAATAATAGAACAGGAGTACCCTCACAACCACAGCGACAGAACTCAAGATACATCCCCCGGCCAATCCGGGGCGAAGTCTATGCCAGAGACGGTGGCAGATGCACATTTGCGGGCAGAAACGGCAAGCGGTGTAACTGTACCCATAACTTGGAGTTTGATCATATAATTCCCTTTGCCAGGGGTGGGGATAATTCTCCTGAAAATCTTCGTCTGCTATGCCGCAGGCATAATAAACTCGAGGCTGAGAGGGCCTACGGCAGGGATTCATGGAAGAGTATTATAAGCCATCCTGAGATTACCTCAGTATGAAATTGCTGCCGGTTACGTTCCCATCTGGTCCATGTTTGAATAATAGGCCGGTAACTGCGTCCGGATTGAGACAACAGATCAATCGGGATAATTCACGGGGAAGCCCGTAAAAGGCTTGACACAATATCAAAATGGTACTAATATAGTATCATTATTGCGGAGGATAACATGCAGTTGTTGACCAAACAGACCGATTATGCCATCAGAGCCCTGATAGAGCTTGCCAGGGATAAAGACACCCTGCTGTCAGCAAGGGCTATTTCAGAGAGGCAGAAGATTCCCTATCAGTTTCTGCGCCGGACACTGAGGGTCTTGAAGCAGAATGGTATCATCGAATCCAGGGAGGGGGCTGATGGCGGAGTGAAGCTGGGCAGGGACCCGGGGGATATTTCGGTTACGGATGTGACAAATATCTTTCAGGGAAAGATCGAGTTATCCAGCTGCATGTTCAGGAGAAAGATCTGCCAAAACCGAGAGACCTGTGTGTTGAGGCCTGAGATACAGCGTATCCAGAACATGGTAGAGAAAGAGTTCACCGGACTTACCATTGAAAAACTGGTGGATAAACTCGAGGATGATTAGCCCGGATGATGGCCGATTTTCAGGGGGTTGGGTTCGAAAGAAGGATTACAATTCCCGAGACCGGGCATGAGTTTGTAAATTTAAATAAGGAGGAGGAGAATCATGGGAATGTTCTGCTTTCAGTGTCAGGAGGCGGCGGGAAATAAAGGTTGTTCGGTGAAGGGGGTATGCGGCAAGGACGAGACGGTTTCGAATCTTCAGGACCTGTTGATTTATGTTCTGCAGGGACTGGCTGCGGTAGTGGAAAGATCCGGTAGCGGCCTGGACAGAAAACACGGAGTTTTTGCCTGCCGGTCTCTTTTCTCCACCATTACCAATGCAAATTTCGACGGGGAGAGGATTTCAGAACTGATAGAGGAGGGGTTAAGACTCAGGGACGAATTGAAGCAGGAAGCGGGCGAAAAAGAAACAGCAGGACTTCCCGAATCAGCCATCTGGAGTCCGGGCGGCCGGGATGAGCTGGAGAAAAAGGCTGCTGAAACAGGAGTAATGAGTTTTTCCGGCAATCCGGATGTCAGGTCGCTGAAATCGATCATTCTTTACGGACTCAAGGGGATTGCAGCATATACCGACCATGCGGCTGTGCTGGATCATTATGATCCTGAAATTTTCGAATTCATGTTCGAAGCGCTTGACGCAATCGGGGAGGAGGAAGATGAAGAGAAACTAACCGGGATGGTTCTAAAAACCGGTGAGATTGCTGTTAAGGCAATGGCACTTCTTGACAGGGCCAACACCGAAACTTACGGCAACCCCGAAATTACCAGTGTGAACATAGGAACCGGGAACAACCCGGGTATACTGATATCCGGACATGACCTCAGGGATATGGAAGATCTTCTCAAACAGACCGAGGGAACCGGAGTGGATGTTTATACCCACTGCGAAATGCTTCCCGCCAATTACTATCCAGCATTCAGCAAGTTCAGCCACCTGGCGGGGAATTACGGCGGCTCGTGGTGGAAACAGGGCAAGGAATTCGAATCCTTCAATGGTCCTATCCTTATGACTACCAACTGCATAGTGCCGGTCAGGGATTCATACCGGGACAGGATATTTACCACCGGGATGGCCGGTTACCCCGGAGTGAAACACATACCCGCCCGGAAGAACGGTGAACCCAAGGATTTTTCCGACGTGATCGAGCTGGCCCTGAAATGTGACCCCCCCGCACAGATAGAAGAGGGGGAAATTACCGGCGGTTTCGCCCATAATCAGGTGCTTGAACTTGCCGGCAAGATAGTGGAGGCGGTAAAGTCTGGTGCTATAAAGCGTTTTGTGGTTATGGCAGGTTGTGACGGACGGCAGTCCTCCAGGGAATACTATTCCGGTGTGGCGGAAAAACTGCCCCCGGATACAGTGATACTTACAGCCGGCTGTGCCAAGTACCGCTATAATAAACTCCGGCTGGGTGATATCGGGGGGATTCCCCGGGTTCTGGATGCGGGCCAGTGTAACGATTCATACTCGCTGGCGGTAACTGCCCTCAACCTCAAGGAAATATTCGAGGTGGATGATATAAATGATCTTCCCATCTCGTTCGATATCGCCTGGTACGAACAGAAAGCGGTAGCGGTGCTGCTTGGATTGCTTCATCTCGGATTCAAGGATATTAGACTGGGGCCCACCCTTCCTGCATTTCTATCCGGAAACGTACAGGAATTGCTGGTAGAGAAGTTCGGCCTGAAACCCTCCGGTGAAGTGGAAGGGGATGTAGAGGCGATGATGGAGGGGAGGTAGCCGGAAAGCATCTGCACTGAATGAATATGCCGGGCCGGATGTGATAACCTGATCATGCCCCTTATCGGCGGAGAAGATCAATCTTCCAGAACAGACCTGATCTTTTCCACTTCTTCAAGCATGTCTTCATAGTGGCTGCCCTTCCAGTAGACCCGGCCACAGCCGGGGCAGAGCTTGAATTCGGTGAAGTTATCCCTGACATATTCGGGCAGCTGGTCCTGCACGCTGGAGGGATCGGTATCCTCCAGAAGAGCATTGCATTCCATACAGCGGGTAAAGGGTTCTAAATGTGGTTCTTCCCCCAGCTTTTCGAACAGTTCGGCTATCTGGCGGTGGGTGTCTTTGGCGGCCAGGATGATTGGCGGGGAGCCGGGACGGTCGTGGTGCCTGGTGGAGCGGGTTACCGCCACCCTGTTCTCCCTCTCCGCATTAACCAGGAAACGGCCGTTTTCATTCTCAGGGTTGAGCCTGGAATCGTAGCCCAGAAGCCTCATCTTCCGGCATAGCTTGCCCAGCATTCTGTCGAAAAGCAATGATTTCTTCATATTCATTGCCACCTGGTAACGAACATTATTTTATTTACGACCATCCGCAGAAAAATATTTTCAGTTTTTCACTTGACAGCATAGCATAAAGTGGCCAACATTGTGAACCTGAAATAGTTGATGAGGTTTTGTTCTGTTACTAAAATGAGGATGGAGGTGAATAATCCGGTTCGCGGGGAGGAACCGGGTGGGGAATATGCCGGAAAAATTTACAGGGTGTTTGAAGTGCGATAAAGGTGTACTTATTCCTCTTTCAGACTACGGAAGGGAAGGTGCATCGATACGTTACAAGGCCTGGGTCTGCAATAATCCCGAATGCGGTTTTAACATCAGAATAGACAACGGTGAAATCAGCATCGGCAGGGATATTGCGATGTCATCCAAGTAGCGTATTAAAAGCAAATTTGCGAGATGGGGGACCTGGTTGAATTCAGGTCCCTTTTTTTATTTTAACTGGCTGCTATGGAGAGGAGTTTTTAAGCACTGGCCCGATAAATTCAGCGCTTGAACATGCTGATTCGATTACCGGTGATAAAGCAAATTATTTTTTAATTATCCTTCCTGAGTTCCAGCCGGGTGTGGAAGAGATAGATCCCCAGGGTAAAGAGCATCAGAGAGATAACCACCCAGGTAGGGGATGCGGATGAAACTTCCCCTGACCTGATGGCCTCCTCCGGGGTGAATACAAGCTGCATCAGGGCGCCCATGTTATAGATGGCGTGGCCGATGAAGGGATATATCACATTGCCGGTAATGTAGAAGATGTATCCGAACAGGATGCCCAGAAGGGTGATGGGAATAATGGCGTAGAGCTCGAAGTGGCAGCAGCCGAAGATCAGCCCGGCCAGGGCTATGGCCGGGGCCGGCTGCATATTGTGGTGGAATATCCTCTGCACGAATCCCCTGAACAGCAGTTCTTCACCGAATGGAGCAACTATCACGGTGCCCAGGGCTACCGCCAGGAACTCCGGGAACCCTTTGGGCTTGATGGCCAGCAGAAAATCGGTATAATCGGAGCCGGCGGGCCATTGTTCCTCTATCAGGCTGGTGATTATTTCCAGGGGAAGTATGATCCCCGCCGAGATAAGAATAACGATGAAAGCCATGTTAATCCCGGGGACCTTTATCCTGAGCTGCCGGCTCAACTTCAGTCCCAGTCTTCTGGAGATGATATAGAGGGGCAGGACGAATGCCGCCAGGGGGGGAAGAATCAGGGAGAGGAGCCTCAGCCCGGCGGCGTAGAGTATACCGGCCAGCGACCAGTACATCAGCAGGCAGGCCAGAGCATAAAAGAGGAGGATATAGTTGTTGGCCCTCTCGAATATACCGGGGGTTTTTCCCGGGGGTTGATTTTCCGGTTCGTATTTGTGATCTTTGTATTCCACAAGGTTGAATATATTCATGAAGTGATGGGACGGCAAGGAGAAAGCAATATGATAAGGTTGATGATTTTTGATCTGGATAATACACTCACCGACTTCGTAAGAATGAAGGATTCATCCATAGAGGCGGCGGTAGCTTCGATGATCGATGCGGGGCTGATGTTTCCTCCGGAGAGGATTAAGGAGGAGATCTACTCCATCTACGAGCAGGAGGGGATAGAGTATCAGAGGGTATTCAACCGTCTGCTCACCAACCTGATAGGGGAGGTGGATTACAAGATCCTGGCCGCCGGTGTGGTGGGTTACCGAAGGGCCCGGGAAGCCTCACTGGTGCTGTATCCCCATGTCAAGGTTACCCTGATAGAGCTTATCAAGAGGGGATTGAAGCTGGCTGTGATCTCCGACGCTCCCAGGAGGGAGGCCTGGCTGAGGCTGTGCTACCTGAAGCTTCATCATATGTTCGATATTGTGATAGCCCATGAGGATACCGGGGAATACAAGCCCGATCCGGCTCCCTTCAGGAAGGTGCTGGAGCGTATGGGTATCCGGCCCGGGGAGGCCATGATGGTGGGAGACTGGCCTGAGAGGGATATAGTGGGCGCAAGGGACCTGGGAATAAAGACCGTCTTTGCCCGTTACGGTGATACCTTCGGCACAGAGGTTTCCGGGGCCGATTATGAGTTAGATGACTTATATTCTCTCATTAAGATAATCGATGAAATAAACCGGGGTAAAAAATTATAAGAGAGGGCTGGAGTCTCTGGGGGGAAAAGGCATATTGGATGAACTGGAGATAATAAAAAAGCTGGCCCGGTCATTTCCGGATGCTTCGCTTGGGGATGACACCGCGGTTATCGCTCCCCGGGAGGGGGATATTCTGTTTACCTCCGATGCGGTAGCAGAAGGGGTTCATTTCAGAAGGGAGTACTGCAGTCCGGGGCAGGCTGTTCAGAAGGTTATTACATCCAATGTTTCCGATATCTATGCCATGGGGGGGCGGCCGGATGAGTTTGTATTTACCGCCGGGTTGCCGGCCGGTTGTTCCGCCGGGGATGTGGATGACATAATTGAGGGAGCAAAAATTGGGTCCGAAGTGTACCAGGTTAAACTGGCAGGCGGAGACACCGTTCGAACCGGGGGAGGTTTGTTCTTCGATATCTCCATGCTGGGAAGGATGGATGGCCACAGGGTGATAAACAGGAGCGGGGCCCGGGAGGGTGACCTGATGGTTTTGTTTGGTGAGTGCGGCAGGTCACTGGCCGGCCTGGGACTGCTGGCAGAGCTGTGGAAGATAGATCTGCCTCGGCCGGTGCCCCCGGTCAATACGCCCTCCGGCTGGAAGGGGAGGGTTGTGAAGGATATCATTGCGGAGTTGACTCTGGAGTGGAGGGAGCGTGATATCCGCGTACTGTGCCGGAAGAAGGGACTGGACCGCTCCATCGCTGATGCCGTCACCCTGGCAGCAGTACATCTGTTACCTGTAACCAGGCCGGCATGGGGAGTTATGACCGGAGAGCAGGTTTCCGGCAAAAAAGTGCGAAACAGCATAGCCGAAAACATGACCGCCCTGATAGATGTAAGCGACGGGCTTGCTTCCGATCTGCATAACCTGTGTGAAAGCAGCGGGGTGGGAGCGGTAATTCAAGAAGAATCCCTCCCCGTTCCGTCCTCACTGAGGGAGATCGTACCGGAGGATAAACAGACTGAAGTGCTGATATCAAGCGGGGAGGAGTACGCGCATCTGGCTGCCGTGAAACAGCTGGCTGAAGAAGATATCCCACCCCGGGGAAGGGTGATAGGCCGGTTCGGGGGGAGGGAGGATGAGATTTTTCTCAGCGGCCGGGATGGCAGCAGGCGGAAACTTCCCCGGACGGGTTACCAGCATAGATTCTGATAACCCGCGGGGCAGAGTTCCACGGGCCTGTCCGTGGGTGAATGTGAACTCCGCCCGGATGGGTGACGGGCGAAGCTGGTAGTTTGATTAAACGCCATGGGCTTGCCCATGGTTATCTGCCCAACTAACCGTATTATCTGTTGTTTTCAAAGTTTTGTATTATTATTCATAAGTGGAAAACTACAACCGGGAAAGAGTGATGAGCAGAAAGTTGAAATTATATTTCATCAGGCATGGTACCACCGACTGGAACAGGGAGCACAGGGTTATGGGTGCCGGGCCTGTTCCCCTGAATGGAGAGGGGAGGGAGATGGTGAGAGAACTGGCCAGGGAGATGGCGGGTGATGATATTCCTCTGGTGTATACCAGCACAGTGGTAAGAGCCATGGAAACCGCAGAAATTCTGGCGGAGGAGTGGGGAGCTGAGCTGATAGAGGAGTCCCGCCTGAATGAATCCGCTTTTGAAGAGTGGATAGGGAAGAATTACCATGACCTTCGCTCCGATCCCGATTTTAAGTTGTACCTGGAAGCCCCCACCCGTTCGAAATTTTCCAGGGATGAGGGAATGAGGGATATTCAGGATAGAATACTGGCGGCGGTGGAGAGGATAAAATCAGAACTGTATGCGGCCACAGGATCCGGCCAGGGTGATAAATCTGCTTCCTGCGGCAGGAATCAGCAATTCCCGGACAGGGCGGCGGTGGTCTCCCACCGGGATGTCATAAAGCCCGCCCTGGTTCATTTCCTGGGAATGGATCTGGATGATATGCACAGGCTATCTGTGTCCAACGCATCGGTTTCACTGGTGGAAACGGGTGGCAGATTGGGGGACAGAGTCAGCTGTCTCAACTATACTCCCCGGAGACGGTGAAACTTCCCCTTATCCAGCAGTAATCTGATCACCGCCAGCAGGTCGCTCATCCGGAAGGGTTTCTGAAGGTATTCTGTAATATCACCCTCCAGGATAGTGCTGGATATGAATCTCCTGGAGAAGCCGGTGGAAAAGAGCACTGGAACATTTTCCCTGATCTCGCGGATTCTGTCAAAGGTCTCCCATCCCCCCATATCCGGAATATCCAGATCAAGCACTATAAGATCGATCCGGTCGCTCTGGCCGGTGTATATTTCAATGGCTTCCCTTCCGTTGTCCACACTCCTGGTTTTGTATCCGGCTGACTGCAGGATTTCGGTGATGGTGGTTGACATGGCCAGGTTGTCTTCTACCACCAGGATAGCTTCATTGCCACCCTTTACCGGATGGGCCGGGCGGGGATGTCCTCTCCCGGCCTGGTCGGTTATGGCGGGGATATATATACGGAAGACAGTGCTCTCTCCGGGTACACTGTCCGCCCGGATGAATCCACCCATATTTTTTACGGTGGCATAGGCGGCGGAGAGGCTGAGGCCGGATCCGCTCCCGGTCTCCTTGGTGGTGAAGAAGGGTTCGAAGATCCGGGTGAATATCTCCGGATCGATACCTGTACCATTATCGGATACGGTAATCAGGACGTATTCCCCCGGGCTTGCCTCCGGATTGGATGAGCAGAATTCCCTGTCCAGGTGGACATTTTCGGTGGAGATCTTCAGCATCCCGCCGTCCGGCATGGCATCCCGGGAGTTAAGACATATATCCAGAAGGCACTGCTGAAGCTTACTCTCGCTGCCTCTGATTTTACTGACAGAAGGATCTATGCGGGTCTGTATGACATACTTCTTGTCCATTGTCCTGGAGAGTAGCCTTTTAACCTCTTCTACCAGTTGTATGGGATCGAATATGGTGGAGGCGTCCCGGTTGTCTATGGCCATGGCCAGGAGCTGATTGGTTTGTTCTGCCGCCTTCTCGGCAGATTCCAGTATCTTATCCAGGTATGAGTAGAGTTCGGTATTCTTATCGGCGGAGGTCTGCAGTAGGGAGGCGTAGCCCATGATACTTCCCAGTATATTGTTAAAGTCGTGGGCAATCCCTCCGGCCAGTCTGCCGATTGATTCCATCCTCCGGGATCTCTCCAGCTGTTCACTAAGCCGGTAGAAGGCGGTGAGGTCATTAATAATTATCAGAATGCTGGCTCCGGATTCTTCCTCCTCCTGGATGCCCCTTATCTTGATATTAACTACAGTATTATCCCGGTTGGGAAGTCTGAATTGGTCTATGGATATGGTGCCCCCGTTATCCAGAACGTCGAAGATATTCAGTATCAGCCTGTTCTCGCACAGCATCTGGCTGGGCAGCACATTGGAGATATATCTGCCGGTAATCTCTTCCCTGGGTTTGTTAATCAACTGGGAGAAGGTCTGGTTGGAGAATACTATGTTCAGGTTTCTGTCCAGTGCCAGGATTCCGGAGGGGATGTTCTCAAGCAGCCTTTCATTGAAGGACTTCAGCTTCTCCAGTTCCACCTCCGACTTCTTTCTTCCGGTGATGTCTATAAACAACAGAATGCCAGAGATGGATTCCCCCTCTTCATCCCTCAGGCAGGTGCAGCTACCCAGAAGTGTTCTTCTGCGTGCATCGTTGCCGGTTACATTGAGTTCGTAATGGTGGTTTTCTCCCTCCACATGTTCCCGGCACATCCTCCTGACCAGTTCCTTTCCCTCCCGTGTTTCGAAGATGCCGGTGATTTTTCTGCCGATTATCTCCCCCCTGTCACTTCCTATGATGCTGCAGACTGCACTGTTGACGTATCTGATCACCCTGTCCTGATCGAATATGATGATCCCCTCCCTGACGCAGTCCAGAGCCTTGCGGATGGAGGTGTTGGGTATGAAATTCCGGGAAAGGAGATCCCCGTCCGCTGATTCCGTTTTATTATTGCTGTCATCCAGTGACATGTATTTCTCCATGGGTATACATCTGTGCCATTATGTTCAATATTAATATCGCCAGCTTTTGCCGAATCATTAATTCTTTTATCAGGACTCAGCCTTTCAACCGAACGGATTCAGAGAGCTTTTCGGAAATTTCATTGACTGATTGAATTATTAATAATTAAGGATTAAGATACTTGCAGGCTGATAAAACAGTAACCGGTTTGTATTGAGATACCGGGAAAGAGCAAAGAATTCATAATCATAGCAGCCCGGGCGTGAACCCGGCATGGAAAGGCGGTTGAAATGGCTTTAACCCCCAAAGAAGTTCTGGAGCTTATGAGGTCGAAGAAAATCGAGTTTGTGGATATAAAGTTCATGGATTTTCCCGGAATGTGGCAGCATTTCAGTTTTCCGGCATCCCGTCTCACCGAAGAGACCTTCCGGAACGGGATGGGCTTCGACGGCTCCAGCATAAGGGGCTGGAAGAATATCAACGAAAGCGACATGCTGGTCATCCCCGACCCCTCCACCGCATTCATAGATCCCTTCGCCAAAAATCCCACCATAAACCTGATAGGTAACATCCATGATCCCATAACCAGGGAGCCCTACGGGAGGGATCCCAGATACATTGCCAGAAAGGCGGAACAACAGCTGGCTGGTGCGGGGGTGGCGGATAAGGCATTTTTAGGGCCGGAGGCGGAGTTTTTCATCCTGGATGATATCAGGTTCTTCCAGAATGAGAATGAGGCCATGTACCGGGTGGATTCCAGGGAGGGTTTCTGGAATACAGGGAGGGAGGAAAGCCCCAACCTGGGTTACAAGCCCCGTTTCAAGGAGGGATATTTCCCAGTTCCTCCCACCGATTCCCTCCAGGACCTGAGAAGCGATATGGTGAAGATACTGACCGGCTGCGGCCTGGATCCTGAGATTCAGCATCATGAGGTAGCCACAGCGGGGCAGGGGGAGATAGATCTGAAGTACGACACCCTCACCAGGATGGCCGACAAGGTGGCCATATTCAAGTACGTGGTAAAAAATGCCGCCGTAGCTGCGGGAAAGACGGCAACCTTCATGCCCAAACCCATATTCGGGGATAACGGCTCAGGAATGCATGTACACATCTCGCTGTGGAAGGATGATAAGAATATATTCTTCGGACAGCAGTATGCCGGACTGAGTGAGGCGGGGCTTTATTTCATCGGGGGGATACTTGCTCACGCATCCAGTGTGCTGGCCTTTACCAACGCCATTACCAACTCCTACAAGCGGCTGGTTTCCGGATTCGAGGCTCCGGTTAACCTGGCCTATTCGCAGCGGAACCGGAGCGCGGCGGTGAGGATTCCGATGTATTCGGAAACCCCCGAATCGAAGAGGATAGAGTTCAGATGCCCCGATCCCGCCTGCAACCCCTATCTGGCATTCGCAGCTATTCTGATGGCCGGGCTGGATGGGATAGAGAATAAGATCCACCCGGGGGAACCACTGGACAAGAATATTTACGATATGCCTCCTGAGGAACTGGCGGAGGTGGGGAAAACACCACCCGATCTGGAAAGAGCGCTTGATTCCCTGGACAGGGACCGGGAATTTTTAATGAAGGGCGATGTATTCACCAACGATGTGATTCAGCGGTGGATCGACTATAAGAGGGAGAATGAGGTAGTACCGGTGAGGATTCGGCCTCATCCATATGAGTTCTGTCTTTACTACGACATATGATTTATATTGAAGTGTGAGGGCATTGATGGGGTGGTCACGAGGAAGGTGAAATGAAATCGAAGACTCTGAAAAGATCGGATCTCCCCGGCTTTCCCCGGGAAGGCGGCAGGGAGCAGGTCACCCTCTTCGCCGGTGAGGTAAAGAAGGTCTACAATTCCTGCCTGGAAGATCTCAAGAAGAGGCACCGGGCGGGAGCATCCGGGCTGGAGATTGCCCGGGATTGCTCGGATAGTGCGGAAACCATAATAATTCATCTGTTCAGTTCACTGAAAAATTATATGGGAAAGGAAGCGGGCAGGATGCCCGCCCTGGTTGCCCTGGGAGGATTCGGGCGGAGGGAGCTGTCTCCCCGGAGCGATGTGGATATCATGTTTCTGTGGGGGAAGGGAGAAGGACGCTCAACCCCGGGATTTGCCGGTTATCTGGTCAGGCTGATGTGGGACTCCGGCCTGAAGCTGGGCCACTCGGTCAGGACAATGATGGAGCTCAAGAAAGCTCTTCGGACAGACCCGGATCTCAAGACCGCTCTTCTGGATGGAAGATGGATCTGCGGGGACAAAAAGCTGAGAAAGAAGCTTTCCGGAATAAAGGATAATATCCGGAACAGGGAGAGGGGGGTGCTGCTAAAAGCCAAGTTGAGTGAGACCAGGGAGCGGTGGAAAAGGTTCGGGGGAAGTTATCATCTCATCGAACCGAATGTGAAGGAGAGCCCGGGAGGGCTGAGAGATTTTCAGACCATCAGGTGGCTGGGTGAGGTACTCCCCTGGAAGGGAAAGCTGGAGGGGCTTTACCGGCTGGCCCTGGTAGACAGAGAGGAGATCAGGGATATCAGGGAAGCCTTCGATTTTCTGGTCAGGACCAGAAACGAAATACATCTTCAGTCGCACAGTGACAACAATGTCCTTACCGTGGAGTCTCAGGAAAAGATAGCAGAGGGCCTGGGCTACCGGGAGAAGGATCACCTTCTGATGGTGGAGCATTTCATGAGGGATTATTATTCCTTTACCCGCTCAGTCTATTCGGTGATAGAAAGAATCCTGGAAGAAACCCACGGAAGGGGAAATCTCAGGGTGGTGGATGGGGCGCTGTACAAGAGGGTAGGCACCAAGGGACTGGGAAGGCTGAACCTCAGGCTGATGGGGGATAAGATGGAGGAGGATCCCCTGTTCATGTTCAAGGAGCAGCTCCGCACCGGGAGGCACTTTTCCCCTCACATGGAGCGGAGGGTGAGGAAGGCATTCCGGGAGGAGTACTCCGGGACAGAATATCCGGAGAAGATGAGGGAGTCCTTTATAGAGCTGCTGGATATGGAAGGGCATAAGGAGCCGGTAATAAGAAACATGCACGAACTGGGAGTGCTGGAGCTGGTGTTCCCGGTGTTCAAGGATCTTACCTGCCTCAAGAAGCAGGGGTTGTACCATCAGTATACCGCCGATGAGCACAGTCTTCAGGCCATCGCTCATCTGGAGAGTCTGGATGAAGAGAGGGGTGGCCTTCTGCACTATCTGTACCGGGAGGTGGGAGAGAGCCTGGAGTTGATACTGGCGGTTATACTTCACGATATAGGCAAGGTGGGTGCCCGCAATCACGCCAGGGGCGGGGCCAGGATGGCGGCAAAGATTCTGAAATCATTTCCCGTCTCCACGGGGAGGCGCTCCAGGGTGGTTTTTCTGATCAGAAATCATCTCCTGCTCTCTCATTTCGCCCAGAGGAGGGATATGGAGGATCGGGATACCTGCCTGCAATTCATAAAGAGGGTGAAGAACAGCCATAATCTGAAGCTTCTGTATCTCCTTACCTACGCAGATCTCAAAGCCACCGGCAAGGGGGTGTGGACCAGCTGGAAGGAGAACCTGTTCGAGAACCTGTACTACAGGACCAACCGGCTGCTGGCAGAGGAGGCCGAGCTCAAGGCCGGATACGGAAAGGTGTTCGAAGATAAAAGGGCCGAACTGTTGGAGAGCTGTTCCAACCGGCAGGGGAGGGAGATAATGGAGGCACATCTCGAAGGGCTGCCCTCCCGTTATCAGATGGTGGTTTCCCCCTCTCAGGTACAGGCCCACCTGGAGATGCTGGAGAGATTGAAGGATTCCACCGTGGTCACCGAGGTAAGGAAGCTGGAGCATTCCATCGAGATAACCATCTGCACCAGGGATACCCCCTTCCGGCTCTCCCAGCTGTGCGGTGCCATAACTATTAACGATCTCAACATACTGGGGGCCTATGCATTTACCAGGAAGGACGGGAAGGTCATAGATATTTTCAATGTGATAGGGGTTAACGGAAACCTGTCCTTCCCGGCAGGCAAGTGGGAGAAACTTAAACAGGACCTGGAGGCGGTCATGGAGTCCAGGATCGATCTGGAGGAGGCCTATCTGGCCCACGCCAAAAAGTGGAAGAGACGGGTGAATTCGGGGATGAGGGTTTCCTACGGGGTGGAGTTCGAGAATAATCTGTCCGGTAAGAGCACAGTTATAGATATAACCGCCAGCGACAGGCCGGGGTTGCTGTACCGGTTGACCAAAACGCTGAGCGAAGAGGGGCTGGATATTCAGAGTGCCCAGATAACCACTCAGGGCCGCAAGATTGCCGACTCCTTTTATGTCACCACTGCAGAGGGGGAGAAACTCACCAATCCTGAGAAAATAAAGAAGGTCAGAGAGAGCCTGTCCGGAGAACTGGAGAAGCTTCAGTCATTCCAGTCCGGTTGAGAAGGCTGAGAATACCTCCCTCACCGATCTCTTCGTTTTGTCCAGTATTTCATGAAATGATAACTCCCGCCCCTCTATTTCAGAGAGTAGACGGGACATGTATTTCTCATAATAATTCTCCCGGCCGGGAAGGGGTGGGTAGTTCAAACGGTGCAGGGCAAAGGCATTCTTGATCAGGTAAAACAGCCGGGAGGATTCATCCAGGACCCCGATTTCACCGTCAGATAGCAGGCCCTTCCGGAGGATGCGGCGTACCTCTTCAGTGCTGCTTCCGGGGGGATGGAGCCGGGGGGATATAAGCTCCGCTGCCGACATAATAAAATTAATATCGTAATCTCCTCCGGGAGAATGTTTTATATCGTATTTTCCCTTTGAAAGTGATTCCAGTTTCCTCCTTTCCTCCCTGAGGGAGGCAGAGAATTCATCCCCCGGTTTGATTTCCAGAGCACCGGTCAGCATCTCTGTAAATTTCCGCCCGGTTTCTTCATCTCCGCAGATGAACCGGCAGTTGGTGAAGGTCAGCAGTTCCCACAGCCCGGCCCTCCGGCTGAAGTACTCCCGGTAGTATTCCACATTGTATACCAGGGGGGATCCTTCTCCCTCCCCTCTCAGTCTCATATCCATGGGGCCGGTTCCGGCCTTTCCGGCATATTCTATCAGTGTCTGCAGTTTCCTGATTGCTCTGCCATCCCTGTGGCTGCCCCGGATTGCCGCCACCAGATCAAGGTCGCTGCTGAAGCCAAAATTTCCTCTTCCCAGCGAACCAAGTGCAAACAGAGCTATCCCTTCCTCATCACAGCCGCTTAGCCGGAAGAGTTTCTCTATGACCTTGCCGGTTATGCCGGTCAGAGCCGGGCTCAGGGAATCCGGGCTGTGGCGGTAGAACGGGATCTGACAGAAGATGTGCAGCAGGGATTCCCGGTACCACAGGGAGAGTGCGGAAAGGCGCATATCCATGGTTCCGGAGGATAGATCGGGTTCGCCCGGAGGTATCCCCTCCAGCAGCGGATCCAGGAATTCCGGGTGGGATGCCAGGGTATCTGAGAAGAGGGTGGAGTGTGCTGAGAGGTGCAGCAGCAGCCTGAGCAAATCCTCCTGGGAGGCTACCAGCTCCAGAGTTGATCTGACCGCCCGGGTAGATTTTATAATCTTAACCAGATTCTTCAGAGAAAGTGATGGGTCGGGTTTGCCTGCGATGCTCTCCATGATCAGGGGGAGGGTGCGTTCGGCGGCCTTGAGGGTTTCGGGTGGTTCGAGTTGGGGGAAATCCCCGTATACCAGAGAGTGGAGGAAACGGTGAATCTGATCACCCTCAGAGATATTAAATCTCTTCAACAGCTTTTCTACTGATTTCTCTCCGGGGGGGAGGTAAAGGATTAGAGGTACTTCACCGGGATCCCGTTCCTGTATGGATGAGTTGAACATCTTCTGGGTGGACTGTATGGCGGTGCTTAGGAGAGATTGAAAGTTGTCCCGGTCCACTTCATCCAGGGCGCTTCTGGATACTCTGTCTCCCAGTCGGCGAAGCTCCTCCCGGCTGGGGGGGAGGGTATGGGTGTGAGTATCCCTGAACAGCTGGAGGCGGTGCTCTATGGTACGGAAGAGCCGGTAGTTACGGATGAGCTTGTGGTATGCCCTGTCACTCAGCATCCCGTAGTGATGAAGGCGGGCCAGGCTTTCCAGGGTGTTCCTGGATCTGATCCCGGGGTTCTTGCGGCCCTGAGTCAGCTGATAGGCCTGAACCATGAATTCGATATCCCGAATTCCCCCCCACATGAGTTTTATATTTCCGGCGCTCTCCCGGGGAGGGAGCCGGGCCACCGACCTTCTTCTCATGGTAAGTATCTCTTCCAGAGGATCGAACCCGCTCACTCTGGAGAATACCAGCTTCTCGCTGTTTTTCAGGAAAGATTCGCCGGCAGGGAGGTTTCCGGTTACCGCCCTTGCCTTCAACAGGGCCTGAAGCTCCCAGGGCCTGCCCCGGAGGTTCATGTAGTCCAGGTGCGCACCAGTGGAGACTACCAGGGGGCCGCTCTCCCCGTCCGGACGGAGGCGTAGATCCACCCGGTATAGTTTGCCCTCTTCGGTGGGATTGGAGAGATAGTTGGTAATCCTCCGGGCCAGACCAGTATAGAATATGGATTCCTCCCTTTCCCCCTCCGGTTCGCTGAGGTACATCAGATCGATGTCTGAGGAGTAGTTCAGTTCGAAACCACCAAGCTTGCCCATTGCTATAACCGCAAAATTATGAAAGGGCGAGAATGATTGCCTCTGCCAGGAGGAAATATCCAGTCCCCTCTCCCCGGCCTCATCGGTGAAAGCCATCCCGGAGACGGTATGGATGACCGCATCGGCCAGGAATGAAATCCCGGCGGTGATATCCTCCACCCCTGCTATCCCCATAAGGTCCCGGACGCCGATTCTCAGTATTTCCCGCCTCCTGTACCTCTTGATGCTGTTGAGGGCCCGGTGAGGGTCTGTAAACAGAGCGGTCTTTTCTTCCAGCTCCCTCCGGTAGGTGCTGAAGGATTTGGGCGAAGCCAGGGTTTCCTCTTCCATCAGCCAGGAGAGATATTCCGGGTTACCGGCCAGGATACCGGAGAGATAGTAGCTGCAGGAAAGTATGGTGACCAACAGCCGGCACACCGGTGTTTCCAGAAAAGGAGAGCTGAAGAAGTGAGATGCGGATGAAAAATTCTCCACCAGATGGCTCAGATTGAGCAGGGCCATATCAGGGTCGGGGCAGCCGGACAGCTCCCGGCACAGGGTGTAGATGCGTTTCTCCCATCCGGGGTATATACCTCCTCCCGGAAACAGCCGGTCCCATAGACCGGCTGCCTTTTCCGGGTCGTTGAAACCGAGCTTTTCCAGAACCCCGGCAATTTCCTGCCGGTATTCACCCCTCCGGATGAGTAATGGGACCAGATATTCTATCTTATCGGTCATCAGCTTTTTCTGGATTTTACACTATAATTTGTTGTAATCTTCTTTAATAATGAGTTATTAAATGTACAATAACACCAGTCCGGAATAGTTAACAGGGTTAAATTATGTAAAGTAATAAGCTCAAAAAAACGGTATGAGGGAGCTGTTATGAAGAAGATAGAATCATATATCAAGCCGTTCAAGCTGGATGATGTTAAGGAGGCCCTGATGGAGATAGATGTGGCAGGAATGACCGTTTCGGAGGTGAGGGGATTCGGCCGGCAGAAGGGGCACACCGAGCTGTACCGGGGCAGCGAGTATCAGGTGGATTTCATTCCCAAGCTCAAGATAGAGATGTTTGTCAGGGATGAGGATGCCGACCGGGTGGTGGAGGTAATCATGAAGGCGGCCAGGACCGGCAAAATCGGAGACGGAAAGATCTTCGTCTCCCCCGCCGATGATGCCGTCAGGATACGTACCGGCGAGAGCGGGGAAGAGGTGTTATAGGAAAATATGGAAGAGTACTATCTGGGGTTCGAAACCTCTTGTGATGATACATCCTGTGCAGTTTATTCAACCACCCGGAGGGTGGTGGCGCATGGCACCGCAGCCCAGCTGGACCACCGGAAGTACGGCGGGGTGGTGCCGGAGATTGCTTCCAGATCGCATATGAAAGCCATCCTCCCTTTGTACGAGCAGATAATGGATCAGGCTGGAACAGAGCCCGGTTCCCTGGCGGGAATGGGGGTCACCAACGGACCGGGGCTGACCGGCTCGCTGCTGGTGGGGCTGTCCTTCGCCAAGGCGTTAGCCTATGGCACCGGTGTTCCCCTGGCGGGCATCCATCATCTGGAGGGACACATCCTGGCCAACGATCTGGAAGAGGATCTTATAACCCCGGCCATCGTGCTGGTGGTTTCCGGTGGGCATACTCAGCTGATCAATGCTGAGAAGGTGGGAATTTATCATTTTCTGGGAGGAACGAGGGATGATGCTGCCGGTGAGGCCTTCGACAAGATAGGCAAGATGCTGGGACTGCCCTATCCGGGAGGTCCCGCCATAGAGAAAAAGGCCCGGGAGGGTGATCCCGGGGCATTCGATTTCCCCAGGGGGTTGCGGCATTCCGGAAAGTGCGATTTTTCCTTTTCGGGGTTGAAGACCGCGGTGAGGCTTAAGATAGAGGAACTCCTCCCCCTTACTGAACAGTTGATATGTGATATAGCCGCCTCCGCCCAAGAGGCTATAGTGACGATTCTGGTGGAAAAATCCCTCCTGGCCCTGCACAGGTACGGTGGAGAGAGGTTCTATCTGGCCGGCGGAGTGGCCGCCAACGGAAGGCTGAGGGAGCTTATGGATGAAAAAATCAGCCAGTGCGGAGTGAAGGTTTCCTGGCCCCCTCCCCTTTACTGCACTGACAACGCTGCCATGATAGCCTGTGCCGCCAGCTACCACATCCGGCAGGGGAGAGTGGACGGGCTTGACCTGAACAGTTTCCCCCGGGGTAATCTGAAGTCATGGATGCCCTTATCCGAAAGAGAATAAAGCATATTGCTGATTGAGCTGCGAAGAAAAGTCGTCAGCTCCAGCCGGCATATCCAGCACAGCCGAAGGTCAGTATTATATTTAATGTGTTCATTTCCGGGATGTCCGTCTTATATTAACTCCGGCTTTGCATTTCATCTGAAAGAGCCCTTTTTTCTTCATCCGGCTGATCAGAATTCTGGCTTCCCCCTTCACCCGGCTGACCTGCTGTTTATATCCCCCCGGGACAGGGAGGCCCCGGTTAGGCTTGCCACTGAATCCGGCAGGCCCCGACTTCAAGTTCCCGCAGTTTTCTGCCGGTCCCTGTTTTATTTATCCATTACATACATGCGGGCAGCATTTCTTTTCGTGCTTAAACCGGCAGAGGGAGAATTGCTATCCGGGAAGAACTCCCGCCGGCAAGCTCAATTACCCCGGATTATTGCTGCAACTTTAGTTTTACATTAGACTTATATACAGTTGTCGGGCATATCCCAGAATAATTCTGATCCGGTATGGATTCTGCATTGTTTTTGTTGATAAAACGCGTTTCTTATTGCGAAAGGGGTTGCATAATTGCCGGTAATTGCCCCTTGCGGAGATAGATTCCCGGATTGCGTAACCTCTTGAAAAAGTAGCCAATAAAAGCATTTTGCCGGTTTGTTCCTCCCCCCCGGCTGACAAAGATGCTGCTGGCACATTAATTGCGAAAATTATTGTTGCCTCCGAATTTGTCGGGTTACGGCTTGATTGAAAAATGCTGGAGAGGAATCGTAACTTATGTCAACGGATGATTTGAGCCCATATAAGATTCTGGTGGTGGATGATGAGGAGCATATACGGAGGATACTGAAATTCCAGCTGGAGAAGGAAGCATACTCCGTAGTAACTGCACCAAATGGTGAAGAAGCCCTCAAGAAACTGCGCCAGGAGTCCCCCGACCTTATCATTCTGGATGTGATGATGCCCAAGATAGACGGGTTCGAGGTGTGTAAACGTATCCGGGCGGATTTTCAGACCTCCCAGATACCCATAATCATGCTCACCGCCAAGAGTGATCTGCCGGACAGGGTGAAGGGGCTCAAGGATGGAGCCAATGACTATCTGATCAAACCATACTCAAATGAGGAGCTGTTGCTGCGGGTAAAGAATGTTCTGGAATGGAGCCAGAATCAGAAGGAGGCCAACCCCCTGACCGGTTTTGCCGGCAACAGGGCCATCGAGAAGAAGCTTCAGGGATTGATAAAGAATGGGCAGGCATTTGCCTTCCTGTATCTGGATATAGATAACTTCAAGGCTTATAACGATTGTTACGGGTATCAGAAGGGCGATGATGCCATCCTCTTTCTGGCGGATATAATATCGGGAGCGGTTAATTCCCTGGGTGGGGCTACCGACTTCATAGGGCATATCGGCGGCGATGATTTCGTAGTGATTACATCCCCGGAGAGGGCCGAGAGTATCTCCCGGCGTATCATAGACGAGTTCGACAAGGGTTCTCTGGTGCTGCTGAGGGAGGAAGATATCAGGAGGGGATATTTCGAGGTGGAGACCAGGGTGGGGGAGAGTGAAGAGGTTCCGCTGATGTCACTCACCATAGCACTGGTGATGGACCGTAATCACCGCCTGAAACATTTTGCCCGGGTCAGTGACATCGCTTCAGAACTGAAGAAGTTCGGCAAGAGTATGAACGGGAGCGTGGTGGTCCGGGAGCGCAGAAAGAAGAAATCAGAAACCGAGCAGGTTTCCGGATAGGGGAAGCTAAACCAGGGGAATAAATTGACTGATACCATGCATATAAATTCCGCCCGGCCTGACCGGAAGGATACGGACCGGCGGCTTGACGATATCGTTATCAAGGCCCGTAAAGAGCTGGAGCAGCTTCGCAGGGAGATCGATAATTACAGGGTAGTTTTCGATTCCGCCCGCCTGATCGTAGGCCATGAATTTATCAAGCCTCTTACCTCCATAAGCGGCTATATCGAGCTGATAGAAGGCAAGTTGAGCGGGGAAGACAGGGAGAGGCTGGAAAAATACTTTCAAAAGACCATGAAAGCGGTGGATAGAATGAGCGGACTGGTGGAGGCCTTTGTCAATTTGCTCCAGTTTGAAGAGGGTAAATACGAAGGCGGAAAGTTGGAGAGTGTCGATGTTGCCGGATTGGTGGATGAAATAAAATCACGTTTCCCCGGACAGGAAGAGCGTATCCATAATGAGATAGATGAGCATATCTCTCCCTGTATTCTCAGCCGGCCCTGTACCGATATGATTCTGGAGAATCTGATCTCCAACGCCCTGAAACACGGAAATGATGATACCGGGGTGACCATTTCAGCTTCCCGCTTCAGGGACAGAAGAAGTAATTCCGGCAGGGAGATACTCCTGCTCCGGGTAAAGGACAATGGGGAGGGCATACCACGGGATAGGATAGACAGGATGTTCGATCCCTTCTGCCGGGGGGAGGATACAAGAAACATCGCCGGAACAGGACTGGGGCTCGCCCTGGTCAAAAGCATAGTGACGGTAATGGATGGAGATATAAGTGTAAAGAGCGAACCGGGTGAGGGAACCATTGTCAGCGTGGCGTTGTCAGTGGCTGAAGAGAAGGTGATCAGTTAACAGCAGGATATCAGGTGTTAAGAGATGTTGGATTATAAAAAGCAGGGAGAAGGTTTTACTCTGAGCTTACCTCAGGTCCGGTTGCTGGAGTTGACCTCCATATTCTGTATAGTATATATCGCGGGTGAGATAGCGGGGTTTTCCTACAGTACCTATCCCATAGCGATTCTCTTTCTTGGTTCCGCAATTCTGAACATGGCACTGGCTGGTTTGAGGAATCACTATGCCGGCAGGCCGGATTCATTTCTCAAACGGGGATATCTGAAGGAATGGATCTCCATAGCGCTGGATCTGGGTACAGTGCTGGGTCTGATATACCTGACCGGCACGGCCGAGAGCCCCTTTCTGTTGCTGCTGGTGGTTCCGCTCTTCTTCGCCGGAAGGCTGGTGCCCGCCCTGCGGGCCGGTTTTGTGGTGACCACCGCATCCATAGCAGCTATCGCCATTCTGGGGGCGCTTCAGATTCAGGGACTTATCCCTCAATTCCACTGTTGCCCCGGTATGGGGGGGAGCCTTGCCGGGCCGCATTATCTGACCGGAACACTGCTGGTGCTGGGTGGTTTCATGAGCCTGATGTCTTACCTGTTCAGTACATTTCACAGTAATTTCAAGCTGCACTTTCAGGGGGCGGAGGAGAAGCTGCTGGACTCCCGGCGGAGGATACTGGAACTTACCCGCCTCTATGATATCAGCCTGGGAATAAATTCGGTGATCGGACTGGATACCCTCCTCCAGATGATCAGCAAGGAGATAACCCTGCTGCTTAACAGGCCCTGGGCTTCGGTTATCCTGATCAGCCGCAACCGGGAACTGTTCATGCAGGTGGAGATGGGAGAAAATGGCCTGGAGAAGAATGATCTTGACTGCGGATGCGAAAAAGATCCCATCCTGCAGCATATGGGCAGGGAGGGGGATGCTCTGGTTGTGCATAATGCGGATAACAGCAGGGATTTCAAAAATTCCTGCCTGATAGAAGGCCGTTCTCTCCGGTCGCTTCTGGCCGTTCCAATTATCTCGGGAAGGAGAATACAGGGGCTGCTGATGGCGGGGGATAAGAACGGCAATCCCTTCCGGAGGGAGGATATCCGGCTGTTAACCATACTATCCGATCAGGTTGCTACAGCCATAGAAAAGAGCAGGCTTTACGATGTGATGGATGGCAGGATCAGGAAGCTGGAAAAGAAAAACAAAAAACTGGAAAATTCCAACGAACTGAGGATGAAGTATATCTCTCATCTGTCTCACGAGCTTAAGACTCCCCTTACTTCCATCAAGGCCTATGTGGAGTCGGTGCTGGATAACATCGATGACCCCGGGTTCAGGGAGAGGAAGGATTTTCTCAAGATTGTATCCGGTGAGACCGACCGGTTGATCCGGATGGTCAACAAGGTGCTGGATGTTTCCAAGATAGAGTTCGGACAGAAGAATCTTAAACGCAACCTCTTTTACCTGAGCGGTTTGATGAAGGAGGTGGAGTCCTCCATGCAGCCCTATCTGGATGAGAAGGGACTGTACCTGATAGTGAAGCTGGACACCGCCCTGCCCCGGGTGGATGGGGACCGCGATCTGATCAAGCAGGTGTTCATTAACCTGCTCAGCAACGCGGTCAAGTTTTCCAGGGAGGGTTCCAGGATATTCATAGATGCTGTGGAGGATGCTGTCTCCATTAAGGTGACCGTAAGGGATGAAGGGGTAGGGATAGCTCCGGAGGATCTGGAGAATATCTTCAAACAGTTCTACCAGGTGGATGGCGGCATGGAGGAGGGAGTGGGCCTGGGACTGGCCATAGTCAAGAACATAATCGAGCAGCACGGGGGTAAGATCAGTGTTTACAGCGAAAGAGACAGGGGAAGCAGGTTCGTGTTCAACCTGCCAAAGGAGCATCACTTCAATGATCTGCTGGGGTATATCTTCAACGATATGGATGCCCGGGATGAGATAAAGGAGCTGTTCCACCTGTCCGCCATGGTTATAGCGGAGCTGCTTTCGGTCAAGATCGTCTCCATCATGCTGCTGGACAGCGACCGCAAGGAGCTGTTCATCAAGGAGGCATACGGGCTGAGTGAAGAGATAGTGAAAAAGACCAGGGTTTCAGTAGGGGAGAGTATCGCCGGCAGGGTGGTGGAAACAGGGAAGCCTCTGCTCATCGAGGATGTGGAGAAGAATAATATAAAGGAAGAACCCAACAATCCCCAGTATGAGACTAAATCCCTTATCAGTGTGCCTCTGAGGGTGGGCTCAACTGTACTGGGAGTAATAAACGCAAACAACAAGACCTCCGGGGAGCCGCTGAATCAAGATGATCTCAACTTCATGATGAGTCTGAGCGAGAGGCTTTCCAAGGTGATCGAGAGGATCAGGATTACTGAAAACTCGCAGGCTTTCCTGGATGAGACCATCCGGTCGCTAAGAAGTGTTCTGGAGAATTGTGACATGAAGGTGGCGGGCAACCAGAGGGATATGGTCAAGTGGTCGGTGAAGGTGGCCCGGAAAGTGGGACTCTCGGAGAAAGAGGCTCAAGCCATTCAGTATGTGGCCAGTGTGCATGATGTGGGAATGACTACGGTGGGCGATGATATCCTGAGGAAGACTCTGGAGCTGACTCCTGAGGAGATAGAGGTAATCCGGAGCCACCCCCGCAGGAGCGAAAAGATCATGCGGCCCTTCGAGTTCGTGGAGGTAGTCAGCAAGACCATCCTGTTCCATCATGAAAGGATGGATGGTAACGGCTATCCCATGGGATTGAAGGGGGACCAGATTCCAATCGGATCCAGGATTCTGGCAGTGATGGATGCTTACGGATCCATGATCAGCGAAAGACCCTTCCGGAAGAAGATGCGTCCGGAGGAAGCCATAAGGGAACTGGTACGCTGTTCAGGGTCCCAGTTCGATCCCGAAGTGGTCAAGGCATTCGTGGAAGTTTTGATGGGAGAGGAGATAATCAAGGTGGGCGAATTTGCCAAGATAGCCCGAGGACTGGAGAAGAGAGGCAGGAGCAGGACAATTCCCTGAGAGCCGGGAAGATAGAATATGATGTTTGCTATAGCGGATAACGTTTTGTCAGGAGAAGGTGGAGTAGCAACCTACGCCTTCATGATGGGCCTGGCGGTATTTTCATATATAGCCCGGAGTGTAATAGAAAAACAGGGTGTGAACCGGAGAAAAAGCAGCACAGCAGCATACGGAAAAAGTTCCGTTATTAATAAAAGGTTTACAGCCGGGCTGGTTATGATAGTTCTCTCCCGGGCAGTGTATCTGCTGGTACCGTCGGGTATGGCTCAGTGGGGAGGCCTGTTCTCCTGTCTGACCGGGATGGGGGGACTTTACTGCATCATCACCTTCATTCCCGGAGAGGTGGATTACGGAGTGGGAGGCGGTGCATATTTAGACACCATCCGGGGTGCCAACAGGATAATCCAGGCAGCCGGGGTGGCCATAGGATTGATAATGGGCGGAATCCTGTTTTCCCTGTTGTGGCATAACACCGCCACCAATATAGTGGTGGCTTCGGTTTGTTCATTCTCCATATTTGCACCGGTGGGTTTCCTGGCCGGAGCACTGTGGGAGAGAAAGGCTCCAGCCAGAGCACGAACTTTAGTATTTGGCTCTTCCATGGCAATGATTACAGTGGGCACCATTCTGATGGGTCTTGCGGTGGTGGGAATCCGGGGAGGAGGCCCCTTCTGGGAGAAGGTGATGTTTCTCTGCGACACCGGTGGTATTTTCCTGCTGCTGGTTACCCCGGCGGCTGTTTCATCTGCAGCCGCCGGAATGGGAGGCAGCGATGTGATCCCTTTCAGGGGAGATATTCAGGGTGGTGAAGGGTATCCCGGACACCCCATGAGACCACCAGTGGATATGGAGAGAAAGATAGTACTCAGTGATGATTTCGAAAAATTATATCAGCAGGTTATGAAGGAATCGGCCAGGGAGAGTGGTGCCGAATTTGTAATTCTCAGAACACTTAAGTCAGGCGATGAAGTATACGAGGTCAAGGCGGGACACGGCCTGGAGGACATGGATGCTATCCCGGTTTCCAGGTATTCGGTCAAGGAAGAGGTGTTCAGTAGAATTTGCGGGGAGAGCAGCAGAGCCGGCAGCGGTTATGCCGTAGATGCCAAAGTGCTGCAGCAGCAGGAGAGAGCCTTTATCCCCTCCGCTTTCGATGGGAGAAATGGCGTAGTAGTGATTATGCCGGTGGAACATCAGGGTATGGTCAAGGCTTTTCTTACCGCCGGCTTCTTCTGCCATGTGCCGGATGACGGCCTGTTGAATGTTTTCGAGTACTACTCAATGAAGGTCCTTCAGATATTCCAGAGGGAAAAGATGGAGAACAGCCTGATGGATAAGGAGAGGGTCCTGTCCGTTCGTAATGAAGAGCTTACCAGCGTTAATCGTCTCAAATCCAACTTCCTTTCTATTGTATCTCACGAGCTGCGCACCCCCCTCACTACACTTATGGCGTATATAGAAACCATGCTGAATAATCTGAAGTCGATAGAGCCGGGGACCATCAGGGATTTTCTCAATGTGATGAATGAGGAGAGTGAGAGACTGATCGGGCTGGTGGACAACATCCTCAGCTACTCCAATATGGAGACCGGATATATCAAGGTGGAGAAATCCCGTTGTAACCTGAACGAATTAATAGAAGAAGCCCGGAACGAACTGAACAACCATTTCATTGCCGGCGAGATCAACCTGGAGCTCAAGATGCCCCGCAAGCCGGTAACCATGGATGCGGACAGAAAGCTGATACTTCAACTGATTCACAACCTGCTAAACAATGCCCTGAAATTCACCCCCCGGGGAGGCAAGATCACCATTGGCCTGGAGGAGGAGGCTTCTTCGGTAAGGATCACTGTTCAGGATACCGGCAGAGGTATCCCCGAAGATCAGCTGGATAAGATATTCGACCGGTTCCATCAGGCCGATGCCAGCGATACCAGGGAGTATGGTGGGTCCGGTCTGGGGCTGGCCATCTGCAAGAACATAGTGAGTTGGCATGAGGGCAAGATATGGGTGGAAAATGTCAAGGAGGCGGGAGCCAAGTTCGTGGTGCTGCTGCCGGTTAAGGATGTGGTTATAAGGAAGCTCCCGGAGGATGGTTTCATGGGTCCCATCCGGTTCGAAAGGGATCGGTATCTCACCCTGGTGGTAGAGATGCTGGCGGAATTCATGCAGGCCAGGAAAGCTTCCATCATGCTGCTGGAACCGGAGCAGGATATTCTCAGGATAGTGGCGGCCAAGGGGATCGATCCAGAGTTCGTTCAGAATACCAGGCTGGAGGTGGGCGACCGGATTGCCGGAGCGGTAGCGCAGGAGGGAAGAGCCCTGCTGGTCTCCGATATCGAGAATGACCGGGATCTGGGGATGGCCAACAACTCTGAGTTCTACTGGACCAAATCATTTATTTCAGTTCCGCTGAAAGAGGGAGACAGGGTAGCAGGAGTGCTCAATGTAAGCGACCGGATCGAAGACACCAAATTTACCAGTGTGGATATGGATCTAATGAAGTCACTGGCTCCGGTGATCATGGGAATGCTGCAGAAGCTGTTCGCCTTCCAGAAGGTTTCCTCCAACTTCGAGAGGCTCAAGGGGGCCATGAACTCTATCCTGGATGTAAGGGAGGAGTGGGGAGCGAGGAAACTTTCCATCCTTACCCTTCTGGCAGTAACGGTGGGCGAGCGGCTGAATCTGGATGAGCATTCACTTACCGCCCTGCGGCTGGGGATGAGTATGTACGATCTGGGTATGATGAAGGTGCCCAGAAGCATAAGAGCAAAGAAGGAGAAGCTTTCCGAAAATGAGTGGGAGAAGCTCAAGCAGCACACCGATATCGGTTATGCCCTGGCCTCACCCATGGGGCTGGAGCAGCGGATCATGAGAATTATAAGGAATCATCATGAGAACTTCGATGGAAGCGGATATCCTAACGGGTTGAAGGGTTACGAGATACCGCTGGAGGCCAGGATAATTAATGTTATCGATTCATTCAGAGCCCTGGTATCGGAAGGCCCCTACAGGCGATGTTACTCCATCGACGAAGCCAAAAATGAAATAATCAAGGGGATCGGGAAGAAATTCGATCCCCGGGTGGTAAGCGCATTCATAAAGTCGCTGGACGAAATAGAGGATATCGAATTTATCTGTAAAAGTACGGGCAGGGGTGAAGAAGGTAAAGGGGAAAGTGCAGATGCCGAAGAAGAAATTAACGAACACAAACAGCAGAGTGAATCCATCAAGGAGGGTGTCACATGAAAAAGGGAAAGATCCTGGTAGTAGATGATGAGGTAAACATTACTCAGATTCTGGAATTCAGCCTGGGAGCGGAGGGCTACCAGGTGGTGACCGCCGCCAATGGTGAAGAGGCGGTGGACAAAGCCAGGAAGGAACAGCCGGACCTGATAGTGCTGGATATAATGATGCCCAGGATAGACGGGTATGAGGCCTGCAGGATACTGAAGTCGAATCCGGTAACCAAGAATATACCCATAGTCCTGCTTACCGCCAAGGGGAGGGATATCGACAAGAGACTGGGTTACGAGGTGGGGGCGGAGGATTATGTAATCAAGCCCTTCAGCCCCAACAAGCTTATAGAAAGAATCCAGGAACTGCTGGAGTATGCCAAGTAGAACTGGGCCGCAGTGACATCCATATATGCGGCACAATTGGATAAGCAAGACGGGCGGGGCAGGGTGGTAATATTTTGATCCGTTCCAACCGTTATCGATACATGCAGGAAGCGGCAGCTTCCTGCATGTATTGTATTATGGCTCTTAGCTCCTGAAAGTTCATATTACCGCGATTCTGTGATCTTTAACCATTCGTTGAGGTTCAGTGAAAACCGCGGTCGATTTCTCGCCGACCGGGAAGATCGCGGTTCCAACCCCGGGTTCGCACTATTTGATTCTTCGAATCAAGAAACCACGCCTGATCACAGGGCGAGGATTCTGAGATGCCGATCACAGGTATGAACTTCTACTTAATTATCCGTTCAACCTATGAACATATCCTGCTAAGTGATTGTATTACAGGCAATAGACCCCAGGCCTGTGTTTTAGAGAAAATCCAGGCCGGTTTTAGATTGTTGCCCGGGCATATGAGCATTATAATGGTGTTATTATGACAGAGAAACCGGGCAAATCATCACTGGTCGACGTAGCCCTCCCCCTCCCTGTGGATAAGCTGTTCACCTACCGGTGTCCCCGGGGTCTTGAGGAAAAGATAAGCTGCGGGTGCAGGGTAACGGTACCATTCGGCAGAAGGAAATTGACCGGCTATGCTGTCTCCTTCCCCGGGCAGAGGGGAGGGGTAAAGTTCAAGCTCAGGGAGATAGACAAGCTGGTCGACCCCCGGCCCCTGCTGGATGAAAACCTCATGCGCCTGGCCGAATGGATGTCCCGCCACTATGTGCATACCATGGGAGAGGTTCTGAGAGCAATGCTGCCGGCAAGCCTCAAGGGGGAGGGCCGTTTCAAGTCAGAGAAAGACAGAGATAAGTTCCCCTCCGAGATCGAATCCCCCATTCTTAACAGGGAGCAGCAGGAGGCATTCGGCAGGATAAAGGAAGCTATCTTGAAGGGAGAGAACAGGGTTTTCCTCCTCCACGGTGTAACCGGGAGCGGAAAGACCGAAGTTTACCTCCGCGCCATAGAGGAAGCTCTCAACCGGAGAAAAAGTGCGCTGGTGCTGATACCGGAAATCGCCCTCATCCCCCAGACTACCGCAAGGTTCAGAAGGAGATTCGGAGACAGAGTGGCTGTGCTTCACAGCCGACTTACCGGAGCCCAGCGGCATACCATCTGGCAGAGGGCCAGGAGGGGAGAGGTAAGTGTAGTTATAGGACCGCGTTCGGCTGTTTTTGTTCCCCTGGAAAACCTTTCTGTAATAGTTGTGGATGAGGAGCAGGACAACTCATTCAAGCAGGAGGAGAAGCCACACTATCATGCCGTTTCAGTAGCCGAGCGGAGAGCTGAGCTGGAAAAGTGCGTGCTGGTCCTTGGCTCTGCCACTCCGTCTCTGGAGAGCTACGGTAAAGCTAACCGGGGGAAGATCGAATACCTGCAGCTTCGTTCCCGGCCGCTGAAAAAGAACATGCCCGACCTGGAGCTGGTTGATATGAGGGGGAAGAAGGAACTTTTTTCAGATGAACTGCTGAGTTCCCTGGAGGGTTGTATCAACAGGGGGGAGCAGGCGATAGTGCTGCATAACAGGAGGGGACATGCCAATTATACCCAGTGCAGGGAATGCGGTTATATCGAGAAATGCCCCAATTGCTCCATATCCCTTACCTACCACAGCCGGGGACACAGGCTCAGATGCCACTACTGTGATTATGAAATAAAGCCTCCGGAGAAATGCAGGAAGTGCGGGGAGTTCGCCATGCGTTACGCAGGCTCTGGTACCCAGAGAGTTGAGATGGAGCTCTCAAACCTGCTGCCAGGGGCCAGGATAGCCAGGATGGATTTCGACACCACCAGGGGAAAGAGCGGCCACCGGAAGGTACTTGAGACATTCTCGGAAGAAGAGGCCAACATCCTTCTGGGTACCCAGATGGTAGCCAAGGGGCATCACTATCCCGGGGTGACTGTGGTGGGTGTGCTGCTTGCCGATCTTGGACTGGGCTTTCCCGACTACAGGGCTGCGGAGAGAACATTCCAGTTGCTCTACCAGGCCGCCGGCAGAACAGGCCGGGGGAAGGAAAGGGGAAGGGTAATCGTTCAGACCTACTCCCCTGAAAACTACGTGTTCAAGCATCTGGCCAGGTTCGACTTCCCGGGTTTTGCAGGGGTGGAGCTGGATTTCAGAAAGGATCTGGGATATCCCCCGGCCGGTGAGCTCATACTGCTTACCCTATCCTCATCTTCCCATTCGAATGTCCGCAAGGGAGCAGAGAAGGTAGCGGAGAATCTGGAGAAATCGTGCGGCACCGGAATAGAGATACTGGGCCCCGCCCCGGCACTGATAGAGAAACTCAGGGGTAAATACCGTATGCACATTATAGTAAGGGCAAAATCACTGCCCGACTCCGGAAAGCGGGAGATAATCGCAGAAAGTACCAGAGCCCTCTCCGCCATCAAGCGCACCGACCTGCAGTGGGATGTGGATCCGCTTAGTATATTGTGATAATAAATCAGGTTTGATAGTATTATACAGTGAGATTATACTGCAATTATCTAACAGATCTACGCAGCAGACATTCACTGCTGGACGGTTATAGAGGGACCAATCTGACTATTCCATATAAGCGGGCGAGTACTGTTCAACGCTTATCGGGACCGTTGACAAAAGAAGATAATGACTGGAGGAAAAATGGTGGAACCATATGCGACGGCCGAAAATATAGAATCTAAAGCCGTGGCCTGGTTGAAGCGGATACGTTCTTACAACCAGCACGGGATGCGGTTAAAAGCTACAGCGAGTGCCCTGCTGGTGATAGACATGCAGCACTTTTTCCTTGATCCCGCATCGCCCACCTTCACCTGTGGCGGAGTAGCAATCCTGCCGATGGTAAAACGCCTGGCACTTTCCTTTCGCCGGGCAGGGCGCCCCGTGATCTTTACCCGGCACGTTCACCATCCTGCTGATCTCGACAGCGGGATTATGGGATGGTGGTGGCAGGGCAAGTGCATCGAAGGCAGCCCCGAGAGCGGGATTCATCCGGATTTGGCTCCGATGCCGGGCGAAAAGGTGGTTTCCAAACACCGGTACTCGGCTTTCTACAACACGGATCTGGAGACTGTGTTGCGCTGCTTAAAGGTAGAAGACCTTGTCATCTCCGGTATTATGACCAACCTGTGCTGCGAATCGACGGCAAGGGATGCATACTACCGGGACTACCGTGTGTTCTTCCCCGCGGATGGAACCGGTTCCATCAGTGAAGAGATGCATCTGGCCAGTCTCCTTAACCTCGCGTTTGGCTTTTCTTACGTGACAACCTGCGCCGATATTGAAGCGCAGCTCACAAAGTAGTAGTAGCCCAGCAACGGAATCCGAACGGGGCATGCTTGGTGTTGCCGCCGATGCCTGTCGTAAGGACGAACATCAGGGGCAAGCAGATTTGATTGATAATGTTCAGTTTATCCATTGCCTGACAGTGGAAGGCAAGCCCACCGGAAAGAAGCGGGTACTGATTATGTTTTGATAATTTGAGAAAAATGTGCTCGAATCGTTGAATCAAAACTGCCGCTCTGGTATGCTAGCCCGACAACAACAGAAAGGGCTTAATAAGTGGCAGGTTAAAAATTTAATGAATGGCAACTTCGAAATACACAGACATACCCCCCCCTCTTACGAAGGAGTGCGATGCGCAACCCGCTGATACGAAGAAAGATCATGCTGGTGTGCCTGATCGCGGCGACCTCGGCCGCGCCGGCCTTCTTCATACGCCTCAACGAGCCCTCGGTTCAGCTGAATGCCTGGAAGCTTCTGGCCAAGATAGGTTCGCTGTGCGGAACCATGCTGATCTTCTGGCAGTTTTTGCTGGGATACCGCCAGGCGGCGGCGCGATGGGCCACTCCCGACTATCTCTGGCTGATCAGGCTCCACCGGTGGATCGGTATCTCGGTCGGGCTGCTGATTCTTCTGCATCCTGTGTTCCTCACTCCATACTATCTCGAGAAGAAAGGGATCCTGCTCTTCTCCACCGGTCTGCCTGAGCCACTTCACATCCTGGTCCCCCTCGGCATAGCCGCTCTGGCAGTTCTCCTCTATCTGGTGGTTTCAAGCGTCTACCTTCGGTCCGGGATGCGACAGGACACCTGGTATCTGACTCACCTGAGCAGTTACCTGCTGCTCCCCATGGCCTTCGTTCACGGCTACCCCATCGGCGTGACGCTGGGCGGGACCGGCCTCAGGTATGTCTGGCAGGGGCTGTTCGTTGCTGCGGGGCTATTCTATATCTGGCGGATCCCGGCAAGGCTGGGGGTATTCAGCGCCGTCTACCAAGTGGTCAGCGCCCGGCAGGCCGCCGACAGGGTGACCGATATCACCATGAGGCCCCTCCGGAGAAGGCTGAGGCCTGCGGCTGCGCAGTTTGCTTTCTTCAGACGCTGCCGGACATGCCCGTCCAGGCCGTTCACCATCTCCAGGCACGATCCCGCCAGCGGGGAGATCTGCATCACGGTGAAAGCCATCGGCCGGGTGACCGGCCGGCTTCAGAAGGTGGAGCCGGGGGACCGGTTGCTGGTAGACGGCCCCTACGGAGTCTTCGGGCGGGAGGCCCTGACCACCCGGCGTCCCGTGGTGATGCTGGCCGGAGGAATCGGGGTGACTCCGTTCAGGAGGATCATCGACGAGCTGGAAAGGATGCCCGAAAGAGAGGCTTATCTCTTCTGGGGCAACCGGTTCGAAAAGGATATAGCTCTACGGGAAGAGATAGAAGGGGCGGGACACATCGAAGTAGTCCACGTGCTCAGCGGGGTTGAAACGCACCAGGAGCTGGAGACGGGACACATAGACATCAAGCTGCTGCAGAGGAAGCTGGAGGGGAATCTCTCCCGCTGCGAGTTTTTCATCTGTGGCCCGCCGCCGATGATCAGGAAACTTGAGGCTGATCTGCTCGCCGCCGGGGTTCCGGAACGACAGATCCATTATGAACTCTTCTCCTATTAAATATCCGTCAGGCGATAGTCCGGAAGGGTTTTCCTCCTCAGCGGATTGCCCGCGGAACGCTTTCTGCACCTCCACTCAGCACCTAAGGGTGGAGGAGTGGCAGGGATAAATCATATATAATTATTATCCGGTTGTGAGGATTAGAGGCCCCGGAAGAACAGCTTCCCATACTCTCTTATTCCAGCGAAAAGGTAAAAGAAAGGCAGATTGAACAGGTAATACTTGAATTAGCTTTATTGCTGCTACCCTTAATGTATTGCCTCTCCCGGGCCGACGGGAATTCCGAGCAGGTACCAGATAATCAGCAGTATGATCCATGCGATCCCGGTGAATACCGCATAAGGCAGCAGAAGCCTGATCAGTGTTCCTATTCCTGCATCCTTGCGGTATTGCCTGATCCAGCCAAGGGCAAGGGGGAAATATGGGTACAGTGGGGAGATGCCGTTGGTGGTGGAGTCTCCGATACGGTAGGCCAGCTGCGAAACAGCGGGGGCGATGGGGGGGTCCAGCAGCAGGAACATGGGTACCACGATAGGGGCAAGCATGGCCCACTTGGCCGAGCTGGAACCGAGAAATACGTTCAATCCCATTACGGTTATGGAGGTCACCACCAGCAGGGGCCATCCCTGCAGCCTCATCTGGTTCAGCAGGTTGGCGCCCCCGATGGCCACTATCCGGTCAAGATTGGACCACTGGAACAGGGCAACGAACTGCCCTATCATAAGCATCAGTACTATCAGTCCGGCGATTCCCTTCACACTTTTGACCATCATGGCAGGGATATCGGCCAGCTTCTTGATCTTGCCCACACAGATCCCATAGATAATCCCGGGTATGGCGAAGAAGAAGAACAGTATGGCCACCATCCCACGGAAGAAGGGCCCCCGCATCACTTCCGGCATGATATCGATCCGGACCGCTCTGCTGATATCCACCCTCTGATCTTCCTTCGGGATATAGATACGCGCGGTTGCTCCGTCGCGCCAGTTTTCCGCGTCCACATCCTCCAGCGGCAGCCTCTGATCCTGGTAAACCACCGAATATTTCCTCACTCCATTCTCGGCGGTAATGTCAGTTTCTCCCATAATCCGCTGCAACTGTTTCTCCTCAGGCACTTGCCTGCGGACCACTTTTTCCACATCCGAGAGATCGTAGCGCAGAAACCCGCCCTCCGGTATCAGTGACATGAGAGCGATAGCTGTATATATGCCCAGAGCAACCAGTGCCCAGCGCAGGCCTTTCTTCTGGGCCCGGCCGTCGCTGGCATCCGTCTCGATGGGATCATCCGGGGGGGGAGCCTCGCCACAGGCGGGTACGGTGAACTTCTTTCCCACCCAGGCCAGGACCACCGCCAGCATAACTACGGAAGCGATCATGAAATAGAGGTTTGCGGTAGCACCAACAAATTTGCTTGGATCCTCCAGTGCCTCGTTGGTGAATCCGGCCAGAAGAACATCTGTGCCGCGGGGGATCAGTGTGGCCGTGAAACCGGCAGTGCACGAGGCGTAGGCCAGAATAATCCCGGCCAGCGGATTCATGTCCAATTTCTTGAAGGCCACCGCGGCGAGAGGCGGAACCACCACTATACCGGCATCCGAGGCAAGATTGCCCATGATCCCGGTGACCACGATTATGGGGAATATCATGATCCGGGGGACCTGGGTAAGGCGGCCCAGTAGTGTCTCCAGTAGTCCCGAGTGCACCGCCAGCGAAACTCCCATCAGCATCACCAGGACAAGGCCCATAGGAGCGAAATGGGAGAAATTGGTCACCATTTCCAGAACGAATCTCTGGAGCCCCCATTGGGAGATAAGATTCTGTGGGGTTACCACTTCGCCGGTTACCGGATGGGTCACCGAAACACCGATCAGTTCGGTGAAGGCGGACAGGATGAGAACCAGGACAGTCAGATAGAAGAAAATCCAGAAGGGGTGAGGCAATCTATTGCCGATTTTTTCGATTCGGGTAAGGATGCGATCCATATCTTAAAGTTCTTGTTAACCTTTCATAACCGGTTTCAGAAAAGAATCAATCTCAATGATCCGTCCAGTGCTTGCCCGCAACACGCCGATCCAGCCCAATTACACATTTAACTATAAATAATATATTTATACCGTTAGTGCAAAAGGAAAATTATCCTTCTGATATCAGATGATAGCTTGTCTTTTATCAATTTCCAGCATAGCTGCAAGCACTCTATTTATACGGTACGAATTCAGGACCTAACAGCTCCCGTCCTATTACGATCTTCTGTATATTCTCTCCCCCCTCCGCCCCTACACAATAGGACATAACCCCTCTCCAGGCCATTTCGAACATATATTCATCGGAATATCCGGCTGCTCCCAGCCAGTGCATGGCCTTATTGGCTGCCTCCAGAGCCAGATGAGGAGCCTTCCACTTGATCATGGATATCCACTTGGATACCTCCTTGGGCTTGAACGTCCCTTCCTGGTAACGCTTATCCTGCATCCATGCCGTCTTGTAGGTCAACAGGCGGGTAGCTTCCATCTCCCTGTAAAGCTCCACCAGTTCAAACTGTATGCCTTCGTATTTGGCCAGAGGGTTACCGAATGTTTTTCTTTCCTTTATATATTCCATAGCCTCTTCCAGAATACGCTGAGTCACTCCCACCGCACTGGCTCCGATAAGCAATCTGGCGTTATCGAATCCCTCCATGGTGTGATAAAAGCCTTTTCCCTCCTCACCCAGCTGGTATTCATCGGGAATCCTTACGTTATCCATTATAAATCCGCCGGTGGAGAGGGCGTTTCTCCCGGCGTCCCGGTAGGGTTTAGCCGGCTCCAGACCTTCAGAGTCGATGGGAACATAAAAGGAGGTCATATTCTTGTGAGGGGCACCCTCCGGAGGAGGGGAGGTACGCACATTTACCCAGTAACCCCCGCCCCATTCCCTGGCCTCTTCCACTCCGCTGATGAAGGTCTTTTCCCCGTTCAATACCCACTCGTTACCGTCCTTTTCGGCTGTTGATCTGAAAGCTGCTACATCCGATCCTCCCCCCGGTTCAGTAGTGGCTACACCTACGAATTTCTCCCCTTTCAGAGCCGGTTTGATTGCAATCTCCCTTACTGTGGGCGAACAGTACTTATCCAGATTGAAACCCCAGCCTGTTCCTACAGCCATGAAAGCGGCCGCACAGGCGATAGTCGGATCGGCATAACCTATCTCTTCCGCTATCAGAGCCTGAGTGAACCAGTCCAGACCCTGCCCCCCGTGCTCCGTGGGCACCGTACCCATAATTACTCCCAGCTCTCCCAGCCCTTTTGGTATATCCTGAGGATAGGGATAGCCTTTGTTATCCATTTCCCTGACCCGCTCAAGCGGTATGTTCTTTTTGCACCAGCTTCTGATCGAATCCTTTACTATTCTCTGCTCTTCGGTAAGTTGGAAATCCATGAATCGCTCCTTAATTTAATCTGATAAATCGACCATTTAGAGACTAAAGTTTACTGCCTGTATTTATCGATCTTGCCAGGGATTCCGAATGTTTACTGGCTCGAGAAGCTTCGAGCAAGGCATCTACCGGTATGATCCCCTCCATTCCAAGCCAGAATGCTATTGCACATAAAGCAGAACCCTTACCGCCGGCTTCGCTGCGAAATCCTCTGGAAACAACCTGCGCCTTTGTATCCGGCCCGGGAAGGGAATCGTCTATTATCACTGTGCCATCACCCATACTGCTGATTATTTCCCTGTTATTCTGTAAGCCATCCTCTGATACTACTATAACCACATCCGGATGGACGATTCCAGTGAAATTTATTCTGCCGGGAGAAAGTATGATTTCTGCGGTGGAGAAACCCGTTCCCACAGTAACCGGATATTTGCCTTTCTTGCTGACCTCCAGACCGCAAATAATCCCGGCATTGGCCAGCGCCCTGGCCGCCGTCTGTACCCCCTCTCCCGCCGAACCTCCCACTACTACCGAAAATGGTTTCCCCAGGCGGTGCTTATATCCATTTCCCAGACCGGGGAGCTGATCGAATAATGAATTCAACCCGGATCTTCTCCCGGGACGGTATCGATCGTTCCGGTTATTTACCCAACTTCCGGTCTCTCTGCCCGTCTTTTCCAGAATACCCGCCAGTTTCTCACCCGGATTGTACCTTAGACCGTAACTGGTGCAGTATTCCATAATCTCAATCAAAGAAAACCCGGGTGCATCAAGTGCGTTTACCATATCGTCAGTGATATTTCCAATTCCCAGGATCCTGCTGGTATACGAGGCTCCAGCCTGATGAGCCAGCCCGGGCAGATCGTAGCTGATGGAGGGAGAGCCCTCCGCTTCGGTGGTAGTCTTATAATCCATGGGGGTCAGACCGCTGCTCTGGCCCCCGGTCATTCCGTACAGCATGTTATTGTGAATGATAACCTTGAGATCCAGGTTCAGCCTGGCACCTTCCATCAGGTGTTGCAGGCCTATGGTTGCCCCTCCGTCTCCCTGAAGAACCACTATATGTTTATGATCATCCGCCAATCCAAGCCTTATTCCGGCACCCAGAGCTACCGCTCTTCCGTGCAGGCCGTGTATGGTATGACAGGGAAAATGCTTGTCTGCAAGCCCCACGCAACCGATGTCAGTTACCAGGATCACATCTTCAGTCCGCCATCCGAGTCTATTCGCCGCCTGCGCTAATCCTTCTGCGATTGAACCGTGGCCGCAACCGGGACAGTAGGGCAGGGGTTTATCTAATTCAAAGCTCAAGGTGCTGCCTCCCCTGTGATTTCCTGAGGGGTAACCATGCGTCCCAGCACATTAACTCCGGATACCCTCCTGTCCCCTGTTTCTCCCCACAGTACTCTTCTATACTGGCCGGTCAGGTTCTCCTCGGCTACTATCACCCTGGGATATCTGTTGATAATATCGATCAATTCTCCGCTTACCGGAAATAAGGTTTGTACTATCAGCAGGGATGCCGGTGTGCCTTCTGAGTTCAGCAGTTCTGCTGCTTCCCTGGCTGCATAAGAGGTGATGCCGTATGAGACAATGAGAGTATCCGCATTTTGTTTCTCTTCCAGGTGATAATGGTTATACCGGCATATATTTTCTTCGATTTTTTTATTCAATCTTTCGGTGTTTTGCAGTGCTTCCGGTGTGCTTTTTTTAAGTATGCCCTGTTTATCATGAGTAGAAGCAGTCATTCTGACCCGATTTTCATCATCCCCCAGAGGTAGAAATCTGGGAACCCAATCTTCTATCTGCCCGTAAGGTTGATAATCACTTCCATCGTAGAGATCCCACTCTGCCGGCTCTATATCGGGTAGCTGCTCTACATCAAAACTCCGTTCGGTTTCAATCATCTCCTTGGAGGTAAGCAGTATTACCGGCGATCTGAGCTCAACGGCCATTTTCGCTGCTTCCCCGGAAAGGACATAGCAATCTTCCAGGTTCGAAGGGGCAAATGTGGGGATATGGTATCCTCCCGAAATCATTCTGTGCAGAATGCTTACATCCCCCTGCGCCCCGGTGGTAGCTGATCCCGTGGAGGGTCCCAGTCTCTGTACAATTACGATCAGGACGGGAAGTTCCATCATGAATGCCATATCCACACTTTCGACCATCAGGGAAAAACCGGGGCGGGAGGTGGCGGTCATCGGGATAACCCCGGTGGCGGAGATGCCGCAGGCCCACTGTAAGGCTGTAATTTCATCGGGGGCCTTTAATATCTGGGGTATTCTGTCTACAGCATAGAAATAAATCCTGTTGGCTGGAGTTATAGGATACGCTGAATAGGATTGTACTCCGGCGCGGGCAGCTCCCTCCACTATCAATCGTGAACCATCGATAAGCTTTCTACTCATATCTTAATCCCTGAACAGCCTTTCCTCCAGATATTCCTCTAATTCGAGAAAATGACGGTCAATTGCCCTCTCGATTTCCCTTTCGTTCCCATTGTGAATTAATTTCAACAGACGTTTATGGATGGAGAGTGATTTATTCATATATTCCTGATAATCGGGCACCATCTTTTTGAGAAGATGTTCCCCGGTAACCCCCAGGAGAGCTTCCAGGGCACTTTTCAAATAGATGTTGTTTGCCAGATCGGCAATAATGAGATGAAACTTATGGTTGGCTCTGTGATATCCTTCATAATCACCTCTGCTGACAGCTTCCTCGAACACCTCCAGGACAGAGCGCAGCTGCTCCAGATCTTTGCTTTCCGCTCTCCACAGGGCCAGTCTGGCCAGTATCTTCTCTATTTCCCGCCGGGCTTCCCAGATCTCCATCAGATCTTCGCTATCCCTGGCCAGTGATAGTGCCCTGTCGATATCCACCTTATTAGCATTCGAGGCCACATAAGTTCCTGAACCGGCTTTGCTTTCCACCACCCCCACAATCTGAAGAGCAGATATGGCTTCCCTTACCGAGTTTCTGGATACCCCCATCTGGGTGGCTATCTTTCTCTCGGCGGGCAGGCTTTCCCCCGGTTCGAATTCACCTGCCCTGATGGCCCGCACTATCTCTTCGGCAACATTTGCGCTCTTCTTCCTGGTTTCGCATATGTGTTTGAAGAACATTTATTCTCCTTTTTGGTCCTACCAATATACCAATATAACAGTCAAAGATCAGTTATCAAGTTTTTTCTAAACCAATAACCCGCCGGGAAGGGTTCCACGTGCTTGCCCGTGGGTGAATGTGAACCCGCCCGAAGGGCGTCGAGCGAAGCTCGTAATTTTGTGGCCAGTGCCACGTGCTTGCCCGTGGTTATCTAAAGAGTCCTAAACGGTTTCTTTTCCTTGACTTCTAACCCGTGGGCTTTCCACAAAAAATTATCCGGGCTGGGCAAATCGACAGCGATTTTGAAACACCAGGCACCGGAACAATACGGATCGAATAAAAATTGGAAAAACTCCAATTTTCTAACCCCCGTTGACAGGCAGGAATATCTGTTGGCATAATGGCGCAGAGCTATTATAAATAAGTGAACAACTTATTTTAAAGAGTTGATTGCTTGATCAAACAGGCGGGCGTTACTCAACACTTCCCGCAAAATGCTGAATCGCAGAAGGGACGGTATCTGCACAAGGTGAAAAAAAAGGAGGCAGAATTATCCATGGGAGATGACAAGAAGGAAATAAAAGGAAAGATGGAGATAGCCGGAATTATGGGGCCTGTCTGGTTTATGGGCTGGCTTTTCACTATTGGTTTCGTCAAGCTCTCGTTTATTAAAGCACTATGGGCTCTGGTGATCTGGCCCTATTACCTGGGTTCGGCTCTCAGCTAGATATGGTGGTATTTCCATAATTGGTTGTTCAACCTGTGGTGAAGAATGCTGTATAATTATAAAAGTTGGAATAATATGTAAATTAGATTGAAACTCCTAATTATATTAGGTGGTGCAACCCAAAAGGACTATTTTTAGTACAGATTTTTGATATTATTGTCCCTTCGGTATGTGTCACCGAAAGGGAAGGGCGTTGAATTGGCGATGTTTTTTTGGCGTCATGACTTTAGCGAACGTTGTATTTGTTCACGGTGTGGGGCTGTGGAGGTGGCGCCCATACTTAGTGATCCTAAAAGACCATGGACATTCATCGAACTTCGATATGTCAAAGCCATTGAGCAACGGCTTTCAAAGCATAGATTAGACGGGTGTGTTTGCATTGACTGTGGCCAGCGCCATGCCTGGGTGCTGATTCAGCAAGACGAGTACGACGATGAAAGGAGCTTTGAAGCACTATATACCGAGGTTTTTGTTTGTGTGCTATGTGGCGAGATCATTCGTCAACAGGAGTGGGATGAATACAAGTAATGATACAGATGAAGTCTTTCTGGGCGATAGGTTCCGCATCCTAGGATGTGTCGGAAATGGAGCAACCTCTAAAGTCTTACATGCCGAAGACGTTGTTCTCAAACGTTCCGTGGCCATCAAGGTGCCGCACCGAAATAAAATTGTAAGAAATCCTTCCCTCAGGAAACTTTTCCTCAAGGAAGCTAAATTTCTTGCTTCTCTAGACCATCCGGCTGTTTTACCACTCTTCGATTACTTTGATTCGTCGATTGGTCCTGTTCTCGTGATGAGGTATGTGGAGTCTGCCCTCCATAGGGTGCCGGCAGAGGAGTTAAGGCAGCCCGTTGACATCATAAATATAACGAAGCAAATAGGATCGTCTCTGGATTATTGTGTCTCACAGGGGATGGCACATCGGGACATCAAGCCGGATAATATACTTTTGGATGAAAACGGTTTTGTGTATTTGACAGATTTCGGTCTTGCAGCACTTTTGGATGAAGATGCTAAATGGGAAAGAATCGTTGGCACTCCACCCTTCGTCTGCCCTGAACTTCTCTTTGAACAGAAGCTCGGACCATCATCCATGCAGCGTGAAAGGTCGGACCAGTTCTCATTCGGGGCTTTGCTTTACAATGTACTCACTGGTCATCTTCCCTTCGAGGAGACACCCACTAGTCCCTGCCCAAAAGGCTGGGAATTATGTACGGCTCTTCGGCTTTGGCGTGGCGAGCGCCTGACTCCATGTTCCGAACAAAATCCCCGTATACCAGTGGCCATGGATGACGTAATCTTACAGATGTTGAGCATAGACCCGGCTAATCGCTTTCCCACTAACATGGATGCAGCAGAGCAAGTGGCAGCAGCGCTGGAAGGACGAGCACTAAAATCAGTAAACGTATTTGTTAGTTACTTCCGTGGCGATCAACATCAGGTAGCACAAATCGTCGAACACCTCAGAAATGCTGGCATATCGGTCTGGTGGGACAGAGATGTCCTGTTTGGTACAGATTGGGATGACCAAATTGAGGAAGCAATGGTTGCAGCGGATGTAATGCTGTTATTTCTGTCAGCGGGAGCAATTAGATCCGCGGAATCAAAAAGGGAATGGAAGTACTGGCTGAATCATATCAAGAAAACTCTGATACCTGTAGTGCTTCAGGAATGCAGGATTCCCTATCGGTTGTCCACATTGCAAAGACTGGATGGAGAGTTGAAAAAAATGAACGAACTGGTGGATGAGATTTGCTCCAACATTTGGAGGTTGACAAAATATCAACAAACACTTATTGCACAGCCTCCTCCCTCAGTTCCAGAGACAGAGCTCGAAAGGGGCTACTTCAAGGATGTCAATCTTCACAGTTTGAGCCCGGGGGCACTCGATTCAATGGCGGATGTTAAAACAGAGATTCCCGGCCGGTATCAATTGCACAAGTCGCTACTACAGAAGTATATTCGCTAAGCCGATTGTATCGGAAATGGGCCTGATTATTACTACTTGTTAATTATCGCGCTCTAATGAATCCAGATTAAAAGACTTGGTTATTTTAGAGATCATACTCTTGAACGAGGGAGCCGCCACGTCTATAAACGAATAAAACAGATCTTTCTCTGTTAGCAGTTCTTCCGAAGGATTTTTGTCTCTTGCCCTTTTAATTACAGGAAGTAGCAAGTATTGGCTTGCCTCGTAGTCGAGAGGGTACGACAAGGAGGACTTTCTTTCTATCGAATTGAGCAACAGGGCACATAGCTTTTTTCTGTCCACACCCTTTTTATTTAATAGTGCCCCCCCGTAGCTGGAAGGGTGTATTACCATGGCAACCCAGAGTATTCTATGATTGATCGGCTTTGCTCCCAGTCTCTGCCCGATTGCTTGTGCAGTTCTAACCAGCCTGTGCGCTTCAGTATCAAGATAACTCAGTAGCAGGTATCCATCCGAATCGAAGAAACCCTCCTTCTTTCTTTTTTTTAGTTCTTTAAGAACATTGCTGCTATCTGGCAGTTGATCATTAGCCGTCTCGTCCCAGACCCCCAGATCCAGCAGACTTTGGAGAAGGTCCAATTCGTGTACTACAGAAGAATCTTTTCCTGAAACCTCAGAACTACTTCTATCAGCATTCAAATCACAGGCGTGATCGAATACTTCAATGGCATCCATATCAAATTGATCCTGCCGGTTGATTATTAGTTTCTCCAGCAGTTCGGTCCGGTCAGTAATCTCTGATAATGCAGCCGGACTATCTTTATTGTTTTGATCGCCGGAATGCCTGCTGCCGGTTAAACTATTTAACAGACTTTTATATAGCTTGTCCGGATCCATGTTGTTCTTGAGGAGGACGTATCTGGTAAGCGAACCCTTACGAATGAGTCCCAGAATAATATCACTTGCCGCAATCAAATCTCTGTTATCAAGCAACCTGCACTTCGCAGCTCTTATAAGCACTTCACCGATCTCGAAGGCAAAAGCGTTCCTCCGAAGCGTGCCGTCATCACCGAAAATGGGGGGAGCAGTAATACCCGGACGTTCTATTCCTTGTTGCTCTCTATCACCGAAGATACAGCAGGTTATTGCCTGCAGGATCTTATGCCTCTTTTCATGCCAGGAAACTTCATCGGCTACATGCTCTATCAGAGGATCGGATTCGGAAGGCAGCATGTTTAGGTCCAGCAGCCAATCGAATCCATCTGCAATTTCCCAGACCATATGGTCTATGAGAATGGGGATCAGTCCAACATCCGCCCTATTTGCTCTACGCCTGATCAGCGGGATTTCAAATTCTCTTATAAACTTTGATGTGACAAATTCCTGGCTTATCAGCATGATTACAAAGTCGGCCCTGTTTATTTTGTTTTTGATGAGTCTTCGATAATCAGCTCCGGGCATTCTCTGCAGAGCGTGGTCGATCCATATTTCAACATTTCGTCCCTCCAGGCTTCGCGAAAGAAATGGAATGAGGTCATATTCACTGTCAGCAACCCACTTGGAATCACGGTGGCTATAGCTTACGAATATATGTGTTACAGCCATCTAGCCCTCCACCTATTATACGAATAATATCACTCAGCTCTTCTCCAGCATTGCAATAACTTCCTGGTGTCCCTTCTCCCTGGCATAATCAAGTGCTGTTTTCCCGGCAATATCAACTGTGTCAGATTCAATGCCGTTGCTCAGAAGGATATCTACAACTTCTGAATGTCCATGTATTGCACCCAGGAACAACGCGTTCTGACCATAATCGTTCATTGTATTTATCTGGGCGCCATTTTTCAAAATAATTTTCACGCATTCAGTACAACCGCTGGACGCAGCGTTAATAAGAGCTGTGTCTCCGTCCTTGTCCTTGAATTCAAGATTCGGTGTTTTGCTTGCCAATAATTTCACTACTTCTGGATGTCCTGCGTGGGCAGCGGCGTTCAACGGATTTGCTTTATCCTGATGGCGTATTAATGATGTATCTGCACCTTTTGAAAGCAGAAAGGATACCACATCAACATGACCATTCCAGGCTGCATAAAACAGTGCTGTACACCCGTAAACATCCTGTCTGTCAATTACGGCTTCTCCCTCGACAAGAATCTTAACCACTTCCAATTGATTGTTGGAGGCTGCGTAATGAAGAGGGGTCCGTTGATAAAAACAATACAGATCAATTTCCGCTCCCTTTTCCAAAAGAAGCCTGACCGTATTGATTAGCCCGTTAAAAGCAGCGGTGATAAGTGGTGTTTGACCATTATCTATTCTTATATCGACTGAAGCACCATGGTCGATCAGAAGGTTGACCAATTCGGTATCTCCCCGGATAACCGCATACATCAGGGCGGTATTATTCACAAGGTTGGGTATATCCGGATCCGCCCCGGCTTCCAGCAGGACTGAAGCAGTTTCAAACTTTTGCGCATACATGAGAGCCGTGTTGCCGTCGTTGTTTTGTATGTCGATACCAGCTCCCTTATCTATAAGTATTTTCATTAGATCTATTTTATTCTGTGCGCTTGCCACCATCAGGGGGGTATTGCCATTTTGGTCACGCCGGTCTACTTCTGCTGCATCTTCTATTACAGCTTCAAATACTGATGAGTACCCAGCATCCAATAGGGTACGGGTATCCTGCCAATCAATTCTTTCTTCGAAACCGATCCGCGTTGATATATCTGCCACAGGTGTATGCTCTGGATTGTCGCTACTGCCCCCCCCGATCTTTGAAATATCGACACCTATATTCTCAATGGCACGTTGTAAGGGAAGAATCAAATTTACATTGAGTTGCCGGCATCTAGCCAGCGCCTGATCATCCGGCGAATTATCATCGATTGCTTCAATTTCTTTCTTCACTTTATGCAATCCAGCGAATATTCTGCGAATCTCCCCCTGCCAGTCCTCGATTCTTCCTTTGGCTTTAATCATGGAAGCTGCTGAATTCAGCTGCTTCAACAGTTCATCGACTCTGGAAAGGGCAAAGATCTTGGTAAGAAAGCCTGGCGGCGGTTTTGTTCCCACATGCTCCTGCTCCTGTGCCTTTGTACGGATATTTATTACAGTTTCATTCACCCGGGCCCAGGTCCGTCTGTCCTTGAGTTGATGAGCTTCGATCGCCCTTGTTTTTAACTCCTGGAGCTTTTTCAACATACGTTTTGCTTTTCTCTTTTTCCTCTTCCACCGCCTGCGTGCAGAACTATCGCTGCCAGATTGTGATTTATCATCCTCCTGCTGTTCATGTTCAGGTTTTTCCTTCAGGATATCCTCCAGAATTTCCTGGCAGGCCCTGATATCTTCCATAAGTTTGGGTAATGATGGTTGCAAGCTGCTGTCAGGCGGCCTTATGATTCGATCCAGTGCATCCAGCTCTGCCTTTATTTCCTGCCTCTCCAGCGGCATCTGCTCAAACAGCTCTGCTATCTCTTTCAACCTTTCTTTTACGATGCTATCCAGATCAGCATTCAGCTTGTCGGTTCTTGAAGAAGCATCATTCCAGAAATTACGTATTTCTTTCAGCCTGTTCTTTAATTCTTCTTTATCCGGTACAGCAGGCGGAGTTATCCTGATATTTATATCACTTGTTATAGCCTCTCCCCCTCCGGGCTCCCTTATGTGTGCTTTTCCCTTTATATCACCCTTCTCGGTCAACTCGACATTGAGGTCCACCCTGGATCCCGCACCATACTCCGGAGGAATATTCTCTATTCTTATCTCGCCGATAGAAACATAGTCCTGGAATAGCTTCAGGCTGATATTGGGATTATTATTCTGCCTCCGGAAGGATTGTTTACATAACACCGGAAGGGTGGCGCCTCCCTCCGCAATAGTGACCATTCCGTTGACGGTTTCCACAGCCAGGGTGCGGGGGAGAACGCTCATAACGGTGGATGCTTCAGACGTGACCGGTTCATATGCTATGGTAAAGGGGTGGTATATGATCTGGTGGCCATCCTGGTCAATTACCTCAAGGCTGAAGTGGTTGTCTCCCGAGTCTTCAAGCTCCACATCGGAAAATGAGAATAGGCCCTGTTTATCAGTCTGAGAGCTTTTCTTCAATTCCGAACTTTGACTCTCTATATTGACGGTATAACTCTCCGCTGGCATCTCTCTCCGCCTGAGATAACCTTGAATTTTCATTATATCAATCGATATCCTCTCCGGAACATCTAGAAGTAATTCCAGCTCGGCATCCTTGCCGGATACCAGGGGAGGCAATAACATCCTTGCACGTATGGCTGCTCCTGCAGCTATGCATAAATCGGGATTAAACAGGCGGCAGGATAAATGGGGAAAGCTTCTATTAATCATTTCTGATATCCATGGTCCGCGTGATGAGCCACCGACCAGCAGTATCTCATCTATATCCTGGTCTCTCATTTCTGCGTTTTTCAATGCTTTTCTTACTTGTTCCAGGGTGCGCTCCAAAAGATGTTTGATCAGAGAGACATACTCTTTACGGGTAATCCGTTCGTCTATGGGAACTTCCTTTCCTGTATCATCCTTCAGAATGTACCTGCCGCGGATAGGAATCGATTCAGTGTCACTTTCAGCTTCAGCCAGAGCAATCTTTACCCTTTCCGCAAGACGCAGCAACCTGTTTATCTGAGAACGTCCTTCCACGGTTTCCTCATCCAGGGTTATCTTTCGCCCCCTTGCCGCAAGTTTCTTTAGAATCCAGTGAACCAGTATCCGGTCGAAATTATAACCGCCGAGAAGAGGATTACCGTCGAAGCTTAGCATCTCAATTACACCGCCGCTTCGCTCCAGACAGGTCACGTCAAATGTCCCTCCGCCCAGATCGTAGGTTATCACTCTGAGTGGATCTCTGCTGTCTGAATGAGTATATGCAAGAGCCGCCGCTACAGGCTCCATCAGCATCTGCTCTGCATTCTCCATGTCAAAACCTGCCATAATTGCCGCATTCCGGGTTTGATTCACGGCTGCCCGGTCGAAATAAGCGGGGTGAGTAATTACTGCACGCCGTACTTCTCTTCCCAACGCCCTCTCGGTGCATCTCTTCATATATCCAAGAAGAGAAGCTGAAACATCACTTGCGGTCAACAACCTGTTCTTAAGTGGTATCTCCTCACTGGTCCCTATCTTGCGTTTGAAAAACATTATCGAATCGTTAGAATCTTCCAGGCTCTGCAGGGCATCAGTGCCGAAGATCAAAGAACTAGGCCGGTCGGGATCATCGGCTATTACCGAAGGGAAGGCCCTCTCTCCATATGGTGTAGGAATGATAGTAACGTTGCATTCCTCCAGATATATTCCGGGAGGATAATCTTCTGCCAGCTGGAGATCACCGTTTGCAGCGATGACACTGAAGGTGGTTCCCAGATCGATTCCGATATCAGTGGCTGGTTTCATTAAGCTAATCCCTTTAGAAGTGGAGATAGGAAGATTTCTTCATCAGTTGCTCATCCCGGTTACTTGGAAATTCGTTCCAGCTCTTTATCTATATTCTGGATCTCTTTGGCAAGGTGCTTTGACATCCTGGTGGCTCTATGCAACTTGTGGTAGGCCTGCCTCGGTTCCATATCGTCGGGCACTTTCTCGATATCCCGTTCCATTGAATCGATGTTTTCTTCGATCTTGCTGCATCGGGCTCTAAGATATCTTTCATACTCGGGATGAGCTCTGGAAAGTTCTCTCTTGTTTTCCAGATGAGCTCTCAGCCTGTCCAATTCACTCTGATACATCTCTTTTAATATATCAGCCGGCTGTAGTTCAGCGGGTGCTCCTCCTGCCTCCCGGGCTAATAGTTTCCTGTAAAGGCTGTCCAGGTTTTCGAAGTTACGTGCCCAGCACTTGTGGTTCCTTCTGGTGAAAGCCCGATCTCCCTCTGCCGATATGCGCCTCAGTCTGTTCTCATAAGAATGCTTTCTTGGCCCCTGCTCCATTTCCTCTATGATATAGCTGCACTCGTCGATCATATCCAGAAAACGTGCCCGGGGGGGGTCCATCTGTTCTTCAACGGGATTTACTACCTGATTCAGTTCTCTCAGAGCCTGCTGAATCTCCTGCCTGTCCGGTTCCTGCTCGGCGAGTAGTTTATCTATTTTTTCGCTCAGGTTACTCCCTTTTCCTGAAAGAGCAGCACGGTGCTGCGGATCCTGGCTGGTTTCGATCCGGTCGATCCGGTCGCTTTCCAGATCTTCGTACTTGGTCATAAGCTTGCTAAGTTCCGGTATAGTTACCGGGGGGAAAACTATTCGCACCTTGCTCCTGCCCGCCTCCGTGCCACCTCTGGTATAAATCCTGGCAATGCCATTCATCTCATTCCTCCGGGTAAGCTTTACCTCGAGCTTGACTATAGAACCCTTCCCGGCGTTCTCCGGAATATCAGTGATCTCAATATTCCCGACATGCTCTTTTTCGAGGAAGATCTTCACCGACATAAAGGGGTCATTTTGAAGGCGTCTGAATTCCTCTTCTATCTTAGCCGGCAACTCCACGCCCTCTTCAGCCAGAGGTACCAGTCCATCCGCTGTTTCGATGGAAAGCTGCTTGGGCAGCACAGTATATATCTCAGGTCCACCTATCTCTTCATCGAAAGTGACTGTGAATTCATGCCTCATACGCTCCAGCCCGTCATCGTCAATGATTTTCAGGGTGAAATTATTCTCGTCATCCTCATTCGGTTCTACATGATCCAGCTCCACATGTTTGAATAGAAACGTGCCTTCTTCAGAAAGTGAAGCAGGATCGTATGTTGTTCCATTTGATTCGAGAAAGATCCTCAGGCTGGAACGCAGTTCATCGTCCAGCGGCGACTTGTCTTCGGCTATTACTTTACCGGCTACATTAATTATTGGAAGTGCGGATCGCTCTGGTATATCCGGGATCAACTTTAATCCATAACCCTCTTGCGGACCTTGTATTTCGTCCGCTCTTATAGCGGCTCCCGCGACTACATGCAGATCGGGATCTGTCTTGCGGATATTGATCCCCTCGAATTCTTCTGAAAGTGCAGAGGTTACCCACGGTCCCCAGGTTGATCCCCCTACCAGCAGGATGATGTCTAGATCCTCCTGTTCGATCCCGGCTTTAGTAATAGCCCTGTGGCAGCATTCGAAGGTCGACTTCAGGTAGTCCATTATCAGTTCAGTGAACTCCTTACGGTTGATCTTCTCCAGTACAGGTACTGTGCGCCCCTGTTCATCCACAAGCACATCCGGTATACGGACGGGTACATTCTCCAGATCAGTGCGGGTCTCCGACAGACGGATCTTCAGAGATTCAGCAATTATAAGCAGCCTGGCACGCCTTCCGCGGTCCTCTGGATTCTCCGGGTCGTAGGGTATCTTGCGTCCTTTGGCCGAAGCCTTTTCGATTATCCATTGGACCAGTGCGCGATCGAAGTTATACCCTCCCAGAAGCTGATCCCCATCGTAACTTTTCATGGAGATTATTTCTTCACGCTTTTCCAGAATCGATACGTCGAATGTCCCGCCGCCGAGATCGTAGGTCATAACAGTTATGGGCTCCTGCTCGACTGTTTCGAGATAGGCCAAGGCAGCTGCAACAGGCTCCATCATGAGTTGTTCGGGAAGGGACATAACAAAACCGGCTTTCTCTGCAGCTTCTCTGGTCTCCTCCTTCTGGCTGGGATCGAAATAGGCCGGATGGGTAACCACCGCTATCTCAACAGGCCGGCCAAGTGCCTTCTCTGCACTCTCCTTCAAATAGCGCAGAAACATAGTGGCCACTTCCTTTGCTGTAAATTCGTACCCGGAAACCTTAAGCTTCTCATCCGTTCCCATTTTACGCTTCGAGAACATGATCGGACTGTCTCCCTCTTCAGCAGTCATTCGGGCGTCGTACCCGAACTTGATATTTTCAGGATCATCCGGATCTACCCATACAATGGAGGGAAAGGTATAATCACCCAATGGAGAGGGTATAATCGTGACATCACAATCCTCCAGGTATCGCCCCGGCGGATAACCATCCACGAAATCCACCCTGCCTCTTATGGCCATAACACTGTGTGTGGTACCCAGATCGATGCCGATTTTCATAATTTTCCCTCCTGACTAATTATAGATGTGTTATTTTCTCCGTTGATAATGATCATTCCGCAAATACAATGTCTGCCTCCAGCTCCTCAGGATCATCCGCCGCAGGAACATTAAATTCTTCCAGAGAGGGACACTCCACTGCCCCCTTGCCAGGCAGAGGTGTGAACCAGAACAGAGCCAGGGGATGCCTTAATCGCAGACTTGCGTCATCATCAGGTAGCTCTGAAACAGTCCTCAGCTCTTTGATCAGCCTCTTACGCCTCCTTCTGTCAGTCCTGGTCTGTTCATGGATGAGAAGCAATTCTTCAGCTCTTTCCTTCGGCTGTCTTAATCTCCTGGAGGCATCGCCAAGCATGTGCTCGTTTATCTCCACACCTCTGATCTCCAAACCCCTTCCGGAACGGATTTCCTTCCCCAATTCCCGGGCCTGATCCACGATCTGGATTGATCTTGCGAAAGGGCCGAGGCGGAGTATTCCAAAAGAGGAAAGGTAGTAAAAATTACGTCTCTTCTTCCATACAAACGGCAAAATTCTCTCCTTACACAGAAATCAGATCATTACAATTTATTTAGCATATCTAAATTTTTTCTAATATTTGGATCATCCGGATTAAGTTTTATCGCTTCCCTGAGTAGCTTTTTACAGATTGAAATAATATCGCTTAAATTCATATAGCAATAAGGAATATCTGATCTTCCCCTGATTAAGGATCCAGTTGGGAATGTTGCGATATTTTTGATTCGATGAATTTTTCTTTCGTGAATCACATTTTTTATTAATTCACAGGTTTCTTGATCTAGGGGAATATCTGGGTTTCCAAAAACTGCTTTGTTGAAAGAGTTTTCTATGATCCGGACTGCTTTGGCATTGAGCATATAAGACAGATTTATTTGTAAGTTTTTCTTGGTTTCCCCATGGGCCAATTTCATGGCTTTTCTCTGGTAGTGTATTGCCTCGTTGAAATGTTCTTTTTCGAACTCACTCTGGGCGGCCAGGGCGAACTCATCCAATTTCAGCTCATTCTTTCCGGCTGGCAGGGAAGCCGCCACTGCCCGGCGCAGGAGCTCGATCGCATTTTCTGTATCCCCGTCCTCAAGGGACTTATTAGCCTGTTGAACAAGAATGATGGAGGCGCGCCCACACCTTCTGCAACGCTCCATCTGCTCTTTGATCCGTTCCTCCACGATTCCAATTGCATCCAGCCCCTCCCTATCATCGCTGAAGCTGTCCCGAAATCGCTGTGCATCCTCGGCTGCGGCTTCCGGATAGACCAGTGCCAGATTGCATTGAGCTCTTAAATGGTGGCAGGTCGAATATCCGGGTTGGAGTTCTAAGGCCCTGTCCAGTAGCTCAAGGGCGGATTCGTGTTCATTGGATTCCATACATTCTCTTGCTTCATCAAGGGCTATGGAAGCATTTATCATATTAAGCAAGTCATCAATCGAGCGTAAGGCCTGCTCGTCTTCTTCTTCAAACCGGTAGTTGTCGAAGTCAGGTTCCAGTTCCTTGCCGGTGTTGCATATTTCAAGGGCTGTTTCATTTTCGCCCAAGAACATGTATGCATTGGCCGTGAGCATGTGAGCCAGGATGGTGAGATCGTCACGCTGGCGCAATCTCTGGCATAATCTTTTTGCCTCCTCGGGATTGCCGGCGGTTGTCTCCCTTGCGTGTAATGCCATAAGGTTAACCATCTTCCTTTGACATAGGCGGCCCTCCTCGGTTTCATGTGAGTCGAAGGAAGCACCCAGGTCAAGTACATCTATGGCTTTTTCGATCTTGTTGCTCTGCTGAAATGCATCACTTACCATCGAGCACCATAGACAGAGGTTTCGTGACATATCCTCCTCAAATTCACGGGGGTCATCGGCCAGCTGTTCGAAGTATGGCCTCCACTCTTCTGCGAAGGTTATTATATCCTTGAAAAGTCTACTCCTGGTATCCTCCTCATCCTGAGCAGCTATGATTTCAGTAACTATAGTGCGGATAAGCTTGACGGAGATATTGATCGAATCCATCAAGGCATGACAGCATTTGGGGTCCTTTTCAAGAAAACTCTTAATAATATCGAGTGCGCTGCGGGCTTCTTCTACTTCCAAGTCCCCCGGCTGCCAGATATTATCAGGTAGTAGCGCAGCAATTTCCTCGTATGCCTGGTTCCTGGCCAGTTCTTTGGAATCATCGGGAAAGGGACTGGAAAGTGCATGGCTTACGTGGAAATTAGCTCTACTCATGCTGGTTTGAGGATCCAGGGCAATGTCATAATGGATGCGCAGAAGCTTAACAGGCAGTTGTTCCCGCAGTTCTTTTATAATTTTTTTCTTGCCATCTTTGTGTGCCCTTTCCGCCAGTTTTTCCCAGAAGGGATCGCTGAGCCACAGCTGATTCCAGAGCCGGGTTGCCTCATTCCAGTCATGGTCGGATGAGGAGGGATCATCACTTTCTTCAAGATCGATTGCGCGGCAGTGGTGCATGATGGCTAGATGATGAATAGCTTCGGTATCATTATTATCTTCAGAGTAGGCATTGGACCAGATCTCAAAGGCTTTTTCGCTGTATATTTCAGGGGTCCATCCAAGGCGGTCAACACCGAGACTGTCAAGGGCAAGACGATTCGGGTTTTTGGTGGGGTCTAATTCCTCGGCCAGCATAGCAATGGTAGCATCTACCTCTGTTGAGTGAACAATCAGTGATTCTACGGGGAGCCTCGAAACCATTAAAACTCCTTTTAGGCTATTTATTTTGCTTTTTATATTTCCTGGCCAATTTATGCATATTATCGGCGTACCCTCTCTGTCCGGATAGCTCTGCTATCATTGCAAGTGTCTCGAAAACATCCGGATTCCGTGGGGACAGATTCATGGCATTTTCTACAGTTTTCTGGGCCTCTTCGAATAATCCCTTTTCTGCTTGCAGCTTAGCTTTGCACAGAATGGCTGGAATAAAGCTGTCATTCTGTTGCAGCAATTCATTCAGGATCTCTGAAGCTTTACTGAATTCCTTTTTGTGAATAAATGTTTCCGCGTTAGCAACCTGGAATTCCGGTGAGTTGCTGGAAACTGATACTTCTGTATTTTCTGCAGGTCCATTTTCCTTGCAATCCTGCTTATCAGGAAGCCAAACGTCGATTTTACCTGTTTTCTTATATTCTTCAATCGTCCGTTCAAGCATCCCTGCACTGGTGAACCGTTCATTTTCCCTGAAGGAAAGGCACCGGTTGAGGATTATTTCGATCTGAGGGAATTTCCGTAATTCCGGATTTACTTCTGAAGCCGGCGGAATCCGTTGTTCTTCTTCTGGCGGTACATTGCGCTCGCCCCTCTTTATAGGCCATTTCCGGGCCTCCAGCTGGGCCCTGATATAGCCGGTCGTGTCATTGTTTTCGAGCTCTTCCAGGCCAACGTGGGAAAAAGGCTGACAGGCTGTCAGCATTTCGTACCACATTGCGCCCAGTGCAAATACATCAGCTGCCTGTTCTCCACCCTGTCCTCTCAGCACCTCAGGCGCCTGATAAGCAATAGCTCCACCCAGAACCCCTATGGGAATCCTGGCCGCCAGACCGAAATCAGTCAGAACGATTTGGTTTTCTGGTGATATGAGCACATTATCGGGTTTAAGGTCTCCATGGACTACCTGATTATCATGCATCCAGCTCAGGGGTTTCAGAATCTCCATCAAATAATACAGACTCAGATCCACTGGCATGCCGCCATCCCGGTTGTTTCTGATCTGTCGCTCCAGATTATTGCCGCCGGCAATCAATTCCATACACATGTATGCACGTTGTTCCGGAGTCCGGACCGTTCCCATATCGAGAACCTTGACTATTCTACCCGATACCTCAGGGGGAGGATTATCATCCAGGAGACTAACCAGAACGATTGCATCATTCAGGACTTCAGAGACATTTCCGGAATTGACACAATCAGATTTAAATAGCTTTAACGCCACATCCCGGAATCTATGGCCGAATACAAGCTGCTGAGCAAGGTAAACATCTCCGAAAGAACCACTTCCGATAAATTTCTTTATCTCGAAACGGTCGTCCAGAATTGTTCCTGTGGGAAATTTCCTTTCTGATCTGTGCGCCTCACTCATACCTCGACCTCCAGCTCTATCCTGTCGAGCCCTACCGCAGTAGCAGTGATTTTGATCTGTTTGTTTCCGGTCAAATCCGCTTCAAGATCACTTACCCGGTCGATAAGCGGAGTGACTACATGTTCGTTGATTGTACGAGGCACACCGCGGGCTCCCTCCTCCATCGATCTTTTAAATGCGAATTTTCCCAGCAGAGCTCTAGCCGAATCATCAACTGTAATTTCAATGTTTTTGAGCTCCCTGATTTTTTTGATCTCCCGGCCCATAACCAGATCGACAATGCCTGTACAGGTTTTTTCAGATAGCGGGAGGAATGTAATTCTTTCATCTACCCGCCCAAGAAACTCCGGTCTGAATTTAAGCTCTTTGAGTTCATCCATTGCCGCTTCGAACAATTGATCAGACAAGGTGTCATCATCTTCAGCAATGGCAGGATTACGCTTCAATTCGTCCTGAAGCCAGGTCTGTCCGGCATTGGTGGTCATTACTATCAGACATTTACGTCCATTCCGGACTGGTCCGGCCGGATCGGAAATAATCCCTTCATCTGCGAATCTCAGCAGTGTATCAAAAACCTGGGTATGCGCTTTCTCTATTTCATCAAAGAGCACCACGCATTCTGGTTTATCTCCCAGGCCGTTGGTGAGTTTTCCTTCCCCATACCCCACATATCCCGGGGGTGCTCCAATAAACATGTTCATTGATTCTTTTGTCTTAAACTGCCCCATCTCCAGAAAAAGCATCATCTCTTCGTCACCGAAAACATAACGTGCCAGCTCCTTTGCCATCTGGGTCTTCCCCGTTCCGGTAGGACCCAGAAAGAGAAATACCCCCGCTGGACGCTCATCCCGGGGCAAACCGAATCTAAGTCTCTTGATCCATGGTACTATTCTGCGGATAGCTTCGTCCTGCCCCAGTATCCTGCTTCTTATTCCCTCCTCGATCTCCTTAACCGGCAGCCTTTTTAATACGGAGACGGATTCATCGCCGGTATCCGGCTCTGTATCCTCCATCAAATCGTACATCGTCGCCAGATCAACACTTCTCTTACCGGCAAACAGTCTTTGAAGTTCCCTCTTCTGACTATGAACGAAAGCCAGGGAGATGTCGTGTTCGAGAATTCCCGAACCATCGCGGGCGAGTGAGAATTTTTTTGCTTTTTCGAAAATTCTTAAAACGGACTTAAGAAGGTATTCATCGTTCATCCGGAGGTCATCGTTACGTTTCGCACCGGGATTGCTGAGTTCGCGGGAAAGTAGGGCATGAAGATCCCGTTTTACATCCATCCCCATTATAGTGAGGCTGCGGGAAAGCAGGCTTCCTTCATCTCCCAGCAATGTATAGAGAAGATACCTTGTGCTTATCTTTTTTGCTCCCAGGCTGGCGGCGTCTTCGAAGAGACGGTCGATCAGTTTTCTTCCACTCCCCCGGAAATCCACAAGCCTTAGGTTCCCTTCGCCATCAAGGATACCACCTGTGGGAATCGAACCCCGGGAGGCTTTTTTCAATCTGTTTATGAAGGCCAGATATTTCTCTTCATCTCCAAGCCAGGCAGCCAGCAGGTCAACAAGCTTTTGATCAGCATTTTCAAGTAGTGCCAGGGTCAACACCGGGTCATTGATTCTCTTCCTCTTGTATTCCAGGGCGATTTCCTCAGCCCTGGACAATGCTTCTATTACCGAATCCTCTACAATTTCCGAAGTGAGTGGTGGAGTTAAAGCTTTATATTTCTCATTATCATCGGGGAAAGCTTCCTCGATAGTGGTGATGAATCCATCTTCTCCATCAACTTTCTGCCCCATTCTTCTTATAAATTGTTTATGAAGCATTGTGCTGCTGGCCCTGATAAGACAATATATCCAGTCTCTAAGAAGTATCTTTGAGCGGGGATGGGCCTGGGCTTCAGCGATTACATTTCCTCCGGTTTCATTTCTTGAGTTTCCAAGAATCTCTGCCAATAATGGCTTAAAAGCGCCTATCTCGAGTCCATTAGAGTCAAGCAGCATTTATCAATCTCCCTTTTTGTTTACCATTGGCTCCAGAGTTCCCCTTGCCCGCCGCATTGTGGTAACAGCTTTATGAATTTTGCCTCTTGCGGCCTGGGCAGCACTCAGACGGGCGTATGCCAGCCCAATTATCATCCTTACCCGCGGATCGGCTATATCGGCAACGCATTGGGGTAGGTCTGATTCGAGCAGCATCTCCCAATTGCCCGATTCAAACCACTGTCTGGCGGCCGATAACCATAAGTCTATTCCGTCGACTGGGAGTTCATCAAGAAATGGGGTGAGTTCATCGTAACTCTCTATATAATATTCCATTTCACCCTTAGAAAGAGCGTCCACCGCTTCGGCCATGTACCTTTGCTGATCGTTCCAACCATTCCTTTCCTCCGGACGCAGCATCCCAAGTTCGTTGCCATTGATAATCTGTTCTGAGCTTTCCTCCCGGGAAACTATATCCAGGGCCATCTCTATTCGTGATTTCCATGCGTTGCACTCACTATCTTCAGCGCCTTTGCACGCTTTTCCCAACTCCTCCAGGCATTTCTTCAGCTGCTCCACGGATTCCTGAGATACTGAGCCGGGTTTTTCCGCATATCTGTAGAATGGAGAAAGATAATCATCTTCCGATTCGTTTTCCTCAATCAAAGAATTAGAATCAGGGGTCCATATTCTGCTCAGGCAGTGCCAGGCCTCCAAAATCGCCTGAACCCTTCTCAGTGAGGGGTCTATGGTATTACTATCAATAGTCTCCCTGGCCTCTGCCGCCATGCCTTTTCCCAGGAGTCGATAAGCCATCAGGCGCTGGCCTTTTGCATCCAATTTTCTAGCTGAATTCACGGCGCTGGTAATATCTTTATCCGGATTCCAGCTGAGAACTCTGGCAAGATCCTCTATTTGGCCGCCCCAACCGTCCTCTCTATGACAATCCTCCAGGGTTGACAGTATTTCATCGATTGATTCATCACCGGCAAAATCCTTGCTGACCATTTCCTCATATCGCTGTTGCAGGAGAATGCGAAGTAGTCTGACTGCTGCAATTTCATCCTCTGGATTATCTGACAACAGTTTTATGTATTGCCTGGCGGCTTCTCCGGATTTTCCGGCTCTTTCTTCAATAGCTGCAGCAAGCCGTCTGGATGCAGCACTGTAGACCGTGCTTTCTTCACCAAACCGGTTATCAGCCAGGGCGAGTGCTTCTCTGGCCTCCTCAATGTTTCCCTTCCGCGACAACAGAAGAGCCCAGGCATATGAAGCAGATTCATATTCCGAATGGATATCTGAAAGCCAGCTCTCCGCTTTGGAATAATTGCCGATGCTGATTTCCCGGAGAGCCAGCTGGGCAAGGGCTGGTGAGCGCATCCAGCTTTCGCATATACTCTCAAGCAACTCTTTGCCTGAAGAGTCGCTCATATGAAGCAGGTTTACACCTTGCCAGTAAGTGAGCCATGGATCCAGGAAAGCATGCAGAAGGGGATCTTCATTTTGGAAGTCCTTTTTCAACTGAACGAACCTTTCTGCGATTTTCCCGCGTTCCGCCACTCCTGACAGTTCTCTAATTTGTTTGCACTTACGGACGCATTCATGGGAAGCAGTTGAAATCCTGTCTGGAAACGAACCGAGGCCGGAATGGTTGTCAGGGGGGTTATACAGGGCTGCCCAACCCTTATGGTTGAGAAAATTCATAACATCTTCAATTGAAGAGTCCTTTCTGATGGATAGAGGAGCGCTCTCCGAAGCCCAGAAAGCGATTTCCCATGCTGTAGACGGTTCCTCGATTTTCAGGTTATCAAGAATTTCCATAAGATCTTCGGGAGGAAGCAAGATCAAGCAGCATCGGGAAAAAAGCCAGGTCATCCATGCCGGAGCTTCAGGGATGGGCCGGAATTTCCTTAAGTTTTCAATGGTATCCGGATCTTTTGAGACTACACCTGGGACCATCGAAGCCAATTGCTTCATTTGGCCGAGTTCAGGGAGACTATGCAGGCATTTTTCATCGAATTCATCCAGCAGATCAGACAGGGATGTAGTCATGATATGGTTCAGTTCGCCGCAAAGCACGCGGGCAGCGGAGATAGTTTCCCATGCTCCATCCAGTTTTACCACCTTGTCGTCGTCCAGAAGCCCAAGCGCCTCTCTGTGAAGATGATCTACCTTGAGAGCTTTCAGCCCACGGCCGAATCTGGTAAATGGCAGTGTGCATTGTATGGCTTTCTCAATGGATGAGCAGATACCCGCCACGTCCCTAATCTTTTCGTTGGAATCGTGAATCGAGATCCGGAGAGCTTTTTCCAGCAGTATCAGAATCAATTCCTGCTCCGGCTTCTCCAGGCCGGCCTTCAGATATGGAATGACCGGTTTCGTAGTGGTGGGCTCAGGATCTTGGTAAAGCCTGAAGATAAGCACAAGCCTTTCCCATCGCTTCCCCTGGCCTGGCTTTTCTACGTCTACATCTACATCATGATTTCTGGCCCCCAGCTGAAGCGACACCCGGATATTCCAGTAATGCAGGTTATCATTATCAGGGCATAGCTTTTCTGCCTCTGCCAGTATTTCTCTCATCTTACTAAAGTTTTCTGTCCATTCAAACTGTCGTGATTTAGCTATCAAAGCATCCGCTTTCATAGCAGGTGAGAAGGAAAATATTTCAGGAGATATCTTTCTCAGGTGCTTTTTAAGTTTCTTGTGGGAAGTGAAGTAATCAGGAGTCATGCAGAGATCAACAACAGCATTGAACCACGATTCTTTTTCCAGAGAGTGATGCGCTTTTTTGATCAAATCGATGCAATGGATTGGAGATAGATTTGTATAGCATTGATTCAAGCATTCCTTGGCTGCACCAGCATACTTCTTGATATTTATCCTGGAGTCCTTAAGCAATATACTGGCGTATTCTGTATAGTTCTGGAATTCTTCCCGCTCTGCCATGCAGACGAGTAATTGTAAACACAGTATAAATGAACGCTCTGATTCCGGCAGCATTTCCCTTAGTCTGTTCAGCCAGTTGGCTGCCTGACTAGTAGATCCGACAGATAGAAACCTCCAGGTAAGAATAGTGAGTACATCTATTTGTATATCTTTATTTCTCTCATCAAGTTTCTCTGTCCTTCTGGAAAACCAGTTGGCATCACCTTCGATTTTTTTCCAGAGTGATTCCTTTTCCAGCTCGCCAGGAGCCTTTTCCAGGCGCCTTAAAACGCGCCATTTTCTACTAAATATGCACTTGAACCTCTCAATTAGTGAGAGTTTGTGAGGTGTGGGATGATAGAAGAGTTTGATGAATCTGTGTTTTTTCTCAGTTATTCCGGATTTTTCTGCCACGTATAACCATTTCCCCGAGTGACAGTTAAATTATCAGTCTTGTATTAAAACCCTAAATATACTTTCCTCAGTAGTACTTTTATAATAATTATACTTTTTGCCAATAGTCTTGGGTATGAGAGCGGGAGAGCGATTCAATCTAGTGGTTCTATTTCCCCATCTCCAAGCCCTATACGATGATTTCCAACTATACAGGATTTGGGTTTTTCTGTCAATGTTAAATCGATTTTTGGAGCAATTGATTTTGGAGTTATTTTCCCAATTTTTTGTATTGATGAAAGGTAGCTGCTATCTTTAGCTGTAAGCAAACAGACTGACAATCTGCATGATCATCATGCTTCTAAACTTTCTTAAGAATCTGCTTTATTAAAAATCAAATATTGATTGACAGATGTGTAATAGGATAGAATTCTTCTAATAACCCGCAGGGCAGAGTTCCACGGGCATGCCCGTGGGTGAATGTAAGGCGGCGATATGCTATACTGTAAGAATGGAAGTAAGACTGTCAGGACATGGAGCATATCGCACGGAATATCACGTAGTTTGGATAACGAAATATCGCCGCCGCATCCTGAATCCGGGTGTAAAAGGATATTTGTCCAAACTTTTTTTGAAAATAATAAGGAGCATGGCCGGGTGTGAAATTGTTGAGTACAACATTCAGGTTGAGCGCGTACATATGATTATAATAATACCGCTTAAATATGCGGTAAGTGATGTGATAGGGCGTCTGAAAGGGCAAACGGCAAGTAGATTGAGGAAAAAGTTTGAATGGCTGGAGAAGGTGTATTGGAAAGAGAACATAGTGTGGTCACCAGGGTATTTTGTGTCAACAATCGGAGTTGAAGGGGAAAAAATCCTGAAGTATGTTGAATGGCAGGGCCGAAAGGATTCAGGTCAAACGAAGTTTGAAATATGATTTGGTTTTAGTGCCACGGGCTTGACCGTGGGTATCTACGCAAAAGATACCAGGGTTAATATTTATTTTTATGTTTCCGGCTATTATTGCAACATTCAGCAAGAGAGAGGTGAATTAAAGTATAGTATCTTAAGGTATCTGATGTACTGACCTGCGGAAGGAAAATCATTGAACTGGGGATTAAAGGATCTGTTGGTTGTTCTGGTTGCGGTTGGCGCTCCCATATGGGCTGTATTTGCCCTGGCCAGAGGATCCATAACTGTTCCGGGGCGGCACCGGGGCAATCCCAGAATAAAGCGTTACCGGCGGGACTCGGATCCATTCATGTACTGGCTGAATATATTTCTGCTTCTGGGCGTTATCGATTTATTATGTTGTAAGCAAAATATAGGAATAGTGTAAGTTATACTAAAGAAAGAATTAACCAGATTTATAATCTTGCAATTGATTCTATTTTCTGGTATAAATGCCAGATAAGGTTATATAGGGAAAAATTTCTAATACGAATTTTAATTTTGAATTAATATTTGGGCAATCCGTAAACAAATATGTTTAATCAATGGTTCACTTTATTTTCATAAATATTTATTTGAGTATAAAAGGGAGGATTTGTGAAAAAATTCAAAAATGTAAAAATTTTTTACAAATGGAGAATCAGCATATTTTTGGCTTTAGGCATAATCTGTAATATATTAACTGGATTACCACTATTTAGGATTCTGGGAATACCAGACTTCATTGAATATCCGTTAAATTTAGTTGGTATGATTCTAATTGCAATTGGATCTTATTACTTATCAAGATACAGAGCGTTTGAAAAAGTAGATGATGTTTTGATGAATAAAGTTGATGATGCATGTAATATTTTAATACGTGCCGATGATGACAATAAACTTCAACCTCTTAATAATGATAAATATAGTCCTAAGTTGTTAATTGAACAGATCAAAGAATTTGGAATTAGAATATTAGAAGCATTCTGTGAAAAGGAAATACTTCAGTTGGTTGAAGGCGGTATTTTTTTAATTAAGGATCCTCTTCTTCCACCTCATAAGAAGGCTATTTATCCTACTCGTATAAAAAATATAATTATTGAAAATAAAGAATATATAAATATGTATAAATTAATCCATTATTACATTGAGAACCATCAAGATAATATTGCGATTCTTATTACGAATAAATCAGGCAAAGTAGAGAAACTGGTAGATAATAAGGACAATCAAAAGATTGAGATTAATGATGGAGAAATTGAAGCGTATTTGAGTGAAGGCAAAATTCCACTTCCATCTCAAAAAGCTATAATTACGCCTATTACTTATAAAGAAAATAATAAAAATAAAAATATGGGTTACCTTTTGCTTTTTTATCATTCACAGAATTTTCTGTCCCGATTATTTAATCCAAAAGAAATGATTGATAATTATATGTTAGAAAAAATAGAGGATTGGAAACTGGATGATGCAATAAAATCAGTTCTTAATAAAGAAAGGTTATTACTTGCATTTTACTTGGAAAAAGTAGTTGATGAAATTACAACTAAAGCAATTGAAAAGGGAGAAAATTATTATCGCGAAAATTTCTCTGAAATTTGCGAAGAGGTTTTAAAAGCTATCTGCATAATTATGAAAATTGATGGAGGCGGATTCCTGTTTGATTTTGGCAAGCAAAAACTTGTCATTTATGAAACTAATATAGCTAAAAGAGATATTGAAGGCAATATTATCCCTAAAATAAGAAATTCAAATTCAGAAAAAGTTGATATATTTACAGATTGGGATGTTGAAAATAACAAACAAATAGGTAATAATATACTCTATGTAAATATAAAATATGAAAATAGAGAATTGGGACTCTTGGGGTTAATAGCATCCCGTGACTTTGAAGATTTTGATAAGATGGTTCTGAACATATTGGAAGATATCAAACTGGATGATTTATTTATATTATTCGAAAAGAAAGATGATAACAATAATTTCAAAATGTCTAATTGATGAAAGGCGTATGGTTAATCCTGATATATGTCATACCATTGGTGGATGTTTATTTAGAAAAGAACGCATATCATAAATGAGCATCATTATACTTTTATTACAATGGGTTCTTTGATTAATAAATATAACGGATTAATTACAACCTAAATTGAGCGATTTTATCCATGAAAAAACCCACCTGATGAGTTAAACTCT
>CAZTHK010000017.1:0-75559 GCA_964613215.1 uncultured bacterium | reverse complement strand
TACCCTCAACACTGATAAAATGTACTCAATAAATGAAAACCGCTCAATTTAGGTACAAATAAGATGGCCAAGGGGAATTCCATGAAAAAATCATCAAGTGGTACCTGTGATTTATGCGGGCATCATGTAGCAGTCCGCCAGAGGGCGCATATAGTTGCAGAGGGACCTAAGAGGGGGGTAAACCTTATTATGCTTTGTTCTTCCTGCCATGTAATGTTCGATACTCAGATAAAGCCCAGGATTGCTAGAGCACTTAAAAAAGCAGGAGTTGAAGAATTGCCCAAATCATGGAAAAAGTCCATTTATATGCAGGCAGCCGAAGCTTCCGCGAAATCGCGGCGGAAGAAAGGGGCAAAAATATCAATGAATTAAATATCAGCTAAAGGGTTATCGAATCTCCAGAATAAGCGCTGAACGGACTTGATAAGTGACCGGAGGGGATAACATGGAAAATTTTGCTGTTATATATTAGGTATCCAAACACGAATCCCTGCCCTTCTGGGGCCTGCTGTCTCATGTTAACCTGGATGTGGTTTACAATATAATGGTGAAAACATTCCACCCCTTGACGGGATAATAATATTATTACTAGAGCGCACCTGATCGAATTTTTTCGGTTACCCGGTTTCAGCGCTGAAACCAGCAGTCTGTTTATATATACAGGTAGAGCTTAATGAGTCAACAACCAGCTGTTTCACCCGGAACATGGAGTATTATATAGAGAGAAAATAACATAACCGGCCTTGCCGGTTCATTGCTGATATTCAGTGCTGCGTCTGCGGCATTGATATGCTTCTTCAGAAATTGCTGATACCTGTGTTGTAAGGAGGAGAGGGAAACCATCAACAGTGGACTCATCGGAGCTGTTGCAGGTACAGTGCCGGGTGTTGCCGGAGGCATTCTGGGAACCTGGCGGAGCATCGGGAGGGCCAGAGGACACCGGGAGGGTTCTTTCGTAATAAAGTGCTGTACAGGATGCTGGATATACGCAGCCGGATTTCTCGCAATTCTATTCCCGGTGCCCGGTCCATATGAATGGATTGCCTGGTCGGCCTGCCTGATAATTCTGGTTGCCGGAATAGCATCCGGAAACCGGATAAATCGAAGAATCAGGGAAGAGGAATCCGGGGAATAACGCCAGAGGGGTGCCATTGGATAAAAATACGACATGTATTAAATTGCAGGATATTTCTTGACATCGATGGGCCGGAGTGATAATTTGCCTTTGGATAAGGTTTGCTAGAACATTTGCCATTCGCCCGGCCCACAGATTATCTGGGAGGGTTTTCCGGCCTAAAAGATAATATTAATTATTTAAAGATTGGTGTATGTGGATTAGGAAAAGGTCAGTGGTTTAATTACAAGGAGGTTTCTCCGGAATGAAAAGGTCTCATCTTTTAATAATGGTTCTGGTTGCCCTGCTTATGGGATTGTACGCATGTAAGAGTGTGGAGACAACCAGTGCCATGCTGCACAATGAGCATGGTCAATATGAGAAGGCTATAGAGATGGCAAAGCTTGCCATCCAGAATGACTCGCTGGATGCAGAGGCTCATTTCCAGCTGGGGTTTTCGTACAGCCAGCTTGATTCGATGGCTCTGGCCTATGATGCATTGCAGACGGCCAAGGAGATCGACCCGGAAATGGAAGAGAGGGTAGAGAAGGCCATCAAGAGTAACTGGGCAAAGCATTACAACAGAGGCCTTGCTGAGTTTCAGAGCCAGAATTACCAGGGAGCAATAAAGGAATTCGAAAAGACTACCAAGGCTGATCCCAGAAAAGTAAAGGGATGGCTCAACCTGGCAAAGGTATACTACAGCCAGCAGGATCAGGATACCACTTACCAGGAAAAGCTCTATGTGGCTGTGGATTCCCTGCTCAGCATCACCACCGAGGCGCATGAGCAGTTCAGCGAGGTATATTCTCTGGCTGGGAAGGTTAAGGTATTGCAGGGTGAAACCGACAGCGCATACGATATTTTCGACAAGCTTCTGATAGATGATCCTGCTAACTATGAAGACGTTGAAGATGTGGGAGTTCTTTACCTGGCCAATCAGAACTTCGAGGATGCGATAAAATTTATGAAACTGGCAAATTTAGCCAGAATGAAGGCAGATGCGGAAAATTTTGACAGCTACTTCAATCTGGGAGTAGCGTACTATAAGATGGAAAGGTATATGCAGGCCATCGAAGCCTACAACAATGCGGTTATGCTCGACCCGGACAACGAGCGGGGTAACTACAGCCTTCTGCTGGCCTACTGGAAGGCCGGCCTCTGGGATGAGGCTATAAGGCAGGGGCAGAAGTATACCACCGAGATAGCACCGGATGACGCCAAGGGCTGGCAGATTCTTGCCATGTGCTATAAGGAGAGGGGGCTCAAAATCAAGGCGGAAGAGGCTGTAGCGAAGTTCATAGAGCTCAGGGACCAGGGCAAGTAGAATGTACTTAAGGTCAAGGCGACTTGGTACGATAATTGCGATATATCGATGACTGACTATCAGGAAATTTTATTCGCTTTATACCACCAAGCCACCATGTGAATTTATTTATATGAAGAGGGAAAAGGTAATTCGAGGTTTGACTGCAACCGGGGTATAATGGGGGAACACCGGCTAGTATTTTACTTGACAGGAGGCGTTGTTTGGGGTATTGTAAAAATCAACAGAGAGTCACATTTCTCCTTTGATCTTGTTAAATGTTTTAAGAGTGTTTAGGGAATACGGCAAATCTCCTGCTCAGGAGGTTTGCCGGGATGAAAATGGTTAGGCATCTTCCCCCTGGAATTTGCAGCCTGGGTGTGAACACAGTAAATGAACCAATCGCAATTAGAAGTTAAAGCTCCTCGATAAGATCGTCTTATTACCATAAACAGGGAAAAATGTCTGCAGGCATTTTCCTATCGAAAGAAAGGTTTTCAAAACAGCAGAGGTAAAGTTTTATGAATGTAGCTGAACTGAAAAAGAAGAACATAGAAGAACTGATAGATGTAGCCAAGGATCTTGATATAAAGGGATTGTCTAATCTGAGGAAACAGGAGATCATCTTCAAGATCCTGGAAACACGCACCGAACAGAACGGGCTTATTTTCAATGAGGGTATTCTGCAGGTCCTTCCGGAAGGTTACGGTTTCCTGCGGTCGCCGGCTTACAACTATCTGCCCGGTCAGGATGATATCTACGTATCGCCCTCCCAGATAAAGAAATTTGGGATGAGAACGGGAGATACCGTATCCGGGCAGGTGCGTTCACCCAAGGATTCGGAGAGATATTTTGCCCTTCTCAAGGTAGAAGCGATAAATGGAGAACCGCCCGAGAAGGCAAAGCAGAAGACCCTGTTTGACAACCTAACTCCCCTGTATCCGGAGAAAATGCTGGAACTGGAATATGATCCCAAGGATCTTTCAACCCGGCTGATGAATCTTCTCACCCCCATAGGAAAGGGGCAGAGAGGGTTGATAGTCTCTCCCCCCCGGGCAGGTAAGACCGTGCTGCTTCAGAAGATCGCCAACGCTATTACCACCAATGACCCGGATGTATTTCTGATTGTACTGCTTATCGATGAAAGGCCTGAAGAGGTGACCGATATGCAGCGTTCGGTGAGGGGTGAAGTGATCAGCTCGACCTTCGATGAACCGGCCAAGAGGCATGTTCAGGTGGCGGATATGGTTATAGAGAAATCCAAGCGCCTGGTGGAGCACGGTAAGGACGTAGTTATACTGCTGGACAGTATTACCCGTCTGGCCAGAGCTCACAACTCGGTGGTACCCCATTCCGGGAAGATACTATCCGGCGGAGTCGATTCCAACGCCCTGCAGAGGCCAAAGCGCTTTTTCGGGGCCGCCCGGAATACTGAAGAGGCAGGAAGCCTCACCATAATAGCCACTGCCCTGGTAGAAACAGGCAGCAGAATGGATGAAGTTATATTTGAGGAGTTCAAGGGGACCGGTAACCTGGAGATAGTTCTGGATAGAAGATTATCGGATAAGAGGGTATTTCCGGCAATTGATATATTCAGGTCAGGAACCCGTAAGGAGGAGCTGCTCCTGGACGAGAAGGTTATCAGCAAGGTATTCATACTGCGCAAGTTCCTGAGTGACAAGACGGTAGTGGAAGCGATGGACTTCCTTCTGGACAAGATAAAGAAAACCAAGACTAACAAAGGATTTCTCAAGTCCATGAATACCTGACCGGCTCCTCTCCCCCGTTTTTAATTTGTGTTTTAAGGTTTGTTTTGTTAAACTTAATATTCCAGCTGCGGCTGGATGAAGTTGAATCTAAACCAGCGACTTATACGGGAGTCGATAGATATGAAGAAAGATACTCATCCTGAATATAAAAAGACCAGGATTACCTGCCTGTGTGGCAATGTAATAGAGACCAGGTCTACCAAGGAAGATATACACGTGGAGATCTGCTCGAAGTGCCATCCCTTCTTTACCGGCAAGCAGAAACTGATTGATACCGCCGGCCGGGTTCAGCGATTCCAGCGCAAGTACGGGGATTACCGCAAGCAGTCAAAGAAGAAAAAGTAGCTTACCATCCTCACAAAAATACTCTTACAGTCTGACTTCCGGGGAAGTCTTATGCCTGAAAGTAAAAAAAGAAAGAATATGCATATCGGGGGACAGGCTGTAATAGAGGGAGTCATGATGCGCTCGCCGGAGAGGATAGCTACGGCGGTTAGAAGGGAAAATGGCGAAATTGTGGTGGATACCAGGGATTACCTGAGTCTGGCAAAGCGGAAAAAGATATTCAACATACCAATTGTCAGAGGAGCCATAGCTCTGGTGGAAACACTGGTTCTGGCCATCCAGGCGCTCTCCTTTTCCTCGGATCAGGCCATCCGGGATGAAGAAGGCAAGGAGGAAGGTGATGGCGCCAGCACTCTCAATATTGTGCTGACCGTGGTAATAGCTTTCGGGCTGGGATTCGCCCTGTTCTTCTACCTCCCCCTTAAAATCACCGAATGGATTGGTTTTGAGGACGGGATTATTTTTAATCTGGCAGACGGGGTGATAAGGCTGATATTTATCTTCCTTTACATAGTTATAATTACCAGATGGAAAGAGATGCAGAGGATCTTCGAGTATCACGGAGCGGAGCATAAGACCATCTTTGCTTTCGAGGACAACAGCGATGTAACTCCCGACAGAGCAGTCAGCTATCCCAGATTGCACCCCCGCTGCAGCACCAGTTTTCTTTTGATCGTGGTCCTGGTGAGTATCGCTGTTTTTATCATTCTGGGGAGACCGGATAACATCCAGGAGAGGTTGATCCGGTTTTCCTTTATCCCGGTTATCGGTGGAATATCCTATGAACTGCTGAGACTTTCCGCCAAACCGGCTTTCAAGAAGTATCTGGGGTTTATTTTCGCGCCCGGACTGTTTCTTCAGAAACTCACCACCCGGGAACCCGATCTGGAGCAGCTGGAAGTGGCAATAGCTGCCCTGAAGGCATGTTTAGGGGACAAAATGCTGGAGTCTTAGCAGCGGATTATTGTACAATAGCCAACAGCCGGATAAATTGTTTTTTTCTCCGAGAGCTGTACCGCTGGAGAAAAGAGGGAGAATCTTTTGGGTAATGAAGATAGATATGAGAGAATACTGGAACGCTTCGATCAACTTGCCAGAGAGCTGGGCGATCCGGAAATAATAAAAAACCAGCCGGTGTTCCGGGAGAAGGCGCGGGAGAGGAGCAGCCTTGAGGATGCGGTGAATAAAATAAAGGAACACCGGGAACTGAGCAAGAGGTGCCGGGAGGACAGGGAAGCAATAGAGATTTCAGATGACAGGGATATAATCGAACTGGCCCGCACCGAGATAAAGGAGCTGAAGGGCAGGATGGAGGAATTGGAAAGGGAGATCAAACTTTCCCTGATTCCTGCCAACCCGGATGATTCCAAGAATACGGTGGTGGAGATAAGAGCGGGAACAGGAGGAGATGAGGCCGCTATTTTCGCCGGAGAGCTGGCCAGGATGTACCGCCGTTATGCTGAGAAGAACAACTGGAAGGTGGAGGTTCTGGGAGGGAGCCCTAATGAAGCGGGAGGCTACAAGGAGATAATACTGTTGATCAGCGGAAAGAGGGTGTTCGGGAGGTTGAAATTCGAACGGGGAGTTCACCGGGTGCAGAGAGTTCCGGTTACTGAATCGGGTGGAAGGATACATACCTCCGCCGTTTCGGTGGCGGTGCTGCCGGAGGCGGAGGAGGTGGATGTGCAGATTAATCCCAGGGATCTGAGAATAGATGTATTCAGATCCAGCGGGCCGGGGGGGCAGAGTGTGAATATGACCGACTCGGCGGTGAGAATAACCCATCAACCAACCGGCATAGTGGTGTCCTGCCAGGATGAAAAGTCCCAGCATAAGAACAGAGCCAAGGCAATGAAGGTATTGAGAACAAGATTGCTGGAGAAGGCCAGGAGCGAGCAGGAGGAAAAGATAGCAGTAGCCCGCAGAAACATGATAGGCTCCGGAGACAGAAGTGACAAGGTCCGCACCTACAATTTTCCCCAGGGAAGGGTTACCGATCACCGGATTGGGATGTCGGTTCATAATCTGGAGGCGGTGATGAATGGTGATCTGGATGAGATAATGGATGCCCTGGCGATGGCTCACAGGGAGAAACTGATAGAGGAGTCCATGGGTGAAGAGGGATAGGGGAGGCTGGGGGAATGGCGGGAAGCTCCCGCTTCCGGTCGAGTCCCTGCCTGAGTACAATCCGGATTTTTGACCGGTATTATGGAGGATGAGTATAGCCAGGATGAATTCTGAGAGGAAACCTGACCGGAGTGGTAAGGCTGAGAGCCTTACCACCCTTGAGACTCTCAATCTGGCGGCGGAGTATCTGAATGGAAAAGATGTCCCTTCACCCAGACTGAATGCCGAGCATCTGCTGGCAAAAGTGCTCGGCTGCAACAGGATTGATCTGTACATCCGCTTCGATGAAATCCTGACCGAAAACCAGAAGAATGAATACAGAAGCTACCTGCAGAGGCGGGCCGGCCGTTATCCCCTTCAGTATATAATGGGAGAGACGGATTTCCATGGAAAAACCTTCAAACTCAACCAGAGAGTATTTATTCCCCGCCAGGAGACCGAGCTGCTGGTGGAATGGGTGGATGAGATCATGGGAGGAAAGAAGGGAATCAGGTTTCTGGAATTCGGAACCGGATCGGGAGTTATTTCAGTAAGTGTGGCTTCGGCACACCCCACCTGGAGGGGGATAGCATTTGATGTTTCCGAGGAATCTGTTTTCTGTGCCAGGGAGAATATTTCGGGTATGGATCTGGAAGAGAGGGTTTCGCTCTATGTGTCGGACAGCTTCGATTCCCTCGGCGATAAAGCTCGATTTCAACTGTTGCTATCCAATCCTCCCTATATCGCCAGCGGAGAGATAGAAGGGCTGCAGCCGGAAGTTTCCAGATTCGAGGAGCACACTGCACTGAACGGGGGGAGGGAAGGGCTGGATTTCTATCCCCTTATAGCCAGAGCGGGAAAGAATCTTCTCTGCCCCGGGGGTGTAGTGGTACTGGAGATGGGATGCAATCAGGCCGGAGGGGTTATAGAGATTCTGAAGCAGCAGGGTTTCAGGGATATTAGTATTAGAAAGGATTATCAGGGACTGGACCGGTTGGTAAAGGGGGTTCTGCCGGAGGATTCCGAAGGAGGGTAGGGTATGGATAGTTTTGTTATTACCGGGCCGTGCAGGCTGGAGGGAAGTGTGGAGGTGAGTGGTGCCAAAAATGCTGTTCTGCCACTTCTGGCAGCTTCAATACTGAGTGGGGGCAAGTCCACTCTCAGCAATGTTCCCGATCTCAGAGATACCAGAACGATGTCGGAGCTGATCAGGATACTGGGGGGGAGGGTCAATCTGAGAGGGGGAAATCTGGAGGTGGATACCTCCCTTATCGATTCATTCGAGGCTCCCTATGAACTGGTTCGAACCATGAGAGCCTCCTTTTACGTTCTGGGGCCACTGCTGGCAAGATACGGCCGAGCCCGGGTTTCCATGCCGGGGGGATGTGCCTGGGGCCCCAGGCCGGTGAACCTGCATATACAGGGTATGATGAAGCTGGGGGCGGAGATAAAAATCGAGCATGGCTATGTAAACGCTTCCGCCGGAGATGGTCTCAAGGGATCAGAAATCATACTATCCGTTCCCAGCGTGGGGGCTACCATCAATATTGCCATGGCTGCGGTTCTGGCTGAAGGGACCACCGTAATCGAAAATGCGGCCCGGGAGCCGGAGGTGGAATCGACCCTGCGCGCTCTGAAAAAGGGAGGAGCCAGAATAGAGGGGGAGGGCACCTCCCTGATAAAAATAGAGGGAGTGAAAAAGATCCAGCCGTATGACTTCGATGTCATTCCGGACAGGATAGAAGCGGGGACCTTTGCCGCCGCTGCAGTGGCTACCGGAGGAAGGGTCAGAATCGAGAGGTGCAATCCCGGTCATCTGCATTCGGTGATAGATAAGCTGGAAAAGTGCGGGGCGAAGATAGAGAAGGGGGAGGATAATATGGAGGTGGAGGGTCCCGGTGAGATCAGACCGGTCAATGTCGAAACCGGTTTTTATCCCTCCTTCCCCACCGATATGCAGGCTCAGGTTATGACCGTACTTTCCATGGCCAGAGGATCCAGTACGGTAGTGGAGCATGTCTATCCGGACCGGTTTACCCACATTCCCGAACTGAAGAGAATGGGAGCCAGCATCAATCTGGACGGAAGGGTGGCCGTGGTTGAAGGGGTGGACAATCTGCAGAGTGCGCCGGTAATGGCTACCGATATACGGGCCAGTTCGGCTCTGGTGATTGCAGCCCTGGTGGCGGAGGGTGAAACCAAGATACTCAGGGTTTATCATATAGACAGAGGGTACGAACGGTTGGAGGAGAAGCTTAAACATCTGGGTGCGGATATCCGGAGAATGAAGGATTGAACATTATAATCTGTGAGGGATTGGAGCTGAGGACCCTTTGGGTGATATAATATTAGGCACTGCCGGTCATGTCGATCACGGAAAGACCGAAATTATAAAAGCTCTAACCGGCAGGGATACGGACCGTTTGAGGGAGGAGAAGGAGAGGGGGATATCCATTGTTCTGGGTTTTGCCCCCCTCTATCTGGATGAGGAAGTGGTAGCCGGGGTGGTGGATGTTCCGGGACATGAAAAATTTGTAAGGAATATGGTATCGGGAGCTACCGGTGTGGATATCGCCCTGATGGTGGTAGCGGCTGACGAGGGAGTGATGCCCCAGACGGTGGAACACTTTGAAGTAATTAAACTGCTGGGGATAGATAGTGTTATTTTCGCCATATCCAAGATGGATCTGGTAGATGATGATACCGCCGACATTGTGGAGAGTGAACTGGCTGACATGATGGAGGGTACAGTGATGGAAGGTGCTCCGGTGGTGAGGGTTTCTCCCGTGACCGGACAGGGTATCCGGGAACTGAGGGCCAGGCTGGCTGAAATGGTGGCCGGGTTGAAGGGCAGGAAGGAGAGTGATATCTTCAGACTGCCGGTAGACCGGGTGTTCACCAGGAAGGGAGTGGGTACCATTGTGACCGGAACCGCCTGGAGCGGAGAAGTTAAGGAGGGTGACCAGCTTGTTCTGCACCCGGCTGGTAGAGAAGTAAGGGTCAGGGGGGTACAGAAGTTTGATCGGTCTCTGAAAAGGGCAACTGCGGGAATGCGCACCGCCCTCTCTCTCAAGGGGGTCAATAAGGGTGGTGTTTCAACCGGCGATCAGCTGGTAACACCGGGCAGTTTGGAGGCTACCGGTATGATAGATGCAGTGGTAAAGGGAGGCAGGCTCTGCGGGGGAGGTTTGAAAAACAGGCAGAGGATTAGATTTCACCATGCCTCCGGCGAGATTATGTCCAGACTGGTTCTGCTGGACAGGGAGAGGATTGAACCGGACCGGAGCGGGATGGTGCAGCTGAGATTGGAGAAGCCTACCGTGGCCAGGGGTGGAGACAGGTTCATTTTGAGAACCTACTCGCCTATGCGAGTGGTGGGGGGAGGAATCGTTCTTGATCCCAATCCCGGGAAGGCACGGAGATTCAGGGAGGAGAGGCTGGAGTTTCTCAATGCCATAAGAGAGGGAGGGTGGAAGGAAAAGGTAATCGCTGTATCTTCCCGTAGCGGAGGAGAAGGAATAACCGGGGCCGATCTGGTACGCTTCGGTTTCGCCGGGCAGGAGATGGAAGGGGTGGTGGATGAGCTGTCTCAGGAAGGGAAAGTTGTGATTATAGGCGAGAGGATCCTGGCGGCTGGTGTGCTGGAGAAGCTGGAGGAAAGAATAAATGAGATTCTGAAAGATTTTCAGAAGAATAATAAGCTGATCTGGGGAATGGATCTGGAAGAGCTCAAGGAGAAACTGGGCGGAGGAAGTGAGGGAGTGGTGGATTACCTGATTAAAGGGGGGAAGGGGTCCAGATATTATTTGAAGGGTGGCATGGTCAGGGTGGGCAGTGGAGAAAGAGAGCTTGCCGCTGAAGACCGCCGGATTCTGGAGGTCTTGATGGGCCGGATAGAGAAGAATGGCTATAAATTTTCAGATATCCGGGAGCTGGAACAACTTGCCGGGGAAAACAGGGATGCCGGTTTATACCTCCACATTCTACAGGAAAAAGGACTGGTCAGCAGGGTGGGGGGGGAAGAATATATCGGAAGTAAGCGGATGGAAGGTATAGTATCCTGGTTGAGGAAGAAACTCTTCCCGGATGGTGAGATAACCATAGGTGATTTCAAAGAAGAATTTGATCTTTCCAGAAAGTACGCTGTGCCCCTGCTGGAGTACCTTGACGGAGAGGGTTATACCAGAAGAGAGGGAAATGTGAGGGTGGCGGGATCAAGACTGAATGAGGATGGATGATTATAAGGAACCGGAAAAAGAATGGATATTATCAGGGACAGACGAAAAACCAGACAGGTTGATATAGGTGGTGTAAAGGTAGGAGGAGATGCTCCCGTATCCATACAGTCCATGAGTACATATAACTCTTCGGAGGTGAGGCAAGCCCTCCGGCAGATAGAATCGCTGGCCGCGGCGGGATGTGAAATTGTGAGGGTTTCAGTGAACAGGCTGGAGGATACCTGTGGACTCAGCCGGATATGTGAGAGCAGCCCCATACCGGTGGTGGCGGATGTCCACTTCGATCATGAAATCGCCATAGGATCGGTGAGGGCGGGGGTGGATGGGCTGCGAATCAATCCTGGGAATATTGGCGGCAGGGATAAGGTCGCGGCTGTAATCGGGGAGGCGGGAGAAAATGGAATTCCGGTAAGGGTGGGAGTGAATTGGGGCAGCCTGGAGAAAGAGTTCAGAAAGCTTGCACAGGAACAGCCAGCCGGGGCGATGTGCCAGAGCGCCCTGAAATATGCGGGTATGATAGAAAAGATGGGATACCGGGATCTGGTGTTCAGTCTTAAATCTGCCCATCCCATGGTAACGGTGGAGGCTAACATGATGTTTGCCTCGGAGACTGATTATCCCCTTCATCTCGGTGTTACCGAGGCAGGGCCGCCTCTCTCCGGCACTGCCAAATCGGTGGTGGCCCTGACCGCACTGCTGGAGAGGGGGATTGGTGATACCATAAGGATTTCACTGTCGGGGGACCCGGTGCGTGAGATTGTGGTGGCCAGAGCCATGCTCGGCTCGCTTGGGTTGAAGGAAAGGGGAATAGAAATTGTTTCATGTCCCACCTGCGGGAGGTGCAGAATAGACGTTGCCGGTGTGGCTGAGGAGCTTGAACGCAGATTGGCAGGGGTCAACAGGAGGATCAGGGTGGCGGTTATGGGTTGCGAGGTAAATGGCCCCCGGGAGGCGAAGGATGCGGATATCGGGATAGCAGGCTCCAGAAATGGAGCCGTTCTGTTCAGGAAGGGGAGGGTGGTTGGAAGGTTGAGCGGTGATCTGGCTGAAAAACTGGTGGAGGAAGCAGGAGTAGAGGGGATAACAGAGAGTGAGTGAATCTTCTGCGAAGTAAAGATAATTAACGGGATCGATGGATAGAAGAAAAATTCAGGTTAAATATTTTGAAATAATATTAGAAAAAATTCTCTAAATGTGTTATATTGTCGGCTGTGGGCAGTTGTGCTTAGAAAATTTTCTCTTGTGATAGAGAAAAGGAGGTTTTAAATGAGGGGATGTGCTCGGGTTATTCTGTTAATGGTGGCTGTTATTGCTATCATTTCGACATTAGCACACGCTCAGGAACTCGCTATACCGGTGGATATGGAGAAGTCCACATGTTACGGATACACCTCGGTGAGATTCGAGGGGATGAAATACAGAATCTTCGCCAACGATGTGTTCGACATATCTTTTGTCAATGTGGATGATAGCCACGTGAGAATGTTTGTGATTCCCCGGTGTGGTTGCATTATGCCGTATCATTCGGTGAGCGTGCAGTGGGGAGATTTCCCTCTTTTCGAGCTACCACTCGGGGAAGGTGACAGTGACAGTTTTCTGCTTGGATCTGAAACAGGATACGCAGAGAAATAAAAATAATTTAACGCCAGTTAAAATATTTAACGCTCCGAAAAAACTTTTTGTGTGCTACTAACAGATATTTTAATTGGGGCTTTTTTAACCCCCGGGAATAAAAGAGCTTAGCAGGATGCGGCATTAGGCCGTTTTTTTGTTATTGGAACGGGACTTGCGAATACAGTATATGTAAGCCCGCGGTAACAGGAAGATGAAGGGAGGGGGATAATGCACTCTGGTTAAACAGAGAGGTATTATCAAAGAATATGGGGGCCTTAAAAGGCCCCCTGTTTTATTTCTCTCCTCCGGGGGGTGAAGGTGATACGAATACAGTTTCGCCCCTGATCAAGGTTGCAGTGCCCGGCGGTGATTTCCTGGGTTTCCTGACATATCTCTTTTCAGTGTATACCACTGGAACCGTAGCCGAGTTTCTGGCAGCGCTGAACCACGCCGCTATGGAAGCAGCCCTGTGTATGATGCTCCTGGGAGTGGACCGGTGATAACCCTTCAGTATAACATGGGAGCCCGGCACACTCCTGGCATGCAGCCACAGATCACGTTTGGATGCGAACTGGTGAGTCAGCCGGTCATTCTCGGCTGCGTTTCTTCCCACGTAAATAATGTGCTTATCATCCAGCCTGTACCGGCGGAATTTTCTCTTCTTATCTCCCGGAATTCCGCTCTTCTTTCTCTCCGGTTTTACTGGAAGCATCTCCAGGAGCCGGCCTGTTCCGCCGGTATTATTTATTTTCTGGATTAGCCTCTGCTTTCTTTCCAGCTCCCTCTGGATATTCTTTCTTCTGTTGTTAATTATCAGAAGTCCCCTCTCTCCCTTTTTGGCCTTTCTGAAATAGCTTTTGATATTTTCATCCGGAGTTCTGGATGGCTCTAAAGGTATATCTACATCCATGCTGCCCGAAAAATCCTTTACTGTTATGGAACTGTCTCCCTTTTTCATAAGGTGACGGTTGGCTGCCAGCAGATTTCCCAGATGCCTGTATTCGTTTGCCTTTTCAGCCTCCCGCTTGTCCCGGGAAAGGTTTTTCAGCAGCTTTCTGTCCTTCTTTAGTCCATCCTTTATTCCTGAAATCACCTCTTTCCTGAGGTGCCGGGTATACTCGGGGATGATACTGTTATCGCTCAGCCATACCCCCGCCTCTCTGAATGAACCGAAGTTAAGATGTGATATCTTTCCTGGTATCCTTGCCGGATAGAGGTAGTAGTTTTTTGCCCTGTCACTTTCTGTTACGGTATACATGCACCATTCGAATTCATCAGCTGAAATCCTGCTGCCGAGTTTCAACAATTCAACCCATATCTTTTTCAGGTCTCCCTGATGAAACCTGGTTATCTGCTCCGCCAGAAAGGGATCCAGACCCTCGATTCTATTTACCAGTATCCCCGGGATGGCATCATGGATCCTCCATTCCCTGGTGTGGTCAGGTGTGGCTGCCGGGATGGAAATTGAGTCCCTCTCTGAAATTATATCTTCTGTCGGTTGGGGAGGCAGCTGGGTCAGCCGTAACGGCTTCTGTACCGGCAGATGGCCGGGATAGGGAGGGGGTGAGGAACCCCTGGTCCCGATGAAATCTGCTATCTCTTTTCCCCTGAAGAGGGTGGCGGTTTCTCCGTGAGGTGTCATATTGAGTCTGAGTATGAATGAACTGAGGTTGTCCCATCCCGTTTTCTTTTTAAAATGAAAGAGGAGAAACCTGTCCATACCCAGTGATTCTACTCCTTCTATTTCAGCACCCCCGAGATCCCCGAGTATCTCCCTTGAATACCCGGAGGATGTTATACTGCGGTGGTGCAGAATAAGTGACGGTTCCCTCCGGAAGGTAAAAAGATGGATGAATTTCATCTTTCCTTTATTGAGGTGGAAGGTAATGAACCCGGGATATTTTCCCGTCCTCTCCAGTATGGTCCCCGGAAGTAATTCATTCAGCTCCTTACCCAGTGCATATATGGTCATCGAGTTCATAGATGGAATCATAAGAACCGGTAAAGGGGATGTCAAACTCATAAGTGCCGTCCGGATCTTTTGCATTTTCTTTTGCCCGAGATAGAGTCGACAGAGATAATCTTATAGGCTTTACATTCTGTTATAATTAATTGTAATATTAACCGATCACAGGGGTGGGAATCCGGTTTCGCCCGGTCCGGTTGATTAATATATCGAACTCTATAGAAGGAGATATGATGGCTGCCAGCATGACAGGATACGGGAAGGGGGAAGCGGAGATCAGGGAAGGGAGGGCTGTGGTGGAGGTTCGTACGGTAAATCACAGGTTCATCGACTTTTCTATAAGTGTGCCTCCCTTCCTGCTGGAATATGAATCCGCAATTAAGAGGATAGTGAAGACGAAATTGAAGAGGGGACATGTAAATATATCGGTTTCATTCGAGGGAAGCGGAAGGTATCAGGATTCCGGCCTTAACCGGGATTTCCTGAGCAAGGCCTACCGCGAAATTACCGGGTTTGCCAGTGAGGAGGGAATTCCCGGCGAGGTTGATATAAATGTGCTGCTGTCGGTAGATGGAGCGTTTGGAACCAGAAATATATATGTACCCGGGGACAAGGCCTGGAGGTGTGTCAGGAAAGCACTGGAAGATGCCCTGAGCGGATGTGTGAAGATGCGCAGGAGAGAGGGTGAAGAGATGGTCAGGGATATTGGCAAGAATCTTGAGAAGGTTAAGAAGTTAACGGAAAAAATCGAAAAAAGGGCTCCGGTAGCTCTGAGAAAGATGCTGGGGAGAGCCAGAAAGAGACTGGGTGATCTGATCGGCAAATCTAAAATGGATGACAGCAGGTGGGAGATCGAGGCCGCTGCACTGGCGGAAAGATCTGATTTTTCGGAAGAGCTGGCCCGTCTCAAGAGCCATGTTTCACAGTTCGAATCGGTGCTGAAAGGTAAGGGGGAGGTATCCAAGAGATTGACCTTTATAATCCAGGAGATGCACCGGGAAGCCACCACCATGGGAAACAAGGCTTCCGATTCAAGGATAATCAAATATTCGATATCGGTTAAAGAGGCAGTGGAAAAAATGAGGGAGCAGGCTCAGAATCTGGAATAGATATTATCCCGGTAGTGCTCCGGTGTCAGCCCGGGCCGGATGTGAGATTTAAGCAGATGAGTTTTCCATTAGCTCGATCAGCGTTTAATTCAATGTGTTACAGGGGCCGCTTTTTTATCCAACGGAGGGGAAGGGTGTAACACCAAAATCCCTGGAATCTGACGGAACCAGGTGGTAGTATCTGTTTTGCGGGAGGAGGGGTTTGGATGGAGGAGACGGAAGCAGCAAAAGTTACTTCTGAATACTGTTCTCTGACGAACGGAGGTGTAAGATAGAGCTGAGGAGAATTCCCTTTGTGATAGTTATATCAGGTCCATCCGGAGTGGGCAAGTCAACCGTTGTCAACGGAATACTGAAGAACTGCAACAATATACGCAGGTCTGTTTCCGTTACCACCCGTTCACCCAGAAGGGGAGAGAGGGATGGGGTGGACTACACTTTTGTAAGCGAAGATGAGTTTATACGTCTCAGGGACAGTGACAGGCTGCTGGAATGGGCGGAGGTCTACGGCAATTATTACGGAACCCCTGCCTCCTTTGTGGAACAGGCTTGCCGGGAGGGTGACAATGTTCTACTGGAGATAGATGTGCAGGGGGGCATGATGGTCAAGGATAGAGTCCCGGGGGCGGTGCTGGTATTTCTGTTTCCTCCCTCTGCTCAGGCCCTCAGGGAAAGATTGACCGGGAGGAAGACGGACAGCCCGGAGGTGGTTGATCTGAGACTGAAGAAGGCCCGGGAGGAGCTGGCCTTTTTCGAAAAGTATGATTATCTGGCAGTTAATCTTGAAGTTGAAAATTGCGTTAGGGATGTGGTAGATATAATCAGGGCGGAATCTCTCAGGGGGGAGAGGACGGAAGTGGATATTGATATTGATTCTCCCGGCTGATTTTATTATTAATATAATTCGCCTGAAAATATTCGGACCGGGTTGATAATCAACGGTAAACTTGTTGAATGGTTGTAATAACAGTTGAATGCAGGAGGAACCAATGGAATCCAGGATGATGGAAGAAATAGTCGCAAATAGTTCAAACAGATATGAGGCTCTCCGGGTTATATCCATGGAAGCCCGAAGAATAAACACAATTATGCAAATGTCTGACGAGGTGTTCCAGGAGAAACCTACTACTATTGCCATGAGGAGATTCGCTGAGGGGAAAGTGAAGTATAGGTATGCTGAAAAGAAGAAAAAGGAGGAGCAGGAAAAGTAGCGGGGATGTGTTGGAGGGAAGGAAGATACTCCTGGTTGTAACGGGAGGGATCTCTGCCTACAAGTCGGTATATTTACTGAGGCTGCTCAGGGGGAGTGGCGCTGAGGTCAGGGTGCTTATGACCGGAGCTGCCAGAAATTTTGTTGCCCCTCTTACCTTTGAAGTTCTATCTGAAAATCAGGTGCCGGAGGATATGTTTGGTGGAGTGAAGGATGACGGGGGGGAGGTTAAGCATGTTCAAATGGCTCAATGGGCCGATGCGGTAGTGGTTGCCCCGGCTACGGCGGATTTTATGGCCAGGGTTGCCTCCGGCCTTGGTGATGATCTGCCTTCCACTGTTATGATAGGAGTAAAGTGCCCGGTGCTTTTTGCCCCCGCCATGAACAGCAATATGTGGACTAATTCCATCGTTCACAAGAACATAGAGATACTGAAAGATAATGGCTATGGATTCATCTCCCCGGAGGAAGGACCCCTGGCATGCGGAGACGCCGGGGCCGGACGTATGCCCGAGCCGGAAGATATACTGAATCGGCTCAAGAACATGCTGGCACCTCCGCTGCTGCGTGGAGTAAGGGTAGTCATTACTGCGGGAAGAACAGAAGAGAATATAGATCCGGTCAGGTATATATCAAACAGATCCTCCGGAAGGATGGGATTTGCCCTGGCAGAGGAGGCGGCGAGCAGAGGAGCAAGGGTGAAGTTGATCTGTGGCAGGAGCGATGTATCACCGCCCGGGGTAGATTCATTTATCCAGGCCGGAAGCAGTTCGGAGATGAGAGAAGCTGTTATGGCGGGTATGGGTGAGACGGATGTTCTGATAATGGCAGCGGCGGTTTCCGATTACAGGCCTGCAGAGAAATCTGATGCCAAGATTAAGAGGGCTGAAGGTGATGTTGAATTGAAATTGGAGCCTACTGAGGATATACTGGGATGGGTGGGAGGTAACAGGAGGGAGGAGCAGATCCTGGTAGGATTTGCCCTGGAGACGGACGACCCGGAAGAAAACGCCCTGCAGAAGATAAGGGAGAAGGGGTGCGATTACCTGGTATTGAATGTGGCCGGTGACCGTACCGGTTTCGAGGTCGATACCAACAGGATAACCCTGTTCCGGGGTGAAGAGAAGCTGGAGGCTACCCCCGTCATTTCCAAGAGGGAAGCTGCTTCGGTCATTCTGGATTATCTGGCTGAAGATCCCAGGATAGAAAGAATCAATAAGGGCGGGGAGAAGAACGGCACTCAAGAGAGTCAATGATATGCAGAATGATGAAACCAGAGAAGCTGTGGAGGAGTTAAGGAGCTATATAGTCAGGGCCAGAGGGAGAGGAATGGATGTTTTATACCGGAGCAATGGGGTTGAACCGGCCGGATTAAACAGCACCGGGGGGGAAGCCGACAGGGTAGTTGAAAATGAGACACAGGAAGTGGGAAAAAGAGAAATGACTGCACAGGAGCGTACCGGGGGAACTCCGGGTTTGATGGAAGAGGGAATCAAAAGGAGAATCAAAACCGCCGGTCAGCAGGGTTTGTTCGGAGGGGGAGAAAGTGAAGGGGATAGAAGGCTGGATCACCATAACCTGGAACAACTGGAGAGAGAGGTCTCAGAATGTACCGGCTGCGGTCTCAGTGAGGGAAGGACCAACACAGTTTTCGGGGCCGGAGCCCCCCATGCCGATATTTTATTTATAGGGGAGGCTCCGGGGAGGGATGAGGATTTGCAGGGGATTCCCTTTGTGGGAAGAGCGGGCAAACTGTTGACCAGGATGCTGGCGGCCATAGATCTTAGCAGGGAAGAAGTTTATATCAGCAATATACTTAAATGCCGTCCACCCCGGAACAGAGATCCGGTGGAGGAGGAGGTGTTCGCCTGTGAGGGATTTTTGCAGAGACAGATAGAGTTGATCCAGCCGGTTGTAATCTGTGCTCTGGGAAGGGTGGCAGCTCAGAATCTGCTGCAAACGAAATTGTCCCTGTCCAAATTAAGAAACCGGATTCACTATTACGGAGATACCAGGGTGCTGGCTACTTACCACCCTGCCGCCCTGTTGAGGAACCCTCATTTCAAAAGGCCCTCCTGGGAGGATCTGAAGAAATTGCGGGAAATATATCAGGGCGATGCCGGTAAGTGAGATTTTATTTGTCCGGGCAGAGTGCTGCTGAAAAATCGGGTGTTGGCGGTTGATTGTTCAGGGAGGCAGAGGGCAGCGATTGGCAGGATATGGGATTCATGTGGTCAAACCAGGAGAGGGCGGGAATTTCGATGGCTGATCAGAATGGGAGAACAACAGATATGGCAAGAAGAATGCCCCCTCAGTCCATAGAGGCAGAACGCTCTGTACTGGGCGGTATTCTTCTGGATCCGGATTCCATCACCAGGGTGGTGGAGATAGTAAAAGCGGATGATACATTTTACCATCCCTCTAACGGAAGAATCTTCCATGCCATGAGGTCATTATTCATGCGGAGGGAACCCATCGATGTTACCACCCTCTCGGAGGAGCTCAAGAAGGCGGGAGACCTGGATAAGATCGGGGGAGTCTCCACACTGATGGATCTGCTGGATAGTGTGCCTTCCGCCGCCAATATTGAGTATTATGCCAAAATTGTGCTGGAGAGATACCTTCTGCGTCAATTGATAAAGGCATCCACTGAGATAGCTTCAGACTGTTACCGGGGCGAGAGGGATGCCGATTTTATCCTGGAGGATGCGGAACAGAAGATATTCAACATCTCCGAAGCAAGGGCGTCCAAGGGGTTTGTGCATATCGAATCGGTACTGAAGGATAGGTTCGAAGAGATTCAGAAGGTCCATGAGAGCCGGAGGGGGGTAACCGGGCTGCCCTCCGGTTTCATAGATCTGGATAAGATTACAGCGGGGTTTCATCCCGGAGATCTGATTATCATAGCCGGCCGGCCGGCCATGGGCAAGACCAGTTTTGCCCTCAATATTGCCCAGAACGTAGGTCTGGCCGAGAGGAAACCGGTGGCCATATTCAGCCTGGAAATGTCCCAGGAACAGCTGGTTCAGAGGATGCTCTGCGCGGAGGCCCAGGTAGATTCCCAGAAGGTAAGGAAGGGATTTACCTCGGTAAAGGATATACAGGAGCTTACCAACTCCGCTACCATCCTGTCCAATTCCTCTATATTTATTGACGATACCCCCTCCATCACCACTCTGGAGATGAGAGCCCGGGCCAGGAGATTGAAGGCGGAGCACGATATCGCCCTGGTGATCATAGATTATCTCCAGCTGGCCCGTCCCAGCGAGCGTGCGGAGAACAGGCAGCAGGAGATCTCCGCAATTTCCCGCTCCCTCAAGGCGATGTCGAAGGAACTCAACATACCGGTGGTATCGCTGTCCCAGCTCTCCCGGGCGGTAGAGACCAGGGGAGGGGATAAGAAGCCGATGTTGTCGGATTTGAGGGAATCGGGCGCCATCGAGCAGGATGCGGATCTGGTTCTGTTTCTTTACCGGCCGGAGATCTACTACCGGGAAGATCCCGAAGTGGAGGGAAAAGCCGAACTGATTATTGGAAAGCACAGGAATGGCCCCACCGGAGTTGTGCATCTGGTATATGAGGAGAAATATACCAGGTTTTATTCCCTCAGTACGGCGCAGGTGGAGGAAAAGGACGAAGTTTTCTAGGGACTGGGCGTCAGCAGGGCCTGTTGAGAACACCGGGGGTAGTAATGAGATTTATAGCTGAGACGGGAAGGTTTATCCTACGATATGTGGAAGAAATCGGGGCTATCTTTCTGTTTCTGAGCAGATTGCTTCAATCGGTCCCCCGGATATTCAATAATATCAGGAATACCCTGATCCAGATGGAAAGGATCGGTATAGGTTCTATTCCCCTGGTGCTGGTAACCTCACTGTTCGTGGGTGCGGTTACAGCCGTCCAGGCAGCCTATCAGTTTCATGGATATATGCCCCTGAAGTATATCGGAGCGGTGGTGGGAAAGGCCGTTCTCCTGGAGTTGGGACCGGTGCTTACCGCCCTGGTAGTGGGGGGAAGGGTTAGCGCCGCCATAGCAGCAGAACTTGGGACCATGAAGGTTACCGAACAGATAGATGCCATGGAGATGATAGCTGTGGATCCGGTTGAGTTTCTGGTGCTCCCGAGGGTAGTGGCGGCCACGGTTATGCTACCGGTGCTGACGGTGTTTTCCGACCTGCTGGCCCTGCTTGGTGGAATGGTGGTTTCGAAGATATCTCTGGGAGTAAGTTTCGCTCTTTTTGCCGATGGCATGAAGTTTCTATTCAGGATGCAGGATGTGGTGGGAGGATTGATGAAAACCTTCTTTTTCGGTTTTATAATAGCCCTGATGGGATGTTTCCATGGTTTTTCCACCACCGGGGGGGCTGAAGGGGTGGGAATGTCCACCATGAAATCTGTGGTGTACTCCTGCCTGTTGATTCTTGTTTCCAACTATATCCTGGCTTCATTGATATTTCAGGTGTTGTTCGCTATTGACTAGAGAGGTTCATGATAGTGAAAGACCATTCTTTCCCTTCAAATCATATGAAGGATGTTAACTGTGAAGCGGATAGCATGGATAGTGGAGAGGAAATCATAAAGATCAGCAGGGTAACCAAGTCCTTCGAAAAAAACCTGGTTCTGGATTCCCTGGATCTGTCTATCTGGAAGGGTGAGAGCCTGGTGGTCCTGGGCAGAAGCGGTTGCGGCAAGAGTGTTATGCTCAAAACCATCACCGGCCTGATCAAACCGGACAGCGGACGGGTGTTCTTCAAGGATAATGATATAACCCGGCTGAGCAGGAAGAAACTGTTCCAGATACGGATGAGCTTTGGTATGTTGTTTCAGGGGTCGGCTCTGTTCGATTCAATGTCGGTGGGTGATAATGTAGCCCTGCCCCTGAGGAAGCACACCGATATGGATGAGGAGGAAATCAGAAGGGTGGTGGAGGAAAAACTGGATCTGGTGGGGTTAAACGATGTCTATCATAAGTATCCCGTCGAGATGAGCGGAGGGATGAAAAAGAGGGTGGGATTGGCCAGGGCGGTGGTAATGAACCCGGAGGTGGTGCTGTATGATGAACCAACCACCGGGCTGGATCCTATAATGGCAGACAATATAAATGATTTGATAAGAGATCTGCAGAGATGTATGAATATAACCTCGGTGGTAGTTACCCACGACATCAGGAGCGCATACAGGGTGGGAGACAGACTGGCCATGCTCAACGGCGGAAAGATAATTTTCTCCGGGACCCCCCGGGAGGTTCGAAGCACCAGTAATAAAGTAGTAAGGGAATTCGTGGGAAGGACCGAATAGCAGGTGGAATAATCATTAAATCAGTGTAATATTCCGGGAGAGGATATGGACAGAAAAAACCTTGAACTAAGAGTAGGGATAACAGTTCTGATAGCAGCGGTCGTTCTGGTACTGGGATTGCTGTGGTATCAGGGGTTTAATATCCGTAAGAATACCTACGAAATTTATGCCCTTTTTCCCATGGTGGGTGGTATCACCAAGGGGGATGCAGTGAGTGTGGACGGGGTGGAGAGGGGTAAGGTGGCGAAGGTTACCCTGCGGGACAGGGATGTTAAAATTGCCATGAATATGGAAAAGAATGTCAATATCCCCGTAGATTCCAGAGTTGTGCTTCAGAGTATAGGCATACTGGGAGAGAGGAGTGTGCTGATTATCCGGGGGGAATCGGACCAGTATCTGGGGGAGGGTACCGTTTTGAAGGGTAATTATGAGCCGGGCATATCAGAGGCGCTGGCTTCCCTTGGTACTTTGATGGGTGACCTCAGCGCTCTGAGCAAGGATATGAGAAAGATGGCCGACATGCTCTCTCAGGGGGATGACCTGAGTGAGACTCTTGAGAATATGTCCCGGACCAGCAGTGAACTCAACCGGCTGATTACCAATAATTCCGGCCGGATAGAGGCCGGAATAAGCTCCTTCAGCAGGTCAGCCGGTAGAATAGACACCCTGCTCTCCCGTAATGCCGGCAGGCTGGACAGTATAATGATATCACTGGAGGCTGCCAGCGGAGATGTTCCCAGGCTGGTATCCGGGACCAGGGAAGTATCAGAGGCTCTGGCGGGAATAACCGCAAAGATGAGTAAAGAGGAAAGCTCTCTGGGAGCTCTGGTGCAGAACAGAAAGCTGATTACCCGGTTGGAAAATACGGTGGAGAACCTGGATTCGCTGATAAAGGACATAAAGGCTAACCCGAAGAAATATCTTACAGTGGAGATTTTCTGAACGGGACTGCTTGTCCGGGATGAGGGGGTGAAGTTGAGGGGCTGGTATTTAAATTTTAGAATAAAACATAATGGAGGAATTAGCAGGAATGCAGGACAAAGTAACAGTAGGGCTGGTAGCAGCAGCAGGCAGAGGTATGCGTTTCGGCAGGGAGGTGCCTAAAAGTTTCTATCCGGTGGAGGACCATACTCTGCTGGTGTGGTCCATGAGGAATCTGGTTTGCTGGGGCGGGATCGGCAGGTTTGTGGTGATGGTTCCTCAGGGCTGGATTGACAAGGCCGCTCAGTCACTTGGAGAGCTGGTCCCCGGCGACAAACTGGAGATATATGCCGGAGGTGAGAGCAGACAGGAATCGGTGGCTATAGGTTTGTCTCACATTGATAAGGCGGATTTTGTGATGGTACACGATGCCTGCCGGCCCTTCATCTCCAGTTCACTGATATCACGGGTGGCCAGTGAGGCGGAGAAGTATGATGCGGCTGTACCGGTGCTGCAGGTTACCGAAACATTAGCCCGGTTAAGAGGTGATATGCTGGAGGGAACGGTGCCCAGGAAGAAGATTGTTACCATACAGACTCCCCAGGTGTTCAAGCTGGAGGTGCTGAAGAAAGCATTTCACACCACCGATGAATTGATCAGGAGAGCCACCGACGAAAGTTCGCTGGTGCTGGAGTCGGGCCACCGGGTAGCGGTGGTGGAGGGAGAACGCTGGAATATCAAGGTTACCGTAAAAGAGGATCTGAAGATTATCAAAAGCTTCCTGACCTCAAGCAGGCTGGAACTGAATGAGCAGGATGAGCAGCAGGGTCGATAAGGCAGCTGGTTGACCGGTTCATCTCTGCCCCGGTGAAGGGGGATTATTTGAGGATAGGCATGGGATACGACATTCATCCCCTGGTGAAGGGGAGAAATCTTGTTTTGGGAGGGATAAAGATCGATTTTGATCTGGGGCTGGATGGTCATTCGGATGCCGATGTGCTGATTCATGCTCTGAGTGATGCTATTCTTGGTGCTCTATCCATGGGCGATCTGGGCGATCATTTTCCCCAGACCGGGAAATACAGGGGGATATCAAGCATCAGAATCCTGGAGGAGGTTTGCGGTATGATGAAGAGCAGGGGACACCGGCTGGTTAACGCCGATACCATTATTCAGGCCGAACGCCCCAGGCTGTCGGAATACCGAAGCCGAATGGTTGGCAGGATAGCCGGGGTAATGGGGGTTCCGCCGGAGTTGATATCGGTGAAGGCGACCCGGGGGGAGGGCATGGGAGATGTAGGAAGGGGTAAGGCAATATCGGCCGAGGCGGTAGTATTGCTGGATGAGAAGTGAGAGTAAATCAGGCAGCTTATTTTTTAAACCAGGTTCAAGTATAAGGCAACCCTGTACCAGGGCCCTTCTACTGATTTGAAGTAGAGTGATTTATATGAAATCCGGAAGGAAAACGGCAAGGGTAAGATTCGCTCCCAGCCCAACCGGTCATCTCCATGTGGGGGGGGCCAGAACGGCTCTGTTCAACTGGTTGTTTGCCCGGCATAAGGGGGGGAGTTTTATACTGAGGGTGGAGGATACAGACCTGGCCCGTTCGGCCAGAGAACTGGAAGAGAATATACTTCAGGATCTATCCTGGCTGGGACTGGACTGGGATGAGGGCCCCGGGATAGGGGGGGAAAGGGGACCCTACCGTCAGTCGGAGAGACTGGATATATATAAGAAATATTCCGGCATTCTGAAGGAAAGAGGGGTAGCCTATTCCTGCTTCTGTACAGACAGGGAGCTGAAGGAGAAGAGGGACCGGATGGCTGAGGAGGGATTACCTCCCCGCTATGATGGAACCTGCCGCGATCTTTCCCCGGAGGAGATGGAGAAGAAACGGGAGGAGGGACGTCCCGAATCGGTGAGGTTCGATATATCAGGCCAGGGGGAGTGGCGACTGGACGATCTGATCCGTGGTGAGGTTGTGTTTCCCCCCGGAATGGTGGGGGATTTTGTTATTGTCAGGTCGAACGGATTGCCCACCTATAACTTTGCGGCGGCAGTGGACGATACACTGATGGAGATAACCCATGTGATAAGAGGGGAGGAGCATCTCTCCAATACCCTCAGACAGATGATGATCTATCAGGCTCTGGGTTTCTCCCATCCCCGGTTCGCCCATATTCCTCTGATTCTGGGAAGTGACAGGTCCAAACTCAGTAAGAGACACGGTGCTCCCAACGTGGAGGATTATCGCATCCAGGGGTATCCGCCGGAGGCGGTGGTAAACTACCTCGCTCTTCTGGGTTGGTCGCCGGGGGATGAAAGGGAGATAATGTCTCTCCGGGAGTTGATACAGTCCTTTCATCTGGACAGGGTCTCTCAGAGTCCCAGCATATTTGATATGAAGAAGCTTAACTGGTTCTCCTCAGAGTATATAAGAGCGGGTGGGGCGGACAGGTATTTTGATGCCGCCAGGGAGTATTTTCCGGATGAATTCCTGGAGGAGTATGATAATGATTCCCTCGAGGAGATGTTTCAGGTTATCTCGGAAGATCTGGATTGCTTCTCCCAGATCGGTGATAAGGTGAAGGCTTTCTCTCCCGGGATTCCCCCTTTAGATCTCCGGCAGGCCGGGCAGCTGAAGGAGAATAGCAGGCTTTTCGCCGCACTGGTGGAAGAGTTGGATAACTGCAGGGACTGGGAGGAGGGTGAGATTTTTCAAGCCATCAAAAGTGCCGGGAAGAAAGCCGGTTTCAAGGGCAGGCATCTGTACATGCCGCTCCGGATAGGGGTAAGCGGGATGGAACATGGGCCCAATATGGTTAAGGTCATGAAAATAAAGGGCAAGCGGAATGTAATTGAGTCTCTGCGCAGATTTATCCGGAGGGGGGACTGAGCGGGATGATCTCTGTTGTGACAGCACGCCGGAGGGATATGTTATGAAGGTGGCGGTGCTCCTGGGGGGAGATTCTCCGGAAAGGGAGGTTTCTCTGGCCAGCGGCAGGTGTATACTGAAGGGATTGAGGGAGAGGGGCCATCAGTGTTTCCCCGTCGATCCGGCTCTTCCGGAGGAGGAGCAGGGGGAACCGGAGGGAGGGTTAATAGGAGAGAACCCTCCGGAGGAACTGCTACAGCTTGATCCCGCCAGGGCCTTCGAATGGTTGAACTTTCCCGCGGTGAGGGGAAGTGAGGTAGTGTTCAACGCTCTGCATGGAGGGGGCGGGGAGGATGGAACCATACAGGCGGTAATGGATGCAGCCGGAATTAACTATACCGGAGCCGGAGTGCTGGGAAGTGCCCTGGCAATGAATAAGGACAGGTCCAAAGCGCTATTCAGCCAGGCTGGTGTTAATACGGCTCCTCATATTCTTACCGGAATGGGTGGTGATGTGGAGGTCAAGAGGGTACTGGAGATTATACAGTCGGAGATGGGATTCCCTCTGGTGGTTAAACCGAACAACCAGGGTTCCAGCGTAGGCTTTTCATTTGTGCCGGATGATGACAGATTGGAGGCCGCCCTGGAGAGAGCTGCCAGATATGATGATGCCCTGATAGTGGAAAAATATATCGGGGGGAAGGAGATTACTGCTACCGTTCTGGATGGAACTGTCCTTCCCCTGGTAGAAGTGGTTCCCCAGGGTGGGTTCTACGATTACAAGCGTAAGTATACCAAGGGGACCAGCAGTTATATAGTACCCGCCCGCATAGATGAAGGCATAGAGGGAAGGATAAAGGTGGAGGCGGTTCGTGCATACAAGGCGCTTTGTTGCCGTGATTATGCCAGAGTTGATTTCAGGCTGAGTGACCGGGGGGAAAGTTTCTGCCTGGAATTGAATACCCTTCCGGGCATGACCGACCTCAGCCTGGTACCTATGGCTGCCGGAGCAGCTGGCATGAGTTTTGCCGGGCTGGTGGAAAGGATATGCGAAATTGCCCTCCGCAGAGCCGGTGGTATGGTCCGGTAGATAGAATTATTACAAGATGGGAGATTTAAATGGATCAAACCGAAAAGCTGTTCAAGAAATTCACCGAGGCTGTTGCGGTTTCGGGTTGTGAGGGAGAAGTTTTCAATCTTATGGAGGAGAATCTGGCTGAATATGCAGATATTAAAAAGGACCGGCTGGGTTCTTTCATAGCCCGGCTTAAGGGGAGGGATGAGAAGAGGCCCAGAGTAATGATCGCAGCCCATATGGACGAGGTCGGAATGATGGTTTCCCGGTTGTCCGAGAGGTTCATCAAGTTCAACACTCTGGGGGGATGGTGGCCGGCAAGGCTGGTTGGACTTCCGGTGGTGGTAAGAACCGGAGAGAGGGATTTTCCCGGTGTGGTGTCTTCGAAAAGCCCCTTCTTTATGGAGAAGGATGAGAAATCGAAGATGGTCAAGTCCAAAGACCTGTATGTGGATATCGGTTTAACCGGAGACAAGACCCCTGCCGGTGCTGGAGTACGTCCGGGAGATCCCATTGTTCCCTCCTTCCCTTTTACCATTATGGAGGGAGACAGCACATATATGGCCAAGGCCTGGGATGACCGGGCGGGTTGTGTGGCGGTAGTGGAGATACTGAAAAGGTTAGGTGGAGAGAAAACAGGGAATACAATTTTCGGTGTGGGTACAGTGCAGGAGGAGGTAGGTTTGAGGGGAGCGGTAACCAGCGGATACAGCATTGATCCTGATGTCTGCCTGGTGATAGATGTGGGTATTGCCCAGGATATTCCGGGATCTCCGGAGGGAGGAGAAGAAAAACTGGGTAAAGGCGCTTCCATTTGTGTTTACGACGCCACCCTTCTCCCCAATATGAGATTGAGGGACCTGGCGGTTTCGGTAGCGGAAGAGAAGAAAATTTCATATCATTACAGCGCAGTTCCATTTGGAGGGACCGATGGGGGCAAGGTACACCTGAACAGGATGGGGGTGCCGACCCTGGTAATCAGTCTTCCTACCCGGTATATTCATAGTGCGGCCGGCATCATACACCGGAAGGATTATGACAGCGTGGTGAAGCTGGTTGGAGAAATGATCAGGAGGCTGGACAGCGAGACAGTGGACAACCTGGTTTAACAATTCTAAGGAAGGGAACTTATGGCACTTAAAGTATATGATACCCTTCGGGGCCGGAAGGACCAGTTCGAACCATTGAATGACAAGAAAGTAGGAATTTACTTCTGCGGCCTGACTGTTCAGGGAATTCCCCACATAGGGCATATGCTGGCATTTGTGGCGGGCGACATGATAAGGCGTTATCTGGCTTACCTTGGATACGGGGTAACATACATTCAGAATTTCACGGATGTGGATGACAAGATTATAGACAGGGCTCAGAGGGAGGGGGTGGAATGCAGCCAGATAGCCGATAAGAATATTAAGGAGTATTTCAAATATTCCCGTAAACTGAACATCCTCCCTGCCGATGTCTATCCCAGGGCTACGGAGCATATCGAAGATATTGTGAATGCGGTGAAAAAGCTTGTGGAGAAGGGATTTGCCTATCAGTCGGGAGGGAATGTCTACTTCAGAGTGCGCCGTTCCAGGGGATATGGAAAGCTCTCCGGCAGAAAGATAGATGATCTCAAAAGCGGTGCAAGGATAGAGGTTGGTGAAGAGAAGGAGGATCCTCTCGATTTCACTCTGTGGAAGGAGGCCAAGCAGGGTGAGCCATCCTGGGAGAGTCCCTGGGGGATGGGAAGACCGGGCTGGCATATCGAATGTTCGGTGATGTCGATGAAGTACCTGGGTGAAACCCTGGATATGCACGGAGGCGGACAGGACCTGGTCTTTCCTCATCACGAGAACGAGATTGCCCAGAGCGAGGCCTTAACCGGGAAGGATTTCGTAAAGTTCTGGTTGCACAACGGATTGTTGAATCTGCAGGGGGAGAAGATGTCAAAATCGACCGGACATTTCTTCTCCATGGAGGAGATTTGCAGTGAGTTCAGGGGAGAGGTGGTAAGATTCTATCTTCTTTCCACCCATTTCAGAAACCGGGCGGAGTTCAGCAGGGAGAGGTTAGAGGAGGCGGAGGCTGGTTTTGAAAGGATAGAGAAGATGTGCAAGTATCTCTCCGGGAAGCTGAAAGAAGGGGGTGAAGGAGAGTCCGCAGGCGAGCCGCATGAGCTTGCCCGGGTAGTGGATGATGTTAAGAAGAGTTTCATGGAGGCGATGGATGATGATTTTAACAGCGCCGGGGCGATAGGCCATGTATTCCGGCTGGTCAGGGAGGTTAACCGGGCCAGAACGGAAGATGAGGAGAGGTTGGCCAGAGACCCCTCCGCCATACGGAAGATCCTGGATGCCATGAAGGTGTTCGACTCCATTCTGGGATTATTTGCCCGGGGTCTTCCCTCCGGTGAAGAGGAGATACCTGAAGATGTCATGGAAGTGGTACGCCGTAGAGAGAAGGCCAGAAATGAGAAGGACTGGGAACTGGCAGACCGGCTGAGGGATGAAATTGGTGAAAGGGGATACCTGGTGGAGGATACTCCCCGGGGTACCAAGGTTACCGGGAAGAAGAGCTGACTTTGCTGGCATTACACCAGAATGCCCAATAGTATCAGATTTCAATTCAAACCCTATATCACTGTATTGAAGCGGTCCCGGTATACCTGGACTTGTGTTGCCCGGTACCGGTGCGGGAAATAGGCAATGGTTTACCAGCGAAGGAGCCGGCTTATCAGAGAGGATTTTCCGGGACCGGGAATTATCTCATCTTTTTTTCAGTATGAAAAAAGGCCTGGATCAGAGCAAAATTACTTACTGTTCTTCCTGTAGGGGAAGTGGGATTTGATTGGCAGCAGCAGAAACCAGAGGAGCAGAGCCAGGAAGAAGTTGATGGTCAGGTTAAGAAATTCGGTCCCTGTCCAGAGGGATTCGCTTCCCCTTTTAGCGCTGAGAAAGGTGAGAAAGGCGATTATCGAGTTGGCGGCGGTAAGGATTAGTATCCCCCAGCCTGCTGCCTTGAGCCTCTTCAAAATCGATATCCTCCAGGTTGAAATAACCAGGGAGAGGAAAACGATCAGGTTCAGGGATATTTCATCCTTTATCAGGAGTAACCTGTCTGTATCCATCTCATATCCGAAGAGTGCCAGAAGGGGTTTGGCCCCGTAGCCGGTTATATATATATAGAAATCCCCGAAAAATATATGCAGCAGGTAGAGTGCTGCAGAAACGGCAAGAAATATTATCAGGAACAGGATTACATCCCTGGTGCCGGTGAATTGATTTCTGGTTGATTCATTCATCCTTATCATTCCTCTTAACGATCTTGCCCATCCAGAGGATAACCAGCAGTAACATGAATATTACGAAGGTAATCTGCCACAGATAACCGTGGAAGAAGGTGAACAGGTCCCGGTTGTGGTAAAGAATAAGGGAGATAACGATCATTCTCAGCAGGTTGAGGATGTGGATGGCCGGAATTCCGATTAACAGCCCCAGCAGTTTCTGATAAATCTTTGCCGGATAGGCCAGGATAATAGAGTAGAAGATAATGGTGGTATAGAGACCGGTGCATTCCACCACCACTATCATATTCTCGCATCCGTGCCGGGCATAGAAGGTAAAGGAGGGACCCTCCAGTTTATACTTGTAGTTGAAAAGATTAAGGAAGAGCGAAACTTCACTGACCACTATGGATATCAGCTTTTCTTCGATTACAGGGTATTTTCGGGTAATAAAATAGGAAAGAAGCCAGATGAGGAAAAAAAGCGCCAGGAAAGTTAGAAATCTCTTTCTGAAACTTTTACCTTTTGCAGCTATCTTCTTTTCTCCTTCTGGCTTCTTTCCGTGGCCCAATTAATCAACTTTCAGTTTTTAAACAGCAGTTGATTCTTACGCCTTGTTGGCAGCACGTCTTCTCATGAACACCGCAGCGGACAGAAGCATGGCAAGTACCAGAATTGTCAGCACAGGTGTCGAGAAAAGAGGTACCGACTCAGGTGTAATAACATGGATCAGCTGAACACAGGTGTCATAAACCTCGCCTGTGGCAGCATCCCAGGCGATTATGGTCAGGGTATCGTAATCGCATACTGAAGCCGCACCGGCGTCGATTACACCATAGACATCCTCGCATTCACCGCCGGCAACGCTAGTAGCAGTACCACTCTGGTTGATGGCTGCGCCTACATGACCCTTGCTGGTGATTACGTAGTCATAGGTTGTAGCGGGAGCGCAGGGGTCACCGTTACAGATGGAGAACGGGATGTAAGCAGCAGTCTGTCCCTGTTCCACCGTGGTCAGGCTGTCCTGAAGGATATCCAGAGCAGGCGGTGATTCCACCACATGCAGAATCAGCGTGTCGCTGTCTGTGTCACCGCACTCGGGAGCACAGTTACCATTGACATCGCAGAAAGCCTGAGTGGCAATAACTGTGTCATACTCGCAAACGGCGGCTTCGCAGTCAGCCGTGACAGAAACATCGTAGTTCATGTAAGTCATGGAATCGAGTATGAAGCAGTCTCCCAGCGGGGGATCGCCTACTAATGTCCATCCTCTGGCCGAGGTGGCTTCAAGACAGAATGTATCGGTGGCACCACCGAAGTTGGCGGGACCGATAGTGTAGGTCAGCGTCTGACCTGCGAAAATGTCCTGAATCCCCGTGGGAAAAGTAACATAAATACCCGTTGCGCCTTCCTTCGTGCACTGAGCACTGACGACAGCGGGTAATAAAAGGAATACCAATGAAAGTAGTGCAAGTTTCTTCATTCTATAATCCTCCGGTTCAAAAAGCGAAGAAGAGTTTTTCTTCTTCTGGTATCTCAACTCATTTACGGGCCTGACACGGATATTACTCGCTTCACATCCGGATCAGGGTTCTCGAGATTAACATTCCGCGCGAATTTACTGTTGAATCTATCCTCCTTTCCTGGGTCAGCCCCTTCCGGGCATCTCTGTCAAACCGGCAAAAAGACAAAAAGAGCATAATACCCTTTTCTCCCTTTGAATGGGTTTGCTTCCCTCCTTTCGGAACTCTAATTTGCATGGGTCTCATTGGGCCTTTTGAGACCCCGATATTCCACGATATACAGGATACCACAGGTTGTACAATTCCGTCAAGCATAAAGTTTGATTGGAGTTTCCCGGTACTGGTGCGGGAAATACATAATGGTTTACCAGTGAAGGAGCCGGCTTAGTCAGAGAGGATTTTCGGGAATGATAAGTTTATCCCCGAAACAGCTCTTGATATTGATCTAATAACTTGCGTTGATTTCTGCCATTTATTATATTAGACGGGATTTTCGTACCGGGCAGATAGCACAGGGGATGGAGGATTTTTTATAGCCGAAAGTGATTATGGATTTTTTTGCCCGTTTTTTTCTTGACAATGTGATTCAATAAAACTAATATTACAACCTTGACGTTTGCGGGGATAGGTATATCCCGAGCTGGCGTAGCTCAATGGGTAGAGCAACTGATTTGTAATCAGTAGGTTGGGGGTTCAATTCCCTTCGCCAGCTCCAGAATTACGAGGCCGGGGAAAAAGGTAACTGGTTTCTAACATATTAGAAAATTTGAGCTTGCATCAATCGGGCCGAGGGGATATATATTGCTTTTTCGGCTTTCCCGGCATTAAAAACGACGGTGATGGGGAGGTTCCCGAGTGGTCAAAGGGAACAGACTGTAAATCTGTCGGCGAAGCCTTCGGAGGTTCGAATCCTCCCCTCCCCACCAGATATTCCAGGAAGATGACCGCATTTGCCGGTCTTTTCCGGATGCGCGGAGCGGGAATAGCTCAGATGGTAGAGCATCAGCCTTCCAAGCTGAGGGTCGCGGGTTCGATCCCCGTTTCCCGCTCCAGTGAAGAGACATGCTGGAAGCCCACGTAGCTCAGGCGGTGGAGCACTTCCTTGGTAAGGAAGAGGACACCGGTTCAAATCCGGTCGTGGGCTCCAGATAAATAAAAACCAGGAGGTCTACCAGATGGCCAAGGAAAAGTTCGAGAGGACCAAGCCGCATTTGAACATAGGGACGATAGGTCATGTTGATCACGGCAAGACTACGTTGACGGCTGCGATAACCAAGCACCTTGAGAAGAAGGGTGGGGCGACCTTTATACCGTTTGATGAGATAGACAAGGCGCCCGAGGAGCGGGAGCGGGGTATAACCATAGCCACTGCTCATGTTGAGTATGAGACGGATAACCGTCATTATGCTCATGTTGACTGTCCCGGTCATGCTGATTACATCAAGAATATGATAACGGGGGCGGCGCAGATGGATGGGGCTGTGGTAGTGGTGAGTGCTGCGGACGGTCCCATGCCTCAGACGCGGGAGCATATACTTCTTGCTCGTCAGGTGAATGTTCCGAGTTTGGTGGTATTTATGAACAAGACGGACATGGTGGACGATCCTGAGCTTCTGGATCTGGTGGAGTTGGAGGTAAGGGAGTTATTGACGGAGTATGAATTTCCTGGTGATGACATACCTGTGGTTCGGGGCAGTGCGTTGAAGGCTTTGGAGAGTGATGACGGTGAGAGTGAAGAGGTTAAGTGTGTATGGGAGCTGCTGGATGCGATGGACAATTATGTACCTGAGCCTGAGCGCGATGTTGATTTGCCGTTTTTGATGCCGGTGGAGGATGTATTTTCGATAACCGGCCGGGGCACTGTTGGCACTGGCAGGATAGAGCGGGGCAAGGTCAAGGTTGGTGAAGAGGTTGAGATAGTAGGGATAAAGGAGACTCAGAAGACGGTGGTGACCGGTGTTGAGATGTTCAGGAAGATGCTGGATGAGGGGATGGCCGGTGATAATGTTGGTTTGTTGTTGAGGGGTGTAGACAAGAATTGGCTGGACCGTGGGATGGTGGTTGCCAAGCCCGGGTCTGTGACGCCTCACCGGAAGTTCAAGGGCAAGGTATATGTATTGAAGAAGGAGGAGGGTGGACGTCATACCCCGTTTTTTAATGGGTACCGTCCCCAGTTTTATTTCAGGACCACGGATGTGACCGGTGTGGCGCACTTGCCCGAGGGCACCGAGATGGTGATGCCGGGTGATGATGTGGAGCTGGATATAGAGCTTATTACCCCCATAGCGATGGAGAAGGAGCTGCGGTTTGCCATCCGGGAGGGTGGCCATACCGTAGGCGCCGGTGTGGTAACGGAAATAATCGAGTAGAAGAAGGAAATTAACAGATGAGGGATTTGGTTATTCTCGCTTGCGAGAAATGCAAGCATAAAAATTATACCACTACCAAGAACAAGCGTACCCATAGTGGTAAGGTTAAGTTCAAGAAGTTTTGCCCCAACTGCCGGCAGCATACCATGCACAAGGAAACACGTTAGTAAGCCGGCGGGGGCAGGGAAAATTATAAGCAGTAGCTGGAGAGTTCAATGGTTGAAAAGATCAGGAAATTTCTGTTGGAGACCAAGGCCGAGATGAAGAAGGTGACCTGGCCCACCAGGGAGGAACTCAAGGAGTCGACCAAGATAGTAATAATTGCCTCTTTTGTTGTGACGGTGTTCATAGGAGTGGTAGATCAGATTTTGTCTTATTTGATAAGACTTGTATTCGGGTGGTAAATCGAACCAGTAGTTTGTAGATGAAAGTTTAATTGGCGGTGAATGTTAGATGAATTCTGAAGATTCCAGAAACCTGAAACCGGAAAACCGTGAAGATGAAGAGAATATCAAGGCTTCTGCGGTAGAAGAATCGGAAACGGAGAATCCCGGCGAAGCTGCATCTGCACCGGATGAACAGAAGAAGGATAACGGCAAGGGTGAATCCGGTAGCGGGGCGGCAACCGGGGATAAGCAGAAAACGGAGCGGGAGGAAGAAAGCGGCAGGGCCGGGGAGAAGGATACTGATACCACTGACCGGGAGCAGGAAGTCAAGAGGGGTGAAGAGAAACCGGAGAAGGATAAGAGTAATATGAAGTGGTATGTGGTTCACACTTACTCGGGCAGGGAAAAGAAGGTCAGGGAAACTATTGAGCGGCTGATAGAAGGGTCGGGTCTGGAGGATAAATTCGGCAGGGTTCTGATAGCTACGGAGGATGTGGCGGAGATGAAGAAGGGAGAGAAAACAGTTTCCAAGAGAAAACTGTTCCCCAGCTATCTGCTGATAGAGATGGAAATGAACAATGAAACCTGGGGGATGATAGAAGATGTACCCGGCGTAACTCACTTTGTGGGAGGGGGAAGGAAGCCCTTCCCCATACCGCAGAAGGAGGTGGACAGGATACTGGGACGGATGGAGAAGAAGGAGGGTATTATACCCGAGGTTCCCTTTACCATCGGGGAACATGTCAGGGTAACGGATGGCCCATTTGCCGATTTCACCGGAGTGGTGGATGAGATCAATCCGGAGAGGGGGAAGATCAAGGTTCTGGTAAGCATCTTCGGCCGGGAAACCCCGGTAGAGCTCGACTTTCTTCAGGTAAAAACACTGTAGGGTCTGCTACTGCCTGGATAACAGATATCAAGGAGTAAATGATTAATGGCTAAGAAACGCAAGAAGAAGGTATTAAAGGTTATAAAACTTCAGATTCCGGGGGGGCAGGCTTCGCCCGCTCCGCCGGTGGGTCCGGCGCTGGGGCAGCTGCAGGTAAGTTCCATGGATTTCTGCAAGCAGTTCAATGCCCAGACGCAGAACATGACGGGAACTATTATCCCGGTAGAAATTACGGTTTATGCCGACAGAACATTTTCATTCATTACCAAATCGCCTCCGGCTTCTGAGCTGCTTAAGGAAGCGGCCAATATTGCCAAGGGTTCGGGGGAACCGAACCGGGAAAAGGTAGCTAAGATAAAACGGAAGCAGCTTGTGGATATTGCCAGGCGGAAGGCCGAAGATCTCAATGCACACAATGTTGATGCTGCGGTGAAGATAATCGAGGGTTCCGCCAGAAGCATGGGGATCATAGTTGAGGAGGCGTGAGAAAACAGAAAGTGGTGAACAGATGAAGCACGGCAAGAGATATCGCGAAGGGCGAAACAAGACGGAACGGGGCAAGAAGTACCAGATCGAAGATGCACTGGATATACTGAAAGATCTGCCCCGCACGAATTTCGATGAAACTGTGGAGTTTTCCGCCAATCTGGGGGTAAACCCCCGGCATGCTGATCAGCAGGTCAGGGGTACGGTAATACTTCCGCATGGTACCGGCAAGGAGATAAAGGTGCTGGTGATAGCCAGGGGTGAGAAGGAGGAGGAAGCCCGCGATGCCGGAGCGGATTATGTGGGCTCCGATGAATTCACCCAGAAGATCCAGGATGGATGGCTGGAGTTCGATGTGGCCATAACCACCCCCGACATGATGAGCGAAGTGGGCAAGCTGGGTAAGATTCTGGGTCCCAGGGGATTAATGCCCAACCCCAAAGCGGGGACAGTGACCTTCGAAGTGGCCAGGGCGGTAAAGGAGAGTAAGGCCGGAAAGATAGAGTACCGGGTGGACAAGGGAGCCAATATTCATGTTCCGGTGGGAAAGATGTCATTCCAGAAGGAACAGCTTTCCGATAATGTAAGAGCCATGCTGAGGGAACTGGTTCAGGCCAAACCGGCATCGGCTAAGGGAAAATACATAAGGAGTGTATATCTGTCATCAGCCATGGGTCCCTCGGTAAAGTTGGATGATTCAGGCCTGATGAGCGATTACAGAAAGTAAAGAAAGGGAGCAGAAGATATGGTTCAGCCAGGCAAATTGAAAGAAGTAGAAGACTTAGCCGATATTCTCAAGAATTCAAAGAGCTTTATATTGAATGATTTCACCGGGCTGGATGTAAAGGATATTTCGGAGCTCCGCCGCCAGTGCCGGGAGAAGGAAGTAATATACAGAGTGATTAAAAACACCCTGGCGAAGAGAAGTATGGAGAAGCTGGGGATAGAGGGAATGGACCACCTGTTGGAGGGACCTACCGCGGTGGCGGTAAGTAATGAGGATGAAGTGATAGCGGCACAGGTAATTAAGAAGTTCGCGGATGAATACGATTTGCCCAAATTTAAAGGTGGATACATAGACGGCCAGATAATGGATGCTGCTGAAACAGAGAGACTGGCCGGGCTTCCCAGCCGGGAAGCTTTAATAACTCAGGTTGTCGGAACTTTGCAGGCACCTCTGCGGGGCTTTGTAAATTGCCTCGATGCTTCCCTGAGGGACCTGGTGGGTGTATTGAATGCCATTTCCGACAAGAAGAAGGCGTCCTGATAGCGGAGGGGCCGTCATCAGACCGGACGGTCCGGTTATTTTCACAAACCGTAGAACAGATGATTTAAGGAAGGAGAAAAAAGAGGATGTCAGCAAAGAAGGACGAGGCCAAGAAGAAGGAATCTGCCAAGGCCAAGAAGAAGGAAGAAACCGAGGCGAAAGAAAAGGCCGAGGGCAAGGCAGAAGAGAAGGAAAAGGGTAAAGCCAAGGCCAAAGAAGCCAAAGAAGAGAAGAAAGAGGCTAAATCCGAAAAGAAAGAGGAGAAGAAGGCAGAGAAAAAGGAGGAGAAGAAGGAAGAGGTGAAGGAGGAAAAGAAAGAGAAGAAGGTTTCCTCTAAAACAGTGGAAAAGATCATCGAGATGGTGGAATCCATGACAGTTCTGGAGCTTTCCGAACTGGTCAAGGCTATGGAGGATCATTTCGGTGTAACCGCAGCCGCACCCATGGCGATAGCGCCTGGTGCAATGGGTGCTGCCGGTGGTGGTCAAGAGGAAGAGGAAGAGCAGACGGAATTTGACGCAGTGCTTAAGGAAGTGGGACAGCAGAAAATTCAGGTAATAAAAGTAGTACGCAAGATAACCGGTCTTGGCCTTATCGACGCCAAGAAACTGGTGGAAGACAGTCCTACTCCCATAAAGGAAGCAGTAAACAAGGAAGAAGCTGAACAGATTAAAGAACAGGTCGAAGAAGTAGGCGCAACTGTGGAGATAAAGTAATTAATTCTTGTTGGCTGGAACTTCCAACGGATATAAGGAAGGGATCGCCCTGATGATTAATATGCCTGAGCGAATCAGTTATGGTAAAATACCACAGGTGATGGAGATTCCCCATCTCCTGGAGATTCAGTTGAAGTCATTTGAAAAGTTTCTTCAGCCCAAGGTTCCCATAGATAAAAGGGAAGAGGTTGGGCTGGAGGCGGTGTTCAAATCGATCTTCCCCATAGAATCCTCCAGGGGGGGGTTCACCCTGGAGTATCTCGGTTACACGGTTGGTGAAGCCAAGTATACAGAGAGGGAATGCAAGGACAGGGATCTTACCTATGCGGTCCCCCTGAAGGCTTCCCTCCGCCTGGTGGTAAAGGAGGAAGAGGAGGGGGAATCGATCATTAAGGATATCATCCAGAGTGAAGTTTACCTGGGTGAAATCCCCATGATAACGGAGAAGGGCACCTTCATTATAAATGGAGCCGAGCGGGTTATTGTAAGCCAGCTTCACAGGTCTCCGGGTGCCGTTTTCAGCGATAAGTATCACCCCAACGGGAAGAGGCTTTTCAATGCCAGGATCATCCCCTACCGGGGTTCCTGGGTGGAATTCAAGATTGATGTGAACAACATCATGTACACCTACATCAACCGGAAGAGAAAGATTCCGGTGACTGTACTGCTCAAGGCATTGGGATTTTCTCCCAACAGCGCAATCATAAAACTCTTCCACAACACCAGGGTTTATAACTTGACTCCCAGGAAGAGCAAGAAGGATCTCAAGCTGATCGGCCGGATAGTTGCGGAGGATGTAGTGAACAAGGAGACCGGAGAAATAATTCTGGAGGCCGGCAAGCCCCTTACCGAAACAGCCCTGGACCTGCTCAAATCCCAGAGTCTGTTAGAATTGCCTCTGATCGAGGAAAGGGGTAACATAGAGAACGATGTTATTCTCAGCACCCTGAAGAAGGACCCTACCGCCAACGGCGAAGAGGCTCTCAAGCGTATCTATAATCTGATGCGTCCCGGCGATCCCCCCAATGTGGAGGCAGCCCGGGCTCTGCTGCACAGGATGTTTTTCGATCCCAAGAGATACGATCTGGCCAGGGTAGGCCGTTACAAGATGAACAGGCGACTGGGCATAGATGTGGATGAGGATAATACCACCCTTACCGAGAAGGATTTTGTGGCGGTGGTGCTGAATCTGATAGACCTGAAGGAGACCGACGGGGTGGTAGACGATATAGACCACCTGGGTAACCGCAGAATCAGGTCGGTGGGCGAACTTTTGAGCAACCAGTTCTCGGTGGGCCTGGCCAGGATGGCCAGGATCATAAGGGAACGTATGACCCTGCAGGAGACCGACAATCCCACTCCCTACGATCTGGTCAACGCACGAACCATCAGTGCGGTGATACAATCCTTCTTTGGCAGCAGCCAGCTTTCTCAGTTCATGGATCAGACAAATCCGCTGGCGGAGCTTACTCACAAGAGAAGGCTATCGGCGCTGGGTCCGGGGGGGCTCAGCAGGGAGCGGGCCGGTTTCGAGGTAAGAGATGTTCATTATACTCACTACGGCCGGCTTTGCCCGATAGAGACTCCGGAAGGGCCCAACATCGGCCTGATCACCTCGCTGGCTACCTACGGCAAGCTGAATGAATTCGGTTTTCTGGAAACACCTTACCGGGTGGTTAAGGATGGAAAGGTTACCGATAAGATAGAGATGCTTGCCGCATTTATGGAGGACCGGGTAACCATCGCTCATGCCAACGCACCGGTGGATGAAAAGGGCAGGTTCAAGGAACGCAAGATAATGGCCCGCCGCGCGGGGGATTTTGTGGTGGTGGATGCCAGGGATGTAGACTACATAGATGTATCCCCCAATCAGCTGGTAAGTGCAGCGGCCTCATTGATTCCATTTCTGGAGCATGATGATGCCAACCGGGCATTGATGGGATGCAATATGCAGCGCCAGGCTGTTCCCCTGTTGAAACCGGAATCTCCCCTGGTGGGAACCGGATTTGAGGGGAGGGCGGCTTATGACTCCGGAGTTCTGGTTAAGGCCAGGCGCAGCGGTAAAGTAGAGAGAGTTGCCGCCGATAATATTCTGATCAGCTATAACTCAGGTAGTGAAGAGGAAGATCTGGAAGACTTCACCGGATTCGGCGGCGTGGATGAATACAACCTGGTAAAATTCCAGCGCTCCAACCAGGATACATATATAAATCAGAGGCCCACCGTGGATGTGGGACAGAAGGTCAGGAAAGGAGACGTCATCGCTGACGCTTCCTCTACCGATTCGGGAGAACTTGCCCTGGGCAAGAATGTTCTGGTGGCCTTTATGCCCTGGAGGGGTTATAACTTCGAGGATGCTATTATTATCAGTGAAAAGCTGGTGAAGGGCGACACCTATACCTCTATTCATATCGAGGAGTTCGAGACTCAGGTTCGTGACACCAAGGCGGGTATGGAGGAGATTACCAGGGAGATCCCCAATGTGGGCGAGGATATGCTTTCCGACCTGGACGAGGATGGAATAATCAGGATTGGAGCCAGGGTTAAATCCGGAGATATCCTGGTGGGTAAGGTAACCCCCAAGGGGGAGACCGAGCTTACCCCGGAGGAGAGATTGCTCAAGGCGATATTTGGTGAGAAGGCAGGGGACGTAAGGGATGCTTCGCTGAAGGCTCCTCCCGGGATGGATGGTATAGTGGTGGATATCAAGATCTTCTCCAGGAAGGAAAGGGACGAGAGAGCCAGGAGCCAGGAGAAGAACAAGGTGAAAGGTCTGGAGAGGCAGAAGGAGCAGGAGATCGAATATATCCGCCAGGTAAGGCGGGAGCGGCTCTCCAAGCTGATGCTGGGGCAGACCAGCGAAAAGCTGATCCACTCCGAAACCGGTGAAATGCAGGTGAAGGCGGGAAGGAAAATTACTCAGAAGGTTCTCAAGAGTATTGACCTGGATCACCTGCAGTGGGGCCTTCCAATTGTGAAGAATTCACGGAAGGATGAAAAGATCCAGTCGTTGATGGAGGCCGCCGCCAGAGCCATCGACAAGGTAGAGAGTAAATATGAGAAGGAGATGGAAAGGGTGATGAGGGGAGATGAACTGCCTCCCGGAGTAAGCAAACTGGTTAAGGTATATGTAGCCAGGAAGAGGAAGGTCGCGGTGGGTGACAAGGTGGCCGGAAGGCACGGAAATAAGGGTGTGGTAGCCAGGATAGTGCCGGAGGAAGATATGCCATTCCTGCCCAACGGGCAGAGGGTGGAGCTGATTCTGGATCCGCTGGGTGTACCCAGCAGGATGAACCTGGGCCAGATCCTGGAAACCCATCTGGGATGGGCCGCGTGCGAGGGCGGATACAAGGTGGCTACGCCGGTTTTCAACGGCGCCACCGTGGATGAAATAAAGAAGGCCCTGAAGAATGCCGGCCTTCCCGAGAACGGCACCCAGAAACTTTATGACGGAATCACCGGCGAACCATTCGATATGGACGTTACGGTGGGATATATATATATGATGAAGTTGTCCCATCTGGTGGATGACAAGATCCATGCCCGTTCCATTGGACCATACTCCCTCGTTTCACAGCAGCCCCTGGGCGGGAAGGCTCAATTCGGCGGACAGAGATTCGGAGAGATGGAGGTGTGGGCACTGGAAGCATACGGTGCGGCATATACCCTTCAGGAGATGCTCACTGTGAAATCGGACGACGTGGCAGGGCGAAGTGATATATATGAGGCCATTGTAAAGGGAGAAAGTGCTCCCGCGGCAGGCCTCCCGGAGGCGTTCAATGTGCTGCTGAAGGAGCTGCAGAGTCTCTGCCTGGATGTTAAGCTGGACATTGGAGAGTAAATTGATACTAATATTTACAGCCGGAATATCGGGAACGTTTTTGAAATTCAGGGAACGGAATCAAATGGAGGTTTCCCTTGTATAGTGCATATTTTGACAAGAACCGGAAGAAACCGACGGATATCGATGCCATAGGCATCCAGATAGCTTCCCCCGAAGTTATCAGGTCGTGGAGCTATGGTGAAGTAATCAAGCCGGAGACAATAAATTACCGTTCCTTTAAACCGGAGAAGGACGGTCTTTTCTGTGAGAGGATTTTCGGCCCGGTCAAGGACTTTGAATGTTCCTGCGGGAAATACAAGAGAATCCGTTACAAGGGAGTCATATGCGACCGCTGCGGTGTGGAGGTTACCAGATCCCGGGTAAGAAGGGAAAGACTGGCCCATATAGAACTGGCTGTCCCGGTGGCACATATCTGGTTTCACAAGGGGATACCCAGCCGGATAGCTTATCTGCTGGGTATAACCATGAGAAATGTGCAGCGGGTTCTTTACTACGAATCTCACATAGTGACAGACCCCGGAGATACCGATCTGAAGTACAAGGAGCTGATCGATAACGAGAAATATAATCAGCTGACCGAGGAGGGCAAGGAATTCAAGGCCAGGATGGGCGGGGAGGCTATAAAGGAACTCCTCTCTCAGATCAATATAGAAGAGGAAGCTATAAATCTGCGTGCCCAGGCCAAGGTAGAAACCTCGGTGCAGCGGAAGAAGACCATACTCAAGCGCTTGAAGGTTATCGAAGCCTTCCGTCACAGCAACAATAAGCCGGAATGGATGGTGCTGGATGTAATACCGGTGCTTCCTCCCGACCTCAGGCCGCTGGTTCCTCTGGAGGGTGGACGGTTTGCTACCAGCGATTTGAATGATCTTTACAGAAGGGTTATCAACCGTAACAACCGCCTCAAGAAGCTTATAGAGATAAGGGCTCCCGAGGTAATCCTGCGTAATGAGAAGAGGATGCTGCAGGAAGCAGTAGATGCCCTGTTCGATAACGGCCGCCGTTCCAGGGCGGTGAGAGGACGGGGGAACAGGCCTCTGAAGAGCCTCAGCGATATGCTCAAAGGCAAAAAAGGACGGTTCCGCCAGAATCTGCTGGGTAAGCGTGTGGATTATTCGGGGCGTTCAGTAATCGTAGTGGGACCGGAACTGGGGATGGACCAGTGCGGTCTGCCCAAATCCATGGCCCTGGAACTGTTCAAGCCTTTTATAATAAGGAAGCTGGAAGAGAAGAATTATGTCCAGACGGTTAAGAGTGCCAAGAAGCTGGTGGAGAGGGAAAGACCGGAAGTATGGGATATCCTGGAAGAAATTATCGAAGGACATCCTGTCCTGCTTAACCGGGCTCCAACCCTGCACCGGCTGGGGATAGAGGCTTTCAAGCCCAAGCTGGTGGAAGGAAAAGCGATACAGATCCATCCTCTGGTTTGTACAGCTTTTAATGCAGATTTTGACGGCGATCAGATGGCTGTTCACATTCCATTGTCATACGAGGCCCAATTGGAGGCAAGAACTCTGATGCTTTCGGCGAACAATATCCTGTCCCCGGCCAACGGTTCCCCGCTGGCCTCTCCAACCCAGGATATGGTTCTGGGCCTCTATTATATTTCCATGGCCAAGGATGGTGCCAGGGGCGAGGGCAAGGCTTTCTATCACCCGGAAGAGGTAATTCTGGCCAGAGAGAGCGGTGTGCTGGACATCCATGCACGGATAAAGGTCAGGATAAACGGAGAACTCAAGGAGACCACCGCTGGAAGAGTCATTCTGAACCAGATAGTCCCGGATGAACTGGGATTTATCAACGAACTGATAGATAAGAAGAACATAGGCCAGCTGGTGGGTGATTGCTACAAGAAGCTGGGCAACCATGAAACAGTACAGTTTCTGGAGAGGCTGAAGGATATCGGATTCCTTTACTCCACCATCGCCGGGATAACCATCGGCATAGACGACATCGTAGTGCCGGAAGAGAAGAAGAAGCTGATCAAGGAGGCTCAGAAAGATGTCAATTCCATCCAGAAGCAGTACAGTGATGGTGTTATTACCGATGGCGAGCGTTACAATAAAATCATCGATAAATGGACCCATGCCACCAATGAGGTTGCCGATGTGATGCTGGAGAACCTCAGCAGGGACAGGGAGGGGCTGAATCCGATTTACACCATGGCAGTTTCAGGCTCCAGAGGTAACAGGGAGCAGATCCGCCAGCTTGCCGGCATGAGGGGCCTGATGGCCAAGCCTCAGAAGAAGATCGTGGGGGGAGTGGGTGAAATCATCGAGATGCCCATTACTGCTAACTTCAAGGAAGGTTTGTCGGTACTGCAGTACTTTATCTCTACCCACGGAGCCCGTAAGGGTCTCGCCGACACCGCACTCAAGACCGCAGATGCCGGATATCTTACCAGGAGGCTGGTGGATGTGGCGCAGGATGTGATTATTACCGAGCATGACTGCGGTACTATCATGGGAGTGGACACCACTGCACTGAAAGAGGGTGAAGAGATTATCGAGTATCTCAGCGACCGTATTCTGGGCAGGGTGGTGGTTGACGACGTTGTAGATCCACAGTCAGGCGAAGTTATTGTGGAGGCGAATTCTCTGATTAGCGAAGAGCTGGCCCTGGAGATAGAAGACCGGGGTGTGGAGAAGGTCAAGATCAGATCGGTTCTGACCTGTGAATCCGGCCGGGGAGTGTGCAGCCTCTGTTACGGCAGAAACCTGGCTGCCGGCAGAATGGTGGATATTGGCGAGGCGGTGGGAGTGGTCGCAGCTCAGTCGATTGGCGAACCGGGGACCCAGCTTACCCTGCGGACATTCCACGTAGGCGGAACAGCTGCCAGAATCGCGGAACATACCCAGAAGAAAGTCAAGCACAAAGGAATAGTTGAATTTGTCAGGGTTAAGTCTGTGGTGAACCGCCAGGGCAAGATGCTGGTAGTGGGAAGGAAGGGTGAAGTTATAATCCGTGACAAGAAGAGTGACAGGGTGCTGGAAAGGATAGGAGTATCTTACGGAGCGGAGCTGAAGGTGAAAGAAGGAGAAGAGGTGGAGGGGGGAAGAATAATTTATGAATGGGATCCATACTCTCATTTCATTATCTCGGATAAGGGCGGAAAGCTCAAATTCCGCGATATCAAGGAAGGGGTCACTCTCAAGGAGGAGATAGACGAGAAGACCGGACTCAGACAGATGGTGATTGTGGATGACAGAGAGAAGAAACTGCATCCTCACATTGAGCTTCTGGATGAAAAGGGCAATGTAACAGGTAATTACATAATGCCCACCGGTGCCAGGGTTACCGTACATGACGGCGATGAAATTGTTCCGGGGGATATTATCTGCAGGATTCCCAAAGAGATAACAAAGACCAGGGATATCACCGGCGGGCTGCCCAGAGTGGCGGAGCTTTTTGAGGTGAGAAAACCCAAGGAGGCGGCCGTAGTTTCCGAAATCGACGGTATGGTAAAATTCGGAGCAGTCAAGAAGGGTATGCGTAAGATCGTAGTGGAGAACGAAAGCGGGGACAAGAGAAGCTACCGGGTGCCTCAGGGTAAGCACCTCCGGGTGTATGAAGGTGACCGGATAGAGGCCGGGGATAATCTTACCGAAGGCCCGGTAAATCCCTATGATATATTGAACATAAAGGGTGTTAACGCCGCTCAGAATTACCTGGTGAATGAAATCCAGGAGGTATACCGGTTGCAGGGCGTTCGAATCAACGATAAACATATTGAGGTAATCGTACGTCAGATGCTGCAGAAGGTTACCGTGGAAGAACCTGGAGACACCCTGTTCCTGGAGGGGGATATAGTCAGCAAATCCGAATTCCAGGAGGAGAATGAGAATGTAATGAAGGACGGCGGTGAACCTGCTACCTTCAAACCCCTCCTGCTGGGTATTACCAAAGCTTCTCTGACCACCGAGAGCTTTATATCTGCGGCAAGTTTCCAGGAGACCACCAGGGTGTTGACAGAAGCCTCGGTAGAGGGCAAGGTGGACTATCTGAGAGGCTTGAAGGAGAATGTGATTATGGGCCGTCTTGTCCCGGCCGGTACAGGGCAGTCAAAATTCAGGGATATCGAGCTGGATGAGGAGATGAGCGAAGAGGAACTGGTGGAAAAGGAATTCGAAGAGGAAGAGATTGCTGAAATAATAAGTGAAATGAAAGAGGAGAGGCAGATTGGGGCCTGATCCGGCAAAAACGGAAATAGCCCCGGCAAAAGTGAAATAGAGCTAAAATATTTGCTTGACAAGGGTATAATGGATTGTTAACTTACCCTCTACGCTAAAGGCGGGTATGTATGTCCAGAGCCCGGTGTTGAAGAAGAAAATGGAGTCAAAAGCCATATGCCGACTATAAATCAACTGATAAGAAAAGGCAGAAAGAAAGTAACCCAGAAGAAGAGCGCCCCGGCGCTGGAAGGGTGTCCACAGAGGAGAGGCGTATGCACCAGAGTGTACACCTCCACACCCAAAAAACCCAATTCAGCTATCCGGAAGGTGGCCAGGGTCAGGTTGACCAACGGGCACGAGGTAACCGCATACATACCAGGAGAAGGACATAATCTACAGGAGCATTCCATCGTTCTGGTAAGAGGCGGAAGGGTTAAGGACCTGCCCGGAGTGAGGTATCATATTATCAGGGGATCGCTGGATACCAGCGGTGTGGATGACCGGAAGAAGGGAAGATCGAAATACGGAGTGAAGAAGCCTAAGTAAAATATTACCCGATAGTTTGGAGATTTATACGATATGCCGCGCAGACGTGAAGTAATAAGAAGAAAATGGGAGAAGGACCCCAGATACAATGACGAGCTTCTGGGCCGGTTCATAAGCTATGTAATGCACAGTGGTAAGAAGGGTGTCGCCGAGAAGAATGTATACAGGGCCCTGGATATCATATCAGAAGAAACCGGAAAGAAAGGCCTGGAAGTGCTGAAGAAGGCTATCGAAAATGTGAAGCCTCTTCTGGAGGTCAGGTCCAGAAGGGTAGGAGGGGCAACCTATCAGGTGCCGGTTGAAGTGAGAGCCGGCAGAAGGACCACCCTGGCGATGAGATGGATTATAAGTTACGCCAGGCAGAGGGCCGAACACACTGTCGCGGAGCGTTTGGCCCGCGAAGTAATGCTTGCTTACAAGCAGGAGGGTCCTTCGGTCAAGAAGCGTGAGGATACCCACCGTATGGCGGAGGCTAACAAGGCATTCGCCCATTATAAGTGGTAATTTGTTTTCCGGATCCTGGAAGGTCCGGGTAAAAATAGATTTTCAGGTGAGGATGGGAGGGGAAAACCGATTTGGTGTCCGTAAATGTACGGGTGTCAAAGTGGGGTGAGGAAAAATATAAATGAGACAGAAGCAAGTTTGCTTTAAAGTCACTACACGCCGGAAACCCACCTAGCTTTATCCCCCGCCTTTTATACCGGGGGAAGGTTAGGGGCCCCGGTATGGAAAGGTATGATGACCAGAACGTTTCCGCTGGATAAGACCCGTAATATAGGCATTGCTGCCCACATAGATGCCGGTAAAACCACCCTTACCGAGAGGATACTCTTCTATACCGGTAAGGTTCACCGGATGGGCGAAGTTCATGACGGAAATGCTGTGATGGACTGGATGGAGCAGGAGAGGGAGCGCGGTATAACCATAACTTCTGCTGCTACTACCTGTTACTGGCAGGACTGTAAGATCAATATCATAGATACTCCGGGACATGTTGACTTCACCATGGAGGTGGAGAGAAGCCTGAGGGTGTTGGATGGAGTGGTCGCACTGTTCTGTGGTGTGGGCGGTGTGGAGCCCCAGTCTGAAACGGTATGGAGGCAGGCGGAGCACTATCATATCCCCAGGCTGGCCTTCGTGAACAAGATGGACCGGGTGGGAGCGGATTTCAGGAATGTAGTTGAGATGATGCACGACCGTCTCAAGAGCAATGCTCTTCCGGTTCAGCTCCCCATCGGGAGTGGAGACGATTTCTGCGGAATAGTCGACCTGATTAGAATGAAGGCGGTCTACTTTGATAAGGAGAGCCTGGGAGTGCGTTACCAGAGCAAGGAGATCCCCGGCCATATGGAAGCAGAATGCCTGCAGGCAAGAGAGGAGCTCCTGGGAGAGCTGGCCGATTATGACGAGGATATCCTCCATCATGTGGTGGACGGAGCTGATGTTTCTGAAGAGGCAATAATTGCTGCACTCCGGCAGGCGGTCAACGATATTGCCGTGGTTCCGGTATTCTGCGGTTCCGCCCTCAGAAACATGGGAGTCCAGCTTCTGATGGACGGGGTGGTATCCTACCTTCCCGATCCCACCGATGTTCCTCCCATTAAGGGAATCAACCCCAACAATGAGAAGGAGGAATCAAGGCCGGCGGATGATGAAGCCCCATTCTCCGCTCTGGTTTTCAAGATAGTTAACGACGAATTTGTGGGTACCCTTCATTATCTCAGAGTATACAGCGGCACCATACAGAAAAGTACCCAGCTGATAAATGCCAATAATGGGAAGAAGGAGCGTTTTCAGCGTATCCTTTTGGTTCACGCCAACAAGACCACCGATGTGGATGAGATAAGAACCGGTGATATAGTGGCGGTGGTGGGGCTGAAGAATTCCAGGACCGGTGACAGCCTCTGTGAGACCGGGCATCCGGTACAGCTGGAGACCATGCAGTTTCCGGAACCGGTTATCTCCATGGCCATAGAACCGAAAACCAAGGCAGATGAAGCAAAGCTCAATGCAGCCCTGGATGCCATGGCGGTAGAGGACCCCACTTTCACTGTGAGTGTGGATGAGGAAACAGGTCAGACCATAATATCGGGTATGGGAGAGCTTCATCTGGAGGTTCTGATAAACAGGATAATCAGAGAGAAGAAGGTAAGAGCCAACTTCGGAAAACCGCAGGTGGCATACCGGGAAACCATAACCAGACCCGGCAAGTCGGAGGGTAAGTTTATCAGGCAGAGTGGAGGCAAGGGGCAGTACGGTCATGTGTTGCTCGAGCTTGAACCTAACCAGGATGGAGGATTCCAGTTCGAGAATACCTGCAGCGGGGACAAGGTTCCCAAGAAGTATGTTAAATATGTAGAAAATGGAGTCAAGGAATCCCTGGAGAGCGGACCACTGGGCGGTTACAGGGTTATAGATGTCAAGGTAACCCTGGTCAGCGGGTCCCATCATCCGGTCGATTCCACAGAATTGGCCTTTCAGATAGCAGGCAGCAAGGCATGTTCCAGCGGCCTGCACAAGGGCAATCCGGCGCTGATGGAGCCGGTAATGGATCTGGAGGTAATCGTCCCCGGAGAATATATGGGGGATGTTATAAATGATTTAAACATAAGAAGGGGAAAGGTTGAAGAACTGGAGCACCGGGCGGATGCTCAGGTGGTTAAGGCCAGGGTTCCCCTTTCTGAAATGTTCGGGTATGCAACCGCGCTGAGATCGCTGTCTCAGGGAAGGGCGATTTTCACCATGCAGTTTGCCAGGTATGGCAGGGTGCCCCCTGAGATGGTAGCGGAAAAGCTGGGTCATATAACCGACCTGGCGCAGTAAAGGAGGATGTTTATGGCCAAGGAAAAGTTCGAGAGGACCAAGCCGCATTTGAACATAGGGACGATAGGTCATGTTGATCACGGCAAGACTACGTTGACGGCTGCGATAACCAAGCACCTTGAGAAGAAGGGTGGGGCGACCTTTATACCGTTTGATGAGATAGACAAGGCGCCCGAGGAGCGGGAGCGGGGTATAACCATAGCCACTGCTCATGTTGAGTATGAGACGGATAACCGTCATTATGCTCATGTTGACTGTCCCGGTCATGCTGATTACATCAAGAATATGATAACGGGGGCGGCGCAGATGGATGGGGCTGTGGTAGTGGTGAGTGCTGCGGACGGTCCCATGCCTCAGACGCGGGAGCATATACTTCTTGCTCGTCAGGTGAATGTTCCGAGTTTGGTGGTATTTATGAACAAGACGGACATGGTGGACGATCCTGAGCTTCTGGATCTGGTGGAGTTGGAGGTAAGGGAGTTATTGACGGAGTATGAATTTCCTGGTGATGACATACCTGTGGTTCGGGGCAGTGCGTTGAAGGCTTTGGAGAGTGATGACGGTGAGAGTGAAGAGGTTAAGTGTGTATGGGAGCTGCTGGATGCGATGGACAATTATGTACCTGAGCCTGAGCGCGATGTTGATTTGCCGTTTTTGATGCCGGTGGAGGATGTATTTTCGATAACCGGCCGGGGCACTGTTGGCACTGGCAGGATAGAGCGGGGCAAGGTCAAGGTTGGTGAAGAGGTTGAGATAGTAGGGATAAAGGAGACTCAGAAGACGGTGGTGACCGGTGTTGAGATGTTCAGGAAGATGCTGGATGAGGGGATGGCCGGTGATAATGTTGGTTTGTTGTTGAGGGGTGTAGACAAGAATTGGCTGGACCGTGGGATGGTGGTTGCCAAGCCCGGGTCTGTGACGCCTCACCGGAAGTTCAAGGGCAAGGTATATGTATTGAAGAAGGAGGAGGGTGGACGTCATACCCCGTTTTTTAATGGGTACCGTCCCCAGTTTTATTTCAGGACCACGGATGTGACCGGTGTGGCGCACTTGCCCGAGGGCACCGAGATGGTGATGCCGGGTGATGATGTGGAGCTGGATATAGAGCTTATTACCCCCATAGCGATGGAGAAGGAGCTGCGGTTTGCCATCCGGGAGGGTGGCCATACCGTAGGCGCCGGTGTGGTAACGGAAATAATCGAGTAAACCATTTTGAAGAGGTTCGGAGGTTGACCGGTGGAAGGTCAAAAGATAAGAATAAAATTGAAGGCTTATGAACATCCTGTACTGGACAGGTGTGCAGAGGAGATTGTAAAAACGGCCCGAAGGACCGGTGCTGATATATCGGGCCCGATACCCCTGCCCACCAAGAGGACTGTTTATACAGTTCTTCGATCGCCGCACGTTAATAAAAAGTCCAGAGAACAGTTCGAGATCCGTGTCCATAAGAGACTGATCTGGCTTACCAACGTGACGGCCAAGGCGGTGGACGAGCTTCAGAAACTTGATCTGCCGGCCGGAGTTAACATAGAGATCAAGGTGTGATTTTTCGGAGGAACTGATGGTAGGTTTGATCGGAAGAAAAATTGGAATGACCCATGTATTCGGTGATGAGGGAAGTATCATCCCGGTGTCTGTGATCCAGGCGGGTCCCTGTCCGGTGGTTCAGATAAAGAAAGCCGGGAAGGAGGGGTATAACGCTGTTCAGATCGCATTTGAACAACTTAAACCCTCCCGGGCCAATATGCCTGAGATAGGGCATTTCCGCAAGGCGGATCTGCCACCCTACCGGTATCTGCAGGAGTTCAAGGTGGAAAATCCGGATGATTACCAGGTGGGGCAGATGCTGGACGTAAGTATTTTCGAGGATGCCGGCAAGGTGGATGTCCATGGAATGAGCAAGGGAAAGGGATTCCAGGGAGTGGTGAAGAGGCATGGATTCCACGGTGGCAAGGAAACACACGGATCCAAGGCTCACCGGGTACCGGGATCGATAGGAATGGCAGCGGATCCTTCCAGGGTGTTCAAGGGCACCAAGCTTCCGGGCCAGATGGGAAACCAGCGGGTGCACATCAGGAACCTGGATGTAGTCGAAGTGGACCGGGAAAACAACCTGCTACTGGTCAGGGGAGCCGTTCCCGGAGCCAGAAACAATATATTGAGGATTGTAAGGCTAACTCCCGCTCAGAGTTAGTATTCAGGAGGCAGCATGGCGAGCGCAAAGGTATATGATTTCAGTGGTGATTTGAAGGGCAGTATGGAGCTGCCGGATGATCTTTTCAACGCTCCCGTAAACAGAGCGGTGCTGTATGATGCCGTTCGAATGTACAGGGCCAACCGGCGAAGAGGTACCGCCAAGGCCAAGGGGCGCAGTGAGGTAAAATTCAGCGGAGCCAAGCCGTACCGCCAGAAGGGTACCGGAAGAGCCAGGGCGGGCACCCGGAAATCCCCCCTGTGGCGGAGTGGCGGGGTTACCTTTGGTCCGGCTCCAAGGGATTTTGGCTATTCCATGCCCGGAAAGATGAAGAGAACCGCCCTCTGTTCGGCACTTTCGGATAAGTCGAAATCAGAGGAAGTGGTGGTGGTGGAGGATGTTTCCATGGATAGCCCCCGTACCCGGACTTTTACTGATTTTCTGCAGTCTGCGGGGCTGCATGGAAGGAAGGTTCTGTTCGTAGCAGATTCTTTCGACGAAAACATTTACCGCTCCATGAGGAATATCAAAGGGGTTGAATTTATTCTGGGTAACAGCCTCAATGCTTATGAAATACTTAAGGCGGAGACTCTGCTGTTTACCAGGGAAGCTGTAGATTCACTTCAGGAGGTATTCTCTTGAAACTCGATCCCAGAAGGATAATAAAGAGGCCCGTTATTACAGAAAGAAGCACCGATCTGAGAGAACGGAGCAACAAGTTCGTATTCGAGGTGGAGAAAAGGGCCAACAAGAAGCAGATAAAGGAAGCTATCGAACTGTTGTTTGATGTAACTGTAAAGAAGGTAAGAACTACGGTCCTCAGAGGCAAGCAGAAGACTAACTATACCAGAGCTGGCCAATTCACCGGCAAGCAGCCGGATAGCAAGAAGGCCATAGTTACCCTTGCCGGAGGAGATAAAATCGATCTCTTTGATCAGGTGTAACAGGATTAAAGACTGAGGAATAGAGATATGGCAGTTAAGAAATTCAAACCGACTTCACCGGCTCTGAGGCACAAAACGGTAACGGACTATTCTGTGCTGAGCAAGAGGCCGCCGGAAAAATCGCTGGTGGCACCGCTGAAGAAGACCGGTGGCAGAAATAATAGGGGAAGGATTACCTCCAGAAGACGGGGAGGGGGACATAAACGCCGGTACCGGATCATCGACTTCAAGCGGGATAAATTCGGTATTCCTGCCAGGGTTGTTTCGATGGAATATGATCCCAACCGGTCCGCCTTCATCTCCCTGCTTCAGTATGTGGATGGAGAAAAGAGATATATCATCGCTCCTCACGGAATTAAGGAGGGTGACAGGCTGATGTCCGGTCCGGATGCCGGCATCAATCCGGGTAATGCCCTTCCGCTGGAGAGGATTCCCCCCGGCCTGTTCGTGCATAATGTGGAACTGGTCAGGGGCAGGGGTGCTCAGATTGCCAGGAGCGCCGGTGCTTACGCCCAGATTCTGGCCAAGGAGGGAGACCACATCCTGCTCAGGCTGCCCAGCGGAGAGGTCAGGATGGTGAGGAAGGAGTGCTATGCCACTATAGGTCAGGCCAGCAACGTTGACCATGAGAATGTGGATGTTGGCAAGGCCGGAAAATCGCGCTGGCTGGGACGCAGGCCCAAAGTGAGGGGTGTTTCCATGAATCCGGTGGATCATCCCCTGGGTGGCGGAGAAGGCCATGGCAGTGGAGGCCGTCATCCCGTAACTCCCTGGGGCAAGCCCACCAAGGGATACCGAACCAGGGGCAGGAGGAAGCTGTCGGATAAATATATCGTTCGTAGAAGGAAAAAGAAGAGATAAGCAGGTAAACTGGTTAACGGAGGGTTAAGACCTGTGCCCGGTACGAGGGCAGAAGATAAATCGGAGGTTAAATGAGCAGATCGCTGAAAAAAGGGCCCTACATTGACGAGAAACTGATGACCAAGATCGAGGAGATGAACGAGAGGGGGGAGAAGAAAGTTATAAAGACCTGGGCCCGCAGGTCTACCATCTCTCCCGAATTTGTGGGACATACCGTTGCAGTATATAATGGTAACAAGTTTGTCCCGGTTTTCGTCACTGAGAATATGGTTGGGCACAAAATGGGAGAATTTGTTTCCACCAGGACATACCGGGGCCATGCCATGAAGAAGACCGAACTGGATAGATAGTTGGAGGTAGGCGAAAATGGAAGCACGCGCCGCCGCGCGACATGTGAGGGTATCGCCCAGAAAGGCAAGAATAACCGCTGATCTGGTGAGGGGGAAATCTGTGGAAGAAGCTGTGGATATACTGAGGTTTTCCAAGAAGGGTGCCTCCCGCCCCATCGGCAAGGTTATCGTATCGGCCATGCATAATCTGGCCGAGAAGTTTAACCATCCGGTGGAACCTAAAGAGATGGTGGTGAAATCGGTAAATGTAGACGAGGGAAGGACCATGTACAGAATCAGGCCCAGAGCACAGGGCCGGGCCTACAGAATACGAAAGAGAAGCAGTCATATTACTGTTAACGTTGAATATACCGGTGAGATTGAGGAAAAGGAAAAGGAAAAGGAAAAGAAGGAATAGTGAGATTTAAAGGAGGATATTTTGGGCCAGAAATCTAGTCCAATAGGATTAAGACTGGGGATTAACCGCGATTGGGATTCCAAGTGGTTTACCACCAAGGCCAATGCGGAGTGGCTGGAGGAGGATTTTACCATCAGGCGATATATCAAGAAGCGTCTTTACCGCGCCGGCATAGCCAAGATAGAGGTGGAGAGAAGGGGAGATAAGGTAAGGATTCATATCTATACTGCCAGGCCGGGTATGGTAATAGGCCGCAAAGGGGCCGAAGTGGATTTTCTCAGTGAAGAGCTGGCCCATCTGACCGGCAAAAAGGTCAACATCGATATCAAAGAGGTAAAGAAGCCCGAGCTGAACGCTCAGCTGGTGGCTGAACACATCGCCGGCCAGCTGGTTCAGAGGATATCCTTCCGGAGGGCAATGAAAAAGGCGATAAGCTCGGCCATGCGCATGGGAGCCGAGGGAATTAAGATAATATGTGCAGGCAGGCTGGGCGGAGCCGAGATGTCCAGGAGTGAAGGATATATGGAGGGGAGAGTGCCGCTTCACACCCTGCGGGCCGATATAGATTATGCAGATAGTACCGCTTTTACCACCTATGGATGTATAGGGGTAAAGGTGTGGATATACCGGGGAGAGATTTTCCCCAGTGAGTTCAAACGCAGGATCAGTGAGAAAGCTATAGAGGAAGCGGGAAGGTAAAGGAAGATATCAATCTGGAAGGATGATCCGGAATGTTAATGCCCAGGAGAACAAAATTCAGGAAACACCACCGCGGCCGGATGTGCGGGGTAGCCAGCAAGGGTTCTCATATCAACTTCGGAGAGCATGCCCTGCAGGCGGAGGCTCCCGGATGGATTAACGGAAGACAGATAGAGGCTGCCAGAGTGGCCATCATGCGTCATCTGGCCAGGCAGGGGAAGCTATGGGTGAGAATATTCCCCGACAAACCGGTTACCGTCACCCCGGCGGAGACCAGAATGGGAAAGGGCAAGGGAGAGCCGGAATACTGGGTGGCAGTGGTTAAACCGGGCCGGATACTCTTTGAAGTGGGAGGGGGCTCCACCGACCTGGTCAGGGAGGCGATGCGCCGTGCTTCGGCAAAGCTGCCTATTAAGACAAGGTTCATGAAGAGAGTGGGAAAGGGAAAGGTGCCGGGTTAGTATTAGCGCCCCTGAATGTTTTAGAGCTGCTTGAGATATTTAATCAAACCGGACGGTTGTAGTGATGAAGGCAATTGAGTACAGAGAAATGACAATTGACGAACTGAGAGCCCGGGAGGATGAGCTGATGGAGGATCTGAGCCGGATGAAGATTCAGCTTGCCATCAAGCGGCTGGATAATCCGCTTCAGGTTCGCAGCACCCGCCGTGAGTTGGCGCGGGTAAAGACCATAATAAATGAGAAGATCAAGGCCGGTGGAGAAGATACCGGAGGAAGCGGGGATGCCGGTCCGGCTGAACCGGTTGAGGAAGATTGAGGTAAATTCGTCCCCCTCTCCGGGGAGTGAGCGGTTGGCCCTGGGGGGTGAACGCTCACCTGGGGGGTTGAGAAGAATGGACGAGGAGAAATAATGAATCGAAAGATTTCGAGAAAGACTCTGTTTGGAAAAGTAATAGGCAATAAGATGGATAAGACCGTGGTGGTTTCAGTGGAGCGCACCATACAGCATGAGAAATACAAGAAGATACTGAAAAAGACCTCCAAGATATACGCCCACGATGCGTCTAATGACTGTAGAATCGGGGATAAGGTAGAGGTAATTTCCACCAGGCCGCTGAGTAAACTAAAGCGATGGCGAGTTTCTGAAATCCTGGAGAGGGCACAGTAGGAGCAGACTACCATGATCAAGATGCAGACAAATCTTATCGTCGCCGACAATTCGGGGGCTAAAAAAGTAAGATGTATCAAGGTGTTGGGAGGATCGAGGAGGCGCTACGCTTCCATTGGTGACATTATCAGCGCTTCGGTGAAGGTTGCCATACCGGGTAGCGAGATAAAAAAGGGACAGATTGTCAAATGTGTTATCGTTCGTACCAGCAAGGAGATAGGGAGGAATGACGGAAGTTATATCAGATTCGATCAGAATGCAGCAGTGATAATTAATGAACAGAAGGAGCCGGTGGGAACCAGAATATTCGGGCCGGTAGCCAGGGAGCTCAGAGAGAAGAAGTTTATGAGGATAGTGTCTCTGGCACCCGAGGTGATATAGGAGTACTGAAAGAGAGCAATGAAGATTAAGAAGAACGATACGGTGAGAGTTATGTCGGGCAATTACCGGGGTGTGGAGGGGAAGGTTCTCAAAGTATACCCCAGCGCCAACCGGGTAATTGTGGAGAAGGCAAATATGATAAAGAAGCATAAGCGGGCCGAGAGCCAGCAGGACCAGGGAGGAATAATCGAGATGGAAGCTCCCATCGATGCCTCCAATGTAAGACTGGTATGCCCCAAATGCGGACAGTTGACCAAGGTCGCTGTAGGTGAACTGGCGGATGGGCGCAAAATCCGTAAGTGCAAAAAATGCAATGAGATGTTGAGCGATGAAGAATAAATCCGGATACTGGAAGGATAATTCAGGATTGGGCAAATGGTGAAAGAGATGATCGAGAAAACGGAAAAACCCAACATAAATCGGTTATACAAAGAAAAGGCAGTACCTGAGTTAAGCAAGAAGTTCGGATACAAGAATGTTATGGAGGTGCCGCGTCTGGCCAAGATAGTGCTGAATATGGGGCTGGGAGAGGCCACCGAGGACCCCAAGGTGATAGAGTCGGCCAGGGAAGGGCTGGCCATGATAACCGGGCAGGCTCCCAGGATTACCCGCTCCCGTAAGTCTATCGCCGCTTTCAATCTCAGGGCCGGTGTACCGGTTGGATGCATGGTGACCCTGAGGCAGCAGAGAATGTACGAGTTTTTTGACAGGCTGGTCAATGTGGCCGTTCCCCGGATAAGAGATTTCCGGGGATTGCCTACCAACGGCTTCGACGGGGATGGAAATTATAACTTTGGAGTAGAGGAACATATTATATTCCCCGAGATCGATTATGACGATATCATCAAGGTGATGGGGATGGACATAACCATTGTTACCACCGCCGAAACTGATGAGGAGGCCCGTGAATTATTGTTACTTCTGGGAATGCCATTGAAGAGAGGTTAGATTAAGGAGAATAGCAGTGGCGAGAAAGAGTTTGATAGCCAAAGCTAAAAGAGAACAGAAATTCGAGGTAAGAGAGTATAACAGGTGTAGCCGTTGTGGCAGAGCCAGGGGCTATATCCGCAGATTTGGAATTTGTAGAATTTGTTTCCGGGAGCTTGCTCTGAAGGGCAAGATTCCGGGAGTGGTAAAAGCAAGTTGGTAGGGAAAGCAAAGATTATAAAACATAAGGTGGATGCGATATGATGACAGATCCCATTGCAGATATGTTAACCAGGATAAGAAATGCTATTACCGCCAGAATGGATTATGCGGAGGTTCCCGCTTCCAAGGTGAAAGCACATATTGCCCGAATACTCCTGGAGAATGGCTATGTTAGAGATGTTAAGGCCATCAGGGATGATCTGCAGGGAAAATTGAGAATATATATCAAGTATGACGGGCAGGATAATTGTGCCATCGAGAAGATGATAAGAATAAGCAAACCCAGCAGGCGGGTTTATGTGGACAAGGAGAATATACCCAGGGTAATGGGAGGTTATGGAACAGCTATAATTTCTACCTCCCGGGGATTATTAACGGACAAGGAATGCAGGGTGGAGGGAATAGGTGGGGAAGTATTGTGTCATATATGGTAACAATTTTCGGAGTGTTCCGGCTGATTATGGAGGTTTGAGTCGATATGTCAAGGGTTGGCAAGAATCCGGTGCCTCTCAAGGACGGGGTTAAGGCGGAGATTAAGGGGAACCTGATAAGGGTATCCGGCCCCAGGGGTGAACTGGAATATCAATTTCATCCTGAGATGACGGTTAAAGTGGAAGACGATAGTATCAAGGTGCAGCGTCCATCGGATTCCAAGGCCCACCGGTCACTGCATGGCACCACCAGGTCGCTGATAGCCAATATGGTTCATGGTGTCAGCGAGGGGTTTACCATAGATCTGGAGATCCAGGGAGTAGAGTACAGGGCCGAGATGAAGGGTAAGACCCTGTTGCTTAACCTGGGCTATTCTCATCCGGTTAATTATCAGCCGCTTGAAGGGGTTGATATAGAGGTGCCCGACCCCAAGAAGATCAAGATAATGGGAATAGATAAGCAGAAGGTGGGGCAGGTGGCTGCCAATGTGAGGGCTTTCCGTCCGCCCGAACCATACAAGGGCAAGGGGATAAGATACGTAGACGAGTATGTGAGGAAGAAGGCCGGTAAGGCAGCGGTGGGCAGTGGTTTCTAAGCCGCTGTTTGAGGAAAGCAAGTCAGATAGTGGTGTGATGACAGAAGGTATTAAAAGGAGCGAATGGAAAAGTGAGCGACATAAGCAAGAAGAAGAGAGAGGCCAGGAGATACCGGCACAAGAGGGTACGCAGGAAAGTTATGGGGACTGCTGAACGGCCCAGAATGGTGGTATACCGGAGCCTCAATCAGATATATGCTCAGATAATCGACGATATGGCGGGGAATACCCTGGTTTCTTCATCCAGTGTTAATCTGGACCTGCCGGAGGAAAAACCTTCCGGCCAGGAGAAGAAGGGAAAGAAGAGCATAAAGATGCGCCGTTCAGAGGCGGCAGGGAAGATGATAGCTGAAAAGGCTCTGCAGCAGGGAATCGAGCGAGTGGTATTCGACCGCAATGGATACAGTTATCATGGAAGAGTGGCGGCACTTGCTGATGCTGCCAGAAAAGAAGGATTAAAATTTTAGGTTCTCCACTCACGGGGGTTTTAGTTGGCTGAGAGAGAAAGAAAAAAGACAGGTCGCAGGATGGATAAGAGAAGAGGAGATGACAAATCTTCGGAGTATCTGGAGCAGACCATCCACATCAATCGTGTTGCCAAGGTGGTGAAAGGCGGAAGGAAGTTTGGCTTTAATGCTCTGGTAGCGGTAGGTGACGGAATGGGAAAGGTAGGAATCGGACTGGGTAAAGCCAATGAGATTTCCGACGCCATCCGCAAGGCCAGCGAGGCAGCCAAGAAGGATATGATAAGAGTGCCCATGGTCAAGGGAACTATCCCTTATAGGATGGTGGGGCGTTTTGGAGCAGCCAGGGTTCTGTTGAAACCGGCCGCGCCCGGAACGGGGGTAATAGCCGGGGGGGGCATTCGTTCCGTCCTGGAGGTAGCAGGGGTTCAGGATATTCTGACCAAATCACTGGGCTCCAATAATCCCCACAATAATGTGAAGGCAACCATGGAGGGTCTGAACAGGCTCAAGACTGCCAAAGATGTAGCCAGGAGAAGAGGTATTACAGTTAGAGAACTTTTTGGATTGAAAGAGCAGGAGCAGGATTCTCCTGAGGGGAAAGAGTCCGGCAAGCGTGAGACCGGATAGGGATCCGGCAAACAGCTTTATACCATTGAGGAAGTTTTATGGCCAAAAAACTCAGGATTAGACAGGTAAAGAGCATAATAGGCTCACAGAAGAAACACAAGCTATGTATGAGAGCGCTGGGATTTCGAAGAAACTACCGGCTTCTGTACAAGGAGGACAACCCCTTGATCAGGGGAATGGTAAAGAATGTGGAGCATCTGGTGGAATGGGAGGAGATAGACGAGAAGGATATCCCCTCTTCATCTCCAGTGGGAGCTGGATTCACCGTACTGGATGAGGGCTCTGCTTCGAAGACGGATCAGGAGGGTTAAGCCCGGGGAGCCAGTTTTTTATAATATTTGCTTTAATTCGAGTGCGAGGGAGTTGACAGAGATGAAGTTAAACGAAATAAGCCCGCCCCCCGGAGCGGTTAAGAGGAAAAAGCGCCTGGGCCGGGGTGTAGGTTCCGGTCGGGGCAAGACCGCCGGTAAGGGGAGCAAGGGGCAGAACTGCCGGTCGGGCGGAGGTGTGCCTCCCTGGTTTGAGGGGGGACAGATGCCGCTGCAGAGGCGTTTGCCCAAGAGAGGGTTTAGCAACAAGTTCAGGGCAACTTACCAGGTTGTGAATATAGGCGATCTGGACAGATTCGAAAAGGGAGAGAGGGTGAATCGCCTGACTCTCCGGGAGAAAGGTTTGATAGAGAAGGTTTCCCGCCCGGTTAAGATTCTGGGTGACGGAGAAATAAGCATTGCCCTGGAGCTGGAGGTGGATGCAGTGAGCGGGTCCGCCAGGAAGGCCATAAGTGAAGCAGGTGGGTCGGTTACTATCATGGGCGGGGAAAAGCCCAGAGGAAAACGGCCGGAGTGGGCCAGAAAGAGGAAGAAAACCGGAGTGGCAGGAAAAGATAAGAAGGTGGAGAAACAGGAAGCCGCAGCTACCCCGGAGGGTGGAGATTCGGAAGAGGATAAGGTGAATAAGAATGAGAAGGCCGGGGAGAGCACTGCAAAAGAGAAGGAAGATGAAGAAAAGAAGGAGAGCCGGGATAAATCCGAAGGGCCGCCAAGCGATCAGGAGAATGGTTAATGTTTAAGAAGTTCCAGGACATATTCAGCATACCGGAGTTGAAGAGGCGGATTCTGTTCACCATCGGGTTGCTGGTGGTCTACAGGATTGGCGGACATATAACCACCCCCGGTGTTAACCCGGTCGCTCTGAAGGCTTTCTTCGAGAGTCAGAAGGGTACCATCTTTGCCCTGTATGACCTTTTTGCCGGCGGTAATCTGAGCCGGGCCACCATATTCGCTCTGGGTATCATGCCCTATATCAGTGCTTCCATTATTCTTCAGCTCCTTCAGGCAGTGGTTCCCTACTTCGAAAAACTGGCCAAGGAGGGAGAAGAGGGAAGAAAGAAAATTACCCAGTATACCCGCTATGGTACGGTGCTGCTGGCGCTGGTTCAGTCCATCGGAATTGCCATTTTCCTGGAGAATATGCAGCCTGGCGGTGTCCCGGTGGTAGTAGTAGGAGGTTTGCATTTCAAACTTATCACCATGATTACTCTGACTTCGGGGACCATATTCGTCATGTGGATGGGCGAGCAGATTTCGGAGCGTGGAATCGGAAACGGGATCTCACTGATCATTATGGCCGGTATTCTGGCCCGTTACCCCGGCTATACCCTCAACACCTGGCGGGCCCTGAAGCTGGGAAACATTACTCCCTTCAGGTTGATATTTCTGCTGGTAATCATGGTAGTGGTGGTTGCCGGGGTTATCATGATAACAAGGGGACAGAGAAGGATTCCGGTACAGTATGCCAAGAGGATTGTAGGGAGGAAGGTTTACGGTGGACGGTCCCAGTATATCCCCCTGCGGGTTAACACCGCCGGTGTTATCCCCATCATATTCGCCCAGTCCATAATAATGTTTCCCAGTACCATAGTTTCATTCTTCGGACAGAATACATTCCTCTCCGCAATACAGCTGTATCTCAGGCCGGGTGAATTGCTCTACACCACTCTGTATGCATTGATAATCGTATTTTTTACTTATTTTTATACCGCTATTATTCTGAATCCCGCTGATCTGGCGGAGAATATGCGCAAGTACGGCGGATTCATCCCCGGAATAAGGCCGGGCAAGAGGACCAGTGACTATATAGACAAGGTTCTGACCAGGGTAACCCTTCCGGGGGCGATATTCCTGGCTTTCATAGCTATTCTGCCTGATATTATGATCTCCAAGGGAGGCCTGCCCTTCAGGTTCGGAGGCACCGGCCTGCTGATTACGGTGGGTGTTATGCTGGACACCCTTCAGCAGATAGAGACTCACCTGTTGATGAGGCATTACGACGGATTCATGAAGAAGGGGAAACTGAGAGGACGGCGCTGATAAGCAGGAGAAGGTGAGAAAGATATGAATATAATTATATTAGGACCTCCCGGATCGGGTAAGGGAACACAGGCGAACCGGATAGCAGATGAATTCGGAATAAGGCACCTCTCCACCGGTGATATCCTGCGGGAGGCGGTGAAGAATAACACCCCGCTGGGTGATAAGGCAAAGGGATACATGGACAGGGGGGAACTGGTCCCCGATCATCTGATGCTGGAGATGATAAGGGAGGAGATAGGAAAGCCGGGTGAAGAGGGATGGATACTGGATGGTTTTCCCAGAACCCTGGATCAGGCCGGGGGGCTGTCGGAGATGCTGGAAGAGGAAGGGATAGAGATAGATCATGTTATCCTTATAGAGGTGGATCCGGAGGTGATTGTCAGAAGATTAGGCAAGAGAAGAGTCTGCTCTGAATGCGGGGCGGTATATAATCTGGATAATATGGAACCATCACCGGAAGAAATTTGTAGAAAATGCGGTGGTGAATTAATCAAAAGACCTGATGACAGAGAGGAAACGGTCAGGAGGCGCCTGGAAGTTTACCAGGAGCAGACAGCACCGGTAGTTGAATATTACCGTAACCGGCAGGGAGTGGATGTGGTAGAAGGTTCCGGTGAAATAGATGAGATATTTTCAAGAATCGCAGGCATATTGAAATGATAGCATTAAGAACCGAAACTGAGCTGGAAAAAATGAAACGCAGCGGTGAGATCTTGAGGAACTGTTTCCTGGAAGTGGAGAAGCTGGTTCGCCCCGGTATCACTACGGGTGAGTTGGACAGGGTGGCGGAGGATTTTATAAGGTCGGCGGGTGCTATCCCCGCCTTCAAGGGATATCAGGGATTTCCCGCCACCATATGTGCTTCGGTCAACGACCAGGTGGTTCACGGAATACCCGGCCGCACAAGGCTGAAGGAGGGAGATATCATAGCCATAGATATAGGCCTGCACAAGGACGAATATTACGCCGATGCCAGCAGAAGTTACCCGGTGGGAGAGGTAAGTGAAAATGCGCACAGGCTGTTGAAAGTTACCCGGGAAGCCCTGAACAGGGGTATTGATAATGCCAGGGTGGGCAACCATCTTTTTGATATATCGCACGCTATTCAGCAGCATGCCGAGAGTAACGGTTATCAGGTGGTGCGGGTTCTGGTGGGCCATGGAGTGGGCAAGATGCTGCATGAAGAACCCCAGGTTCCCAACTTCGGCCCTCCCGGCGAGGGGGTTGATCTCAGGGCGGGTATGGTGCTGGCTATCGAGCCGATGGTTAATGAAGGAACTTACGAGGTCTATACTCTGGAAGACAGATGGACATATGTTACGGCGGATGGCAAGCTTTCCGCTCATTTTGAAGATACCGTGGCAGTCACCGATAACGGCCCGGCAATAATGACCAGATAGAATTTTTAATTTTTCCGGATACCGCCGTCCGGAGGGAAAAGAAAGAAGGGTAGGATAAGATAAAGCAGATGGCAAAGCAAAAAGGAATACCGGTTGAAGGTACAGTTATTGAGGCTTTGCCCAACGCCATGTTCAGGGTTGAGCTGGAGAACAAGCATGTAGTTCTGGCTCATGTTTCGGGCAAGATGAGGATGCACTTTATTCGTATTCTTCCCGGCGATAAGGTGGCGTTAGAATTGAGTCCCTATGATCTTTCCAGGGGCAGGATTACGTACAGGTATAAGTAAGACCTGCCGCCCGGGAAATTATGATTTCCGGGGTGTGGTTGTTCTGCTGATGGGAGTTCAGCAAGGATCGGGAGTGAATAAAAATGAAGGTAAAGAGTTCAGTAAAGAAGATGTGCACGAACTGTAAGGTTATCAGGCGCAAGGGAGTGGTCTGGGTGATATGCCAGAACCCCAAGCACAAGCAGCGCCAGGGATAATATATCAGGTAACATGAAAGGAGTTGATCCGTGGCTCGATTGGTCGGAGTTGATATCCCGGATGGTAAACATATTGAGATTGCACTGACCTATATCTACGGGATAGGTCGTTCCAGTGCCCGCAAGATACTGGAGAAGGCAGATATTCCGTTTGATACCAAAACGAAGGATCTGACCGAAAAGCAGTCGGTTAAGATAAGGGATATCATCGAAGCAGAATACAAGATAGAAGGCGAATTAAGAACTGACACAACCAGGAACATTAAGCGCCTCAAGGACATAGGATCTTACCGCGGTACCCGCCACAGGCACGGTCTGCCGGTGAGGGGTCAGCGTACTCACACCAATGCCCGTACCAGAAAGGGTCCCCGTAACCGTCCAGGTGCCCGGAGGAGTTAATCTGTCGGTATTACTGACAGATATACAGGTTGTTCAGGAAGGAGGTTTTTCCTTGGCCGGTCCTAAAAAGAAGAGTTCAGGCAAGGCTAAAAAGAAGAAGAAAAAGACGGATGTGTTTGGTATTGCCCATGTCAAGTCGTCTTTCAATAATACGGTAATAACCATCACCGATCAGAAGGGTAATGTGGTGACCTGGTCCAGCCCGGGCAAGCTCGGTTATAAGGGTTCACGCAAGAGCACTCCCTTTGCCGCCCAGCAGGCTGCCTCTGCGGTAGCTCGTGAAGTTATGGCCCTGGGTATGAAGAAGGTGGAGGTGAGGATTAAGGGGCCCGGACCGGGCAGGGAAGCGGCCATAAGGTCACTCCGCGCCACCGGAATGAATGTGACCGGAATCAAGGATTGCACCCCCATGCCTCATAACGGTACCCGTCTGAAGAAGCGCAGGAGGATTTAACCGTAAACCGGAGAGTGATTCTTCAGCCTGAATTATAGAAGATGGTATGAAAAGGAAATTATTAATGATCAGTTATTATTCAAGGAGTTTTAAATTGAGGGAACTGCCATTGAAGCAGTCAGGGAGGTTGAGATAAATGGCAAGGTATACCGGTCCCAAATGCAAACTTTGCAGGAGAGAGGGGACCAAACTTTTCCTGAAAGGTGATCGCTGTTACTCCGATAAGTGTGCCATGGAGAAGAAGAAGTATCCCCCCGGCGAGCAGGGAAGATCCCGCTTCAGCCGCCGGAGCAACTACCGTGTTCAGCTCAGGGAAAAGCAGAGGCTCAGCCGTATGTACCAGCTGCTGGAGAGACAGTTCAGGAACTACTTCAAGAAAGCCGACCGGATGAATGGGATAACCGGGGAAAATCTGCTCAGGCTCCTGGAGGGCAGGTTGGATAATTTGGTTTACCGGATGGGGTTTGCGCCCTCCCGCAGTGCTGCAAGACAGCTGGTTCTGCACGGTCATTTCAGCGTTAACGGGAGGAAGGTAAATATCCCTTCCTATCAGCTGAAGGTAGGTGACCGGGTAGCACCGCGGAAAAAGAGCAGGGATCTGGGTGTTATAAAGGAGAGTATCAAGAGCCTGGGAAGCAGAAGCACAGTTCCCTACATATCGGTGGATGTTTCCAAGATGGAGGGGGTCTATACCGAAATTCCCACCAGAGAAAATATCCCCGTTCCGGTTAAGGAAAACCTGATAGTTGAGCTTTACTCCAAGTAACCCTCTGCATCCGGGTAGGGCGATTGCCGGTTACATGGTGTTTACAGGCATGTTTTTTTAAATATCGTGCAAGGAGGAACGCGTAGATGAAATGGCGCAATCTTTTAATGCCAAAAGAAATAGTGATGGAGGAGACTACCGCTACGGACACCTTCGGAAGATTCTTTGCGGAACCTCTTGAGCGTGGTTTGGGGCACACCATAGGTAATGCGATTCGACGCACCCTTCTGTCATCCATTCAGGGAGCGGCGCCGACAGCGATAAAGATAGACAATGTTCTCCATGAGTTCAGTACAGTGGAGGGGGTAAAGGAGGATGTGACGGATATTGTATTGAATGTCAAGCAGCTGGTGGTGAAGATGCACTGTGATGAGCCCAAATTCCTCAGTCTGGAGGTGGAGAAGGCAGGGCCGGTAAAGGCGGGTGATATCAAGGAGGATCCCGAGATTGAGATAATCAATAAGGATCTGTTGCTGGCTACCTGTACAGAGAAGACTAAGTTCAAGATGGCTATATTGATTGGGCACGGCAGGGGGTATGTACCCGCTGAGGCTCATGACCTGAAGGATTACGAGATAGGCCTTATACCTCTGGATACAAACTTCAGCCCCATAAGACATGCCAATTATAAAGTGGAGGATACCAGGGTGGGCCAGAAGACCGATTTCGATGCTTTGACCCTTGAGATCGAAACCGACGGCAGTGTGACCCCCGATGATGCTCTCGGTTTTGCATCCAAGATCATCAAGGATCACATGCTGTTATTCATGCTGTTCGAAGAAGAGCCTGAAGAGGAAGAAGAGGAAGAAGTGGATCAGGAACTGGAGCAGATGAGGGAGCTTCTGGGCAGAAGTGTCAACGAGCTGGAGCTGTCGGTAAGGTCATCCAACTGTCTGAAAGCCGCCAATATCAAGACGCTGGGTGATCTGGTAAGAAAGACCGAGTCCGATATGCTCAAGTACCGGAACTTCGGGCGCAAGAGTTTGAAGGAGATCACCGATATTCTCAGTGGGATGGGGCTGCATCTGGGGATGGATGTAGATGCTATTCTGAGTGGAGAAAAGAAGTTAAGTGAGGAGAAATAGCCATGCGGCATAATCGTGACAGAAGGAAATTGAACAGGACCGCATCGCACCGGAAGGCTATGCTGCGGAATATGGTAACGTCGCTATTCGACCGGGAGAGTATACGGACCTCCAGGGCTAAGGCCAAGGAGGCCAGGAGGCTGGCTGAGAGGATGATAACATTCGCCAGAAGGGGAGATATCTCCGCCCGGAGGCATGTTGCCAGGGTGGTAAGGGATCAGGCTGTGCTGAAGAAGCTGTTCGATGAGATTGCTCCCCGCTATGTGGACAGGCCGGGAGGATATAGCAGGATACTGGGGCTGGGTTTCCGTAAGGGCGATGGCACAGATATGGTTATCCTGGAGCTGGTGGGTGAACAGGCGGAGAAACGCAGGAAGAAGAAATCCCGGAAGAAGAAACGGAAGATAGAAATACCCGCTGCTCCCCGGCCGGAGAAGGAAGAGGAAGCTGAAGCTGACACGGAAGCCGGTGAGGAGAAGGCAGAAGAGACAGAGGCGGAAGAGGAGAAGAAGACCGAACAGCAAGAGGGTGGAGAGGAGAGCGCCGCTCCGGAGGAAGAGAAAAACGGTAAGAAGGGAAAGAGAAAGGAAGAAAGCGCTTCCGGGGAGGAAGACAAATCAACACGGGAAGAGGAAGAGAAACCTGCCGGAGAAGAGACTGGGCAGGAGGATGAAGAGGAAAAGAAGAATGGCGCCGGGCCGGAGGCCGGTTAAGGTTTCGGGGCAGGCCGGGGATGGAGAAGAAAAGAAAATATTGGTAATTTATAGATATATTTAATAAAGCCGCCGTGTTGGTGGCTTTTTTTATTTGGTATAATTGTGATGATGAGGCGGGGTAGAGGTTAGTGGTGTTGATCCCCGGTTTGCGGATGGCGGGCGAAGAGATGGTAACAATATTAAGAACCGCTGCCGCCAGCATGTTTGAGTATATCATGCCGGAGAAGGATAGATATCCATGGTAATAGCCGAAGTTATACTTCCGGTATTCTTTGTGGTATTTCTTGGCTTTCTGCTCAAGAGATTCAGCGAAATCGACGAAAAGGTCTTCTCAAGAGTACAGCTGTATATTCTCTCGCCTGCCCTGGTTTTCATGGCCATGACCAGAGCGGAGGCGGGTACCATCCTGGTGCTCAGAATGCTGCTGTATGTCACGGTTATGGCGGTTATTATCCTGGCCGCGGCACAGTTTATCAGCCGGGTTACCGGCAGGACCAGGGGGGAGCGTTACGCCATATCCCTGACTGCGGTGCTGATGAATGCGGGGTTTTACGGAATACCGGTATGCATGCTGGCATTCGGAGAGAAGGGGCTGATCTATGCTTCCATCTTCGTGGTTGCATCAGCCACCGTTCAGGCCACTCTGGGAGTATACCTGGCCAACGCCGGCACCAGGAGAATCAGGCAGGCCATGCTTACCATCCTGAAGGTTCCACTGATTCACGCTATTGTGGCAGCCCGGATTCTGGTTCATTTTAATGCCCTGCCGCCCCAGCCACTTCTAAAGATGGTGGATATGCTGGGTAATGCGGCCATTCCTCTGGGCCTTCTGCTGCTGGGAATGCAGCTGGTAAATATTTTATATTCCGGCGGATATCTGCCGGGGAGAAGCAGGGAGAGGGGGGGAGCTGTACCTCAGAAGGAGAATATTCAGGCAGAAGCACAGGCCCGGGTTCCGACCGGAGTTAAATCGGAATTTGCCGGACAGGACAGTGAGAGGAGGGCGATAGCGGGTGGTATAATGGGTGGAACGATAAGAATTGCCATGGGATTTCTGGTGGCCATTGTTCTGCTGAGATTCTTCGAATTCGAGCCAGAGCTGGAAAAGGTGATAATTGTGGAATCCTCCATGCCCACCGCGGTAAATGCGGTGGTTTACGCCACCGAGTTCAACAGCAAACCGAAGCTGGTTGCCACCGGCATTCTGTTCTCCACCCTGGTGAGCATTGTAACGGTCTACCTGATACTTGCCTATGCTGTTTGAAATTATTAATTGTTTAAATAATATTGGAACCTGCGGGGTCTATCATAAATCCGACGCTGACCTTCTTATAACCATCTACTACTTACCTATGCTGGTTGATTATAATATATTAATATCCAACGCCGACCTTCGGCGGCGTTGGATATGCTGATTGGAGCAGAAGAATTTTCTTCGCAGCTCAACCAGCAATACAGTAAGATGACGGCAGACCGGTCAACAACAAGGATTAAACCATTTCCATGATATCCTGGTTGTTAAAGATAGTCCGGCCGGCGAATCGGACAGGAGATTAATATCAGCATGAAGACCGCTATCTGGGAGAGAGATTTCGATATCATTATTCCTGTGGTTCCACGCAGCAGCGTAGAGATTCAGGAGGTGCTGGATAAAAGCTCCGCGATTAAGCAGGATGGCGTGAATATCAGGGTATCTGTGCTTCAGAGCCCATGGATCTACCCCGGAACGAATTTCCCGCCGGAAGGTGGGAGGATTACGGGTATGATCAATGATAAATGGCTAAAGGACTTATTTGCGCAGAAATGTGAAGATAAGGCTGATCTGGCCGGTGTGGAGGGGTTTGTCCGGAGAATTGACGGGGTGCCGGAGGATAAATCAATACTTGTAGTTATTTCACTGGGCAGGATGAATGCCATAGGTGAGATTTCGACGACCAACCTGCTGGTGGTGGCGGAGGGAGGGGTCAGGTTCCGGGAGCTGGAGGAGGAATTGCGCGAGCAGAATCTTTTCATTCCCTTCAGGCCGGATCTGAAAGGTGAAGATATCACCGTGGCGGAACTGATAATGGGGGGGGAGATATCCTCCACTGAGGGACGTTTCGGAGGACTGAGGGAATCAATTCTCTCCCTGGAGCTGGTGGTGCCGGGGAGGGGAGTGATAAGAACCGGAGCCAGAACTATCAAGAATGTAGCCGGATACGAGATCCCGGGGCTGATAATTGGTGCGGGGGGGCGTTGCGGAGTTGTGTCGGGAGCTACTCTCAGAGCAATGCCGGAAAGGGGAAGGAGGGTCCTTTTTGCCGTGCCGGGCACACTGGCCGGCCTCTCTGCTATGGCGGGGGTTTTGAGGGAGGAGACCTGGCCTGTTTCTCTCGTTCTGTTCAATGGCAACAGCGCAGGTATTATTATGAGTAAATTCTCCGGGGAATACAGAATTTCTCCAGGTGATGATGGTTCAGCCGGGGGGGAGGATGTTCTGACCGGTGAGTTGAGCGTATCCTCCCGGGAGGGTGAGAATGAAATAAGGAAACTGCTGGAAAGGCTCACCGGCGAAACAGTCATATTTATCAGTCCCCAGAGCGATGCCGGTGATTCGATCCGCAGTACCCTCAGCTTTATTCTCGGCGGGCAGGAAAGGAATCGCGGCTTTGTTCATATCTCCTGGGACAGTCCGGTAAAATTCGATTACCTCCCCCCTGAGGGATTGACCGGCGGGGAGGTAAGCAGCAGCGATGAATTCAGCGACGAAGGATGGAGAAGATGGAGAAGGCGGGATAATCCTGAAGAGGGGAATGAGGAATTAGATTGGAAGAAGATAATTGATACAATGCCAAATGGTTATGTATTCAAGAGCCTTTATCCTGACAGGATTCATGCCCTGGTTCCCCTTGAAACTCTCCCCCGGGAAACAGGCGGAGAAACAGATAACGGATCAGGGGCAGTACGCGGGGATATCAGAGATAGGCTGGATAGCTTGATAAGAGCAGTTTCCGCAAAGGGTTTGAGAGAGAGAATGGAAATATTATGTATCAGGGGGGATGGTTCTGTAGACCGGCTTATGATCCCATCACCGGATAAGCACCCGGGGTATGCTGAAAGCAATAATAAAAGGATAAATCTGGACGGCAAAGCTTCCCTGAAGAAACTGGAACAGAATATATACAGGATCTTCGATCCCCATGACCTGATGCTCAGATAAGTAGTATATCCGGCGCTGATGTGCGGCAGTGCCGGGTTTGCCGATTGGAGCAGAGGCATTATTCCCGGCAGCTCAATCAGCAATACGGCGGGAGAGAGTATGAGTTCCGAAAAGACCAGGGAGAAGACAAAACCCCGGGACATAACAGAAGATTTTCTGCTGTGTAACCGCTGCGGCAAGTGCAGGTCGGTATGCCCTGTCTGTCAGGAGGAGAAGAGGGAGTGGAGTTCCGCCCGGGGGAAGGTAGAGCTGGCCGAAGCATTTTTCCGTGGTGAGCCGGTGGAGCCGGAGGATTTCCGGGAGGTGTTCGAGATGTGCCTTCACTGCAAGACCTGTACGGAGAATTGTCCTTCCGGTATGAGAGCGGATGAGGTGGTAATGGCTGCCACTACCGAGATGGCCAGGAGGGGTTTCCTTCCCCGGCTGAAGAGAATTGCTCTGGGCCTTCTGGAGGGGATGGATAATATCCTGTTTAAGACTACGAGAGCGGTTGGCCTGGCTCAGAAGGCTCCCCTCCATGGAGTTGGCATGAAGAGTCCCCTGCGTCACCTCTTTCCCCTGCTGGGATGGTCGAAGGAGAGATTTGTACCTCTTCCCCAGAAAAAGCCTTTCCTGAGTGAGTCTTCCGGCTTCTTCAGGGCGGCTGAGATAAACCCGGAGTTCCCCTCCCCGGCTGCGCTGAGAGCCAGTGTAGGTGAGGGTGAGGAGGGGGTGGATTTATCCGCTGCTTTTTCCCTGCTGGAGAGGGTCAGAAGGGCCAGGGAGAAAAATCTGGAGAGGGGTTTCACCGCCTATTACTTTGCAGGGCACGCGGTAAACCACTTTTTCCCCGAGGAGGCGGAGGCGGTGGTCGGGATGCTCAATATTCTGGGAGTAGATGTGGTGGTGCCGGCCGATCAGATTTGCTGTGGTGCACCGGTGTACTATGCCGGAGACCTGGGCAGGGAGAGGGAGATAGCTGCGAAAACAGTGAAGCGGTTTCAGCGGTATGATTATGATGTGATCGTAACATCATGTGCATCGGGGGGACTGATGCTGAAGGATGTATATCCCCGCCTGTTCGATCTGACCGGTGACGGATATTTCCGGATAGAATGGGACCGGGAGGCTGAGGTACTGCGCAGGAAGGATAATGGTGAAGCCCGGGCAGCTGATCTGGATGAGGCTGCCCGTATATACCGGCAGAAGGTAGAGGGAAGAGTGCGCGATATTAACGAAATGCTGGCGGAGTTGCTGCATGCGGGGGCTGAAACTGATCAGGACACATCTGAATTTATTCCCTCCGGAGAAGAAGAATCTCTTCCGGAGAATGGACTTCCGGTGGTCACCTATCATCATCCATGCCATCTTAACCGGGGTCAGGGAATCAACAGCCAGCCGGAGTCACTGCTGGAGTTACTTCCCGGTTATACATACCGGCCCATGCCGGAGGCGGACCGCTGCTGCGGGGGAGGGGGCTCATTCACCTTCACTCATTCCTCTCTGTCTGAGTCCATAGGCAGGGTCAAGATGAGGTCCGTGGAGAGTGTGAATCCTGATATGCTGGTTACCTCCTGCCCGGTATGCCGTATACAGCTGATGGATATGGTAAGGAGATACTTCGTTCTCCATGCCGGGGACAGGGGGAAGGAGGAGAAGGTGATTCCGGTCAGAACCCCGGTTGAGCTCCTCCTGAATGATACCGGCAGGATTATGAATATTACCAATTGATTCTCCCAATCAAAAAACCGTGTCCACCCGCCGGCTGCGTTGTTTTTGAAACACCGGGCAGCGGATGAAAATATGCCCGGAGTACATATTCAACTTATCAATATCAATAACTGCTTTTTGTTTCTGATCTCTTGAAATTTTACATTAATTTTTAGAAAAACTCCGGCTGATTTGAAAGTTGACAAAGGGTCTCTCTATTACTATTATTCATAACTGACGCCTTTATGTATAATGGCGGCGGGAAATTATGAAATCAATTGCTCCTCAGTAGCTCAATCGGTAGAGCATCCGGCTGTTAACCGGAGGGTTGTAGGTTCAAGTCCTACCTGAGGAGCCAAAATTATAACCGCCAACTCTGGCGGTTCTTGTTTAACGCGAAACCCCAACGGGACAACCGGTCGGGGTTTTGTCGTTTCTGTTTGAGTGACGCGGGGTTACGTTCTTCCGTACATCTTCTCTGATTCTCCATTCCGAAACGTTCCTTCCGGGGTGAGAGACAAACTGGTCCCCTTGCGTTCGATGCCCGCTAATATCCTCTCCTGATTCTCCGTTTCTCCATTTCCAGATTCCCGATGGTTAACAGGTCGATGGCCCCAGGCGAACCCGCCTCGACGGTTCTCGAACACCTCCGGTATGTATCTGTCGCATGCCAGACCGACATTCGGCCTGGCGCGACGTTGACACCCAAAGAGCGGGATGGTCCCGTTCCTCCCCAGCGACGGAGGAATACATGGATAATGATGATCGCCTACCGACAGAACCCGACGAGGTCATAACAGAGATCGCTTCGATCCTGGCTGGAGGATGCTTCAGACATATCAAGTCAAGGCGCACATCCGTTTCTTCTTACCACTCGGAAACCACCGACTATGTAGCGCAACTCGAAGAATCTGAGCCGGTTACAGAGAATCGCCTTGATAGTTCGGGCCGCCGAAGCCTTCATTCAGAGGCAACTTAACGCTTCGAAGAATGGAGGCCTGAATATGAACGCAGAGACTTACAAGGAGGTCCAGGAACTAGGCAGAATGACTGTCGGGGAACTCAAAGAGAAGTACCTCGATGTATTCGGCGAGGAGACTCGCTCCTACCACCGGGAGTTCCTGCGCAAACGGATCGCGTGGCGGCTACAGTCCTTGTCTGAGGGTGACCTTTCCGAACGGGCACGTCGCCGGGCAGAAGAACTCGCCAATGACGCTGACCTGAGAATCCGCACTCCGCGTGATCCATACAAGTACGGATCGGCCGAGATGCGCAGCAGGACTATAGGCGGACGGCTCAGCCCCGCCCGTGATTCCCGACTCCCCTTACCGGGCACGCTTCTCGTGCGCGAGTTCAAGGATAAGACGGTCGTGGTTAAGGTTCTTGACGAGGGGTTCGAGTACGAGGATCGCCGCTACAAATCACTCAGTGCTATCGCGCGCGAAATAACGGGCAACAAGTGGAACGGCTTCGTGTTCTTCGGGCTCACGGGGGGTAGAGCACACGATAGCGGCCGCCAAGCGGTCGAGAGGAGGGACGAACACGAATGAAATCCGAAAGTCGGGCTTACTCCCCACCAGAAAGTATACGCCCGGGCAACAATGGTACTGTCCGCTGTGCAATCTACACCCGTAAGTCCACAGACGAAGGGCTTGACCAGGAGTTCAACAGTCTGGATGCCCAGCGGGAGTCGGCAGAATCGTTCATCAAGAGTCAGCAGCATGAGGGTTGGGTTTGTCAACCCGATGCTTACAATGACGGCGGTTTCACCGGTGGTAACATGGAACGCCCGGCGCTCAGGCGACTCATCTCCGACATCGAAAGAGGAGAGATTGATTGTGTAGTGGTCTACAAGGTGGATCGCTTGAGTCGCTCGCTGCTCGACTTCTCTCGTATCATAGGGCTTTTCGACAAGCACGGGGTGAGTTTTGTCTCGGTCACCCAGCAATTTAACACGACCAGTTCCATGGGTCGGCTCACGTTGAATATCCTGCTCTCGTTCGCCCAGTTCGAGCGTGAGATCATTTCCGAGCGCACTCGCGACAAGATATCGGCAGCGCGAAAGAAGGGCAAATGGACCGGCGGGATGCCAGTGTTGGGCTACGACGTTGATTCACAGGCGGGCCGACTCGTCATCAACAACGAGGAAGCTGAACGGGTTCGTGCGATTTTCGATTTGTATCTCGAGCACGAGAGGTTACTCGCAGTCGTGCAGGAACTCAACCGACGTGACTGGCGCACGAAACACTGGGTTACCAAGAAAGGACATGAGCGTGGAGGCAAGCCGTTCACGAAGAATGGCCTGTTCCGTCTGCTCACTAATGTCGTCTATGCCGGAAAGGTACGATACAAGGATTCGGTTTATCCCGGAGAGCATGAACAGATCATCAGCGAGGACCGGTGGCAGCAGGCACGAGACCTGTTGCGAAAGAACGCTCGCAGCGGCGGGGCGGAAATGCCCAGCAAGCACGGCGCTATTCTGAGAGGGCTGCTCTACTGCATCCCCTGCGGCACTGCCATGATGCACACCTACACTGCCAAGGGAAGCCGACGCTACCGCTATTACGTCTGTCTCAATGCCCAGCAGCGCGGCTGGTCGGCGTGCCCTACCAAGTCCATCAACGCCCACGATATTGAGTCATTTATCGTGGAGCATATTCATGGGATCGGCTCAAATCAGGAGATTATCGCAGAGACGGTGAAGCGGGTCCGGGCAAAGACGGAAAACCGTCTGGCGGACCTGAACCGAGAACGACTCATCCAGAAGAAACAACTCAGGCGTTTACATCTAAGACTGCGGAAGCTAATCGGGGAGCCGGCAAGCATTTCAGTCGATAGCCCCAAAATCGATCAACTGGCCGATCTCCAGGATCAGATTCGTAGCGCCGAACAGCGGATGACAGAAATCGAAGAGGAGATCATCACACTGCAGAGGGAAGCAGTTGACGAAGAGGATATAGCGCGGTCCCTGTCGGCCTTCAAGCCAATTTGGGAATCACTGAATTCTCGGGAGCAATCTCGGATCATCAAGCTTCTTATCGAGCGCATCGGGTATGACGGCAGACACGGTAGCGTCAAGGTGACTTTCCGGTCGCTCGGCATCAAGGCGCTTTGCGAGAGATAAGACCAATCTAATGTGGCGGAATCACGATGAAGCATGATGACCTGACAGAAGACGATTCTGGTTCCCGCGCCTTGGAAGTGACCTGGACCTTCCGACCCAAAAGGGGGAAGCAATCCAGCGTGAAACGGGCATTAGAGCCGGATTCTGGAAGGCGGAACGTCGAGGCCGGCAATGTGCCCCGTCTCTCACGATTGATGGCGCTGGCGATTCGGTTCGCCGACCTAATCCGCAACAAAGAGGTGAGTGATTATGCCGACCTCGCCCGCCTAGGATATGTGACGCGCGCCCGCATCACGCAGGTTATGAGCCTGTTGAATCTTGCTCCGGACATCCAGGAGGAAATCCTGTTTCTCCCCAGGACCACGACCGGCCGTGATCCGGTCAAGGAAAGAGATGTCCGTCCCATCGCCGC
>CAZTHK010000016.1:0-97217 GCA_964613215.1 uncultured bacterium | reverse complement strand
CGACCGGCTCCTCTCAGCCGGCTAGAAATGACACCCCCTTCCCCGGGCGCTCACCTCAGAATAATCATCTTTCTCGATTCAACCCAATTACCACACACTATCCGGTAGAAGTATATGCCCGACGACACCCTGGCTCCCCGGTTATTGAGCCCATCCCAGGTTGCCCGGTGGGGACCGGGCGCCATATCCCCGGATACCAGCACCCTCACCACTCTTCCCGAAATATCATATATGGCAAGATTTACATGTTTCAAACTACTCCCGTCGGAACCGGGATATCCCCCTTCTCTGCCAGGCACATCAAATCTTATCACCGTAGAGGGATTGAATGGATTGGGATAGTTCTGATGAAGCCTTCCCATGTAACTGGTACTGGCTAGATCATCCTCCCCGGTAATATATGGACCCTTTATCATTACCGTGCTTCCCGGCTCTATTTCATTGGCATAACAGGAGGTATCCTTTATTACACTGACCGCAAGGGTGTATCCGTAGCCTATGGGCTGATCCAGCGCAATCCGGACGGTGTCCCCCCCGCTCCAGCGCACTGCCGATACCACCGGTACTGTCTGGGATGGGATATTGGTCTTGTAGACGGTGTAATTGGAGGCATTCTCGGCAGAAGCTTCATCCACCGGCTCCTGGAAGGCCACGTTGACCAGACTGTCGCTGGTGCTGTCCCGGTGGGCGGAGATCAGCTGGGGAGGAGTATGATCGGGTAAATCGGGAAGGCCGTTTCCGTCGGCATCTATAACCCAGGTGTAGGCATTGTCTATCCCGGGCAGGGTGGCGGATATGTTAGTGGGAGCGGAATCTCCGCCCAGCTCTCCGTCCGGCTCGGGATCCCAGCAGAGTGATACCACCACCGACATGGATGCACTGTCCGGGACCACTCCCGGGCCCATACCGTAGAGGACATTCCAGGGAATGGCCAGCTCGCTGCCTCCCAGATCGCCATGATCATGCATGGAGTCGAAGGCGCTGATTATAGAGTCGGTGAGCTCCACCGAGGTGGTGGGACTGATAATCTCGAAGAAGCTGTCGCTGTCGTACTGCCCCTGATGCTGGTAACAGCCATACTGGAAATCGCACCGGAAGCCGGGATAGCTGAAGGTGGCTCCCCTTTCCCAGTGATCTATGGCGGTAAGGTCTGTTTCCCCCTCCGGTCCCCCCGGATCGGTATCCAGATACATTATCCAGCTGTTTCCGTCCACCCTCCCGTCTATAGCCATATACAGATAGAGTGAATCACTGGTGATGTATATACCGTCCAGCTCGTTGGAGGAGGTCCATTCCGAATCGGAAGAATCGGAAACCGCCAGGGTACAGTGATCCCATTCCTCCGTATCGATATATCCGTCTATGGTTACCGTGGTCTCGGCCCCGTAGGATATCTTCTTGTCATCCCGGTTGGTTATGGGAAGGTTTCCGTTGCCGGCCTGATCCTCCGCCGTACCCACTGACATCATCAGTTCCAGCGTCGATGTATCCAGCCCCTCCAGGGCGGAAGCGTCCGCTGAGGTCAGCTGGAGGGTAATGGTATAACCATCCGAATCCTCCAACACCGTGGTTCCTGAAGACAGGGTCAACTCAGCTGCTCCATCGTCATTATCATCCACCGATACACCGGTAACATCGAAGTTGGAATACTGGACCACCTGATTGAATTCTATCTTGAGTTTGTCGGTTCCGGGATAGTAGAGCGAACTCAGAACATCCGGCCCTATGGTATCGGTGAGCGCACTGGCCAGATTCCGCAGCTCTGTTATCTCTCCCGATTGATCGGGAGCACTGGTCTTACCGGCATACAGCAGGAATTCGAACACCCCCTCCGCATAGATCTCATCCCCCTTCATTATCCTGGCGGAGAAGTCGAAGTTGTGCCCTGCGCCCCCTCCACCCAGAATCAGAGCGGCGGTGGCGCCATTGTTGGGATTGCGCTGCCCCATGTAGGCGGCATCACCCACCCATAGCCTGTCCATCTGTGCATTCCATACCAGGTCAACCAGCCCCGGAGAATAACCTGTTTTAATATACTGGGTTGAGGGACCCACCTGATAAACTACATCAAGATAAGGATCGCCCTCTATCAACCTCACCCTCTTGCTCACATTCTGGTAACTCAGCACCACCTCCACCGTGTCTCCCGAGCTCTGTTCTATCTCTATATCGTATATGCTGTACTGATAGTTGGGCCCCACATCACTGAAGGCTCCCACATGGTTGACATCGTTATAATCTGCTGTGGTTCCGGCCCAGTAGGCATTGTCAACTCCTACAATGGAGTGATTATAGTCACTCCCTCTGGCAAATATGTTTACCGCCCTGCCCCCTATCCCCTCGAATATGGCGAAAACCCTGTCGTTGTGCATTACCAGCTCCTGGTAACCGTCGTTGTCTATATCGGAAAAGTAGGCTCCGGTGGTACTGGCGTACTCTCCGTTGGCCCAGTGGGCCGCCTCCGCATACATGGAGGCATTCTTGATATGACCTGAATACTTCAGCTCCCAGCCGCTTATATCCCCTCCCATCCCATCGTGCCAGCCGGTCTCGTGCAGGTTGGTCATAAGCACGTACCATCCGGCCTGCGATATGTTATTTTCGGGGGCGGCCATCAGGGCACTGTACGCATCGTTCCAGAGGGTACCGAAGTCCTTGCAGTTGCCTCCTCTGGCAGGGTCGCAGTTGCCGTCGCCGTCGCCTCCGTTGGCGTATGGCACATAGCCTGCCCAGTGAGTATACCATCCGTTGTTGCCCCCTCCGTATCCATCGGTCCCCCCTATCTCCTGATAGGTACCGTAGATGATATTCATCGAGCTGCTGCCCTGGAAATCGGGATTGGATACCGCATCGGCAACCTTCCAGACATTTATCCAGGCACTTTCGGAGGAACACTTGTTGATAAACCAGTCGTAGGTCTCCTTGGCATCGGGGGTATCCCCCGCCCAGGAACCCATCTCAGCAGCCGCCTCCCAGTCCTCCGCATAACAGGCTATCCGGTACTGTCCCACCCCCGAGTTGGCCATATCGGTAAGGATCTGCAGGGCGGCGTTGCCGTTACCTCCTACTATGTTTCCGGTGAAATTGCGGTCCCGGGGGATTACCTTCAGGGTGCTTCCGCTGATGGTATGAATCTGATGATTATCATAGCCCTGGCAGTGCACATCATCATCCAGAATAACCGCCCATACCCCGTGACTCTCCCAGTTATCGGTGATATCATCGTTGACTCCGGCGCTGGGATAGGAGAAGGGATTCAGCCATACCCTCTCGGGGACCCAGGCTACCCTGGGATAGTAGCCATACCTGGTATCTGTCATCTGGGTCTGGATATCCACCGCCCAGTCGTTCATCTCATCCTGAACGAAGGGCATGATATGCTGGCCGTAGGCGGATGAGACCATGCCGCACCACCCGGCCGACACACCCGACGCCAGCCATCCATTGAAATCGTTGGGATCACCGTTGTTGCGGTCCCACTCTGCAGAAGTCTGGAGTGGTCCGCAGAGGTGGAAATTACCGGGGATGGAGGTGGATTCGTGTATCTCCAGGGTTTCATCGAAACCGCTTCCCCCCATATCCTCCGATCTTCCGTAGAACACATTGCTGTAGGCCAGACCCTGGTTGCCATGATGGACAAAGGCACAGTTAGCCTTTCCGGCGGGATCCAGGGTACTTCCCACCAGGCGGTCTGCCACCTCACCCCCGGAGATGGCAACCACCTCGAGTTTGATCCCTGCATTATCACTGCTACTGAAAGAGCCGTCCGGTTTAATATCCTTATCACGTTCCCTCAGGAATCTAAGAAAATCATCGGAAGCTGAAATCTCCGCATGGAAATACTCCCCCCGGCGGTTCAGAACCGCCACAGCGGGAGAGGTTGACAATTGAAGATCTCCACCCTTCAATCTGACCGATCTCTCCAGCCCCTTTTCAGCAAAGGGGGTGAAGGTAACCGCTTCTTCCCACTGAATCGAAGTTCTGTCAGCGGCTAGCCCGGGGAGCCGGTCAGAACCCCCCTCCATATAATCCATGAAAACCATAACCGAGGTGCCGGCACTGCGGAGAAGATCACGTCCGGTAGCAGGGCCGGTCATACAGGCCATACTCACCCTCAGGCTGATCCTCCCCTCTCTCAGCTTTAAATAGAGAGCAAGGATATCCGCTCCCGCCTGCCGGCCGGGAACATCCCCCACCCGGTCTATAGCTATTACATCACTTCTCTTCCACTTGATTTGCTCATCAGCAATCCTGCCCGCCGTTCCGGAGAGGATCACCTTGTCACCCGTCTCCACCGGCCGGTCCGCCCCCCCCGGGTCTGCAAGAATGAACATGAATACCACCAGAATCAGAATTCCGGCTGGAATATTACCATACCTGGATATCTTATTTCTCATATTTACTTCACTCCTGCGGGGAGAATATGTGGGGAACCCGTAGCAATTAAGAGTTGATCATTTCCACTTGAGATATGAACAATCAATAAATTCCATCTTTGCAATTCGACAAGAAAACATCCCCGGGCCGATTCCCCCGAATGTGTGATCCGGGTACTCCCTGCAACTCTTCTCCGGCTTCCGTCCGGACAGCGCCTTCCGTGCAAAAAGATAAAAACAGGGGAATCCCCCATGCCGCTGGCATGAAGGAATCCCCCGAATGTAGCAGCCTGTTATTCGTACAGGCTCTTGATATTACCCCAGCTGGGATCATCTGTTCCGACCCCGCATGGCGGGCAATCCTCACCGTCATAGTATTCCCAGTGATCGATATTGGGAATTATGTAGGTCGAATTCGAATCGTCGATGTTAATGGTGTGATTCCCGGTACTTTCCCAGGTGCCACAATTGTCCTTCCTGTATTTGTACTCCACATAGGGATTACTCCCTGCCGCGAAAGTAACCGAAACCTGGAAAAACTTCGGACTGGATTCAGGACACGGCTGGCTCATAACCACGCCGTCACCCCAGTTGGTCAGTTCAGCATGATCTCCGGTTATGCATACATCGCCGCCCGGATCGACATCCGGCGGGAAGCACAGTGTAAACCATACTGTTACATCCTGATCCAGAACCTCTGTTATGTTCAGTTTGAACGGCGGATCATTCCCATTCTGATCCTTTGCCCCGCTGTAGGTGGAAGCATCGGTGGAATCGTAAGCTTCACAGTAAAACCAGATCTCCGAATTTCCGGAAAGAGCGCTGCTGGGAATAGCAGCAATATACTCATCGTTATTACCTACATCGGTGTTGAAGGTCATCTCAACAGGGGTATACGGTCCTGTCTGAGGTCCATAATACAGGGTAGCCGATATACCGGCACCCTGGCCTGTGTCTCCGGTTACCCCGTCTTTCCAGATCTGAAAATACACATTAACATCTGCGTTGTCAGCCACAGTATTACCGTGAACTGGCCAGATGTTTCCGGCCCATCCTATCTCACCATAGGATGCGGTTGCCAGGGAAAGCACAAAAACACATGAGGCCAGAGCAATTAACACTCTTCTCATTCTATCCCCCCTTACCAAAGGATGCGAATTAACTCTCGAAGGTGATTTCACTCACCTCCCCCGATTTAACGCCGTCACCTCAACAGGCAACCGGCGGTATATTTCATAATCATTATAGCATAAATCCGGCATATGGTCAATTCCAGAAGTTACAGGGATTTCCCGGGTTTATTTTCGAAACGGAATTAGATAAATCATATCTTACGTCATAACTTTTTCCATTATAATTATTTAAGTTGATTAAACAAAGCCAACTCTCCCTTCTGAATATTATGTTTATTTGAGACCCGGCGTAATTTGCGGACAACTTATTTTAATTATCAAAGCTCAACCGGTAAAACGAACGGACCCTGCGGGTGAGAGTTCAAACCTCTTCATATTTTCATATGGCTGGTTTTGTTAATTCTTCGAACAGGTCGAACCTGCCAAAGATAACCGATGCTCTTATAAATTATCCGGGATATAAATTCTGTTTATTTCTTTAAAAATAAAGAAAATAGTAAAGATTAACTGTTGAAAACGGGGCCAATAAGCCTGTAGAATGAATCCCGTTTTTCAGTAATTTTCCAACAAACTCAATCCGGAGCCCGAAGATTGAAAATTGCCCTTCTATCCATGCCCTTCCTCTCACCCCAGCTTCCCTCCCTGGGCCTCACCCAGATAAAAGCCCGGCTGAAGGAGATTCCGGGAGAGGTGGTGGAGGTTAAGATATTCTACATAAACCACGATTTCTACAATGAATTCGGTCCGGATCTCTATCTCAGGATCCACAGCGATTCCACCTATACCTTCATAAATGACTGGATCTTCCGCACTGCGGCCTTCCCCGGTATCGAGGATAACAGCAAGGAATACCTCTCCAGATTCTATCCCGGAAGGGAGAAGGAACCGTTCCGCAGGGAGATCACCTCCAGAATCAGTCAACTGGATGAATTCATCGGGGAAACAATTGGCAAATACGATCTTTCATCCTATGACCTGGTGGGAATGAACTGTACCTTCTCCACCATGCCCTCCATGGCCTGCTGCCGCCACCTGAAATCGGCGAATCCGGATATTATTACCGTACTGGGGGGCGCCACCCTTTACAAGGAGATGGGACGGGCCCTCAGCCGGAACTACCCCCATGTTGATTATGTAAACTCGGGATCGGGGCTTATATCATTTCCGCAACTGGTGGAATCTATAATTAAGGGAGATGGAGGGGAAGAGAAGATCGATGGCGTTTTTACAGAAAACAACCATGATGAGGTGGGGATCCTCGCCCCCGAACTGGATATAAACCGTCCCCTGACACTCGATTATGATGATTTCTTCGATAGCTTGCACCGGCACGGCCTGGAGCAGAAGGTAAAGCCCAGGATACTGATGGAAACATCCAGGGGCTGTTACTGGAGAAGGTGCAAGTTCTGCGGACTCAACGAAGACCAGCTGAAATACAGGGTCAAGAAACCCAGCCTGGCCATAGAGGAGATAAATACCAGCCTGGAGAGGTATCAGACCGAGATCGAGATGGTGGATAATGTTATGCCGGCAAATTACCGGGAGAAGGTGGTTCCCTTCATCCACAATCCCGGGGGGATATCGATAAGCTACGAGGTAAGAGCCGACTTCGATGAGGAGCAGATAAAGGGGCTGGCCGAATCGGGGATCAGAAGGATTCAGCCGGGTATAGAAACATTCTGCACCGGTGTTCATGAATTGATGAACAAGGGGGTGGATGCCTTTCAGTGCCTCGGAACCATGGAACTCTGTATGAAACACGGAATTCTGGCCGGCTGGAACCTGATGATCGGCTTTCCCGGCATGACCGGGGATATGTACGAATACCTGCTGGAGGTGATTCCAAAGCTGGTTCACCTTATCCCCCCTATCGTGGTTACCCCGGTACGTTTCGACCGGTACAGCACCTACTGGATGGAGAGCGAAAAATATGACCTGGACCTTCACCCCTTCAGCCCCTATCAATACTCTTTCCCATACTCTGACAGCTTTTCCAGGGACTTCTCCTATTACTATGAAGACAGAAACTACACCAGCCGGAGGTTTAGACTGCTGGCCCGCTACTTCGGCAAATTGCAGGAGAAGATAAACATGTGGAAGGGCAAGTGGGTGACGGAAAACCTGGAAGAATTCCCCGGTCTTTATATATTTACCGGGGAGGAGGAAAGGCTTATCCGGGATACCAGATACGGCGAAAAGCGGGTATTTCATCCCACCCCTGAAGAGGAGCAGCTGCTCTCCCTGTGCAACCTGCCTCAGACGGAAGAATCGCTCAGACAAGCCCTGTCCGGAATGGACCGGAATCAAATTTCCGGCATTGTATCCGGCCTGCTGGAGCGGGACCTGATCATAGAGGAGAGAAACAGGCTCTTCAGCCTGGTAATCGACGGCTACGACAGAAAGAACCTGGAGAAGATACTATCCGGGCTTCAGAGAAAGGGCCGCCTTTTTCACAAATATATCAAGGCATGATCCCATGCAATTCCGGAGAATCTGATATGAAAATCCTGCTTGTAAATATGCCCTTTTTCCGGTGTGGCCAACCCTCCTTTGTTCTTACCCAGATCAGGGGGATCCTTCGCGCCCGGCTGGGTGAACAGATGGACACTGAAATACTTTACCTCAACCACGATTTCGCCTCATTCCTGGGGGTGGAGCTTTCGGAGAGGATCTCCTTCTCCAACGAGATAGTAGCCACCGGTATCGGAGAATGGTTCTTCAAGCATACCGCATTTCCGGGGGGAGAGGATGTATCCGGCCTCTTTCTGAACCGCTACTTTCCCGGAAGAAAGTTCAGAGAGCTTAAGAAAGCCCTTCTGGAAAAGCGAAGCAGGCTGGATGAATTTCTGGACCGGATAATGGAGACCTATCAACCCCACCGGGCTGACCTGGTGGGATTCTCATCCATGATATCCCAGAACCTGTCCAGCATCTCGCTGGCCAACCGGATAAAGCAGGAAAACAGCAATTGTACCGTGATAATGGGCGGGTCCAACTGCCTTCCCCCCATGGGAGAGGAGATAGTGAAGAATATCCAATCCATCGACTTTACCTTCTCCGGTCCCTCTCTTAAGAGTTTTCCCCGTTTCATCCGTCATACCCTGGATGGAGAACCGGAGAAACGCCACCGGATAAGGGGGGTGTTCTCCCCTTCCAACTGCCGGCCGGGGGGCACTCATCATAACCGCCCGGCGGAGGAGCTCAAGGGTGAAGAGCTAAATATCAACACAGAGATCGAGATAGATTATGATGACTTCTTCCGGTCTCTGGACGGTAAGCTCAAAGGGGAGAATATAAATCCGGTTCTTCTGTTCGAAACCTCCAGAGGCTGCTGGTGGGGAGAGAAGAGCAGGTGTTCCTTCTGCGGGATGGACAGCGCCACCCTCCGCTCTCAGGTAATGAATCCCGGTCTGGCGGTAAAAACAATCAATTCGGTACTCAGATATGCTCCCCGGTGCAGGATATTCATGGCCACCGATATCATCATGCCGAAGAACTATCCCCGGGAGGTATTCCCCCGAATTAAAACTCCCCCCCATACCACCCTTCTTTACGAAGTCAGGGCCACCATGGACAGGGAGGAACTCCGTTCAATCTCCACAGCCGGGGTCAAGGCGGTTAGCTCGGGGATAGAGTGCCTCTCCACCTCATCACTCAAGCTGGCCGGGAAGGGTACCTCCGTATTTTCGAATATAATGTTCATGAAGAACTGCCTGCTGGCAGACGTCCATCCGGCCTGGCTTTTTCTGGTGGGAATTCCAGGAGAGTCAGGGGATACATACCGGCGTTATCTGGAGATAATACCCCGGGTGCTGCATCTTCCACCCCCCTACTATGTATCCCCGGTGATCTTCGAACGGGACAACTACTATTTTTACCATCCCGGCGAATTCGGTCTAAATCTGAAACCCTATGACTGGTATGAGATGATTTACCCCCTGGATAATGATATCACAGACCGCCTGGCCATTCTGTTCATGAACACCAATACATCCCTCCCCTACTACCGGGGCCTTTTCGATTACTTCCACCGTCTGAAGGGTGAAATCAACCGCTGGATCGACCGGTGGTTCGATCCCGGGGAGCAGGAGAAACCGGCACTGTACTTTTACAGCCGGGACGGCCGGGAAATGGTCTACGACTCCAGGGGTGATGTGGCGGTGCAACACCAGCTGGATTCTGAAGAGATTGAATTGCTCAAAATCCTGGAGAAACCCGGAACACTCTCCGGCCTGGAGGAGAAACTGCCCCATATTTCACCGGAACAACTTGGAGAGCACCTGGATGAACTGGATGATAAGGCCCTGATACTACGCCAGGGCGAGATGATGATAAACCTGGTGCTGCCTGAAAAACCCCCTCCCCTCACCTTCATATCGGGGAAGAGGACCGACAAGATCCCAATAAAATTCTCCTGGGAGAAGGTATTCCACCACAGCCACTACCGTAGCTGATTCAGTTGAATGCAACACCGGCATGGGGCAGCATTGCATACTCTGATTGAACCAGGTCAGTATCCCCCCGGGTTCAATCAGCATTGAACTTATCTTGCTAACTTATCATAATCCAGCGGTTCACCGTACTGGGTAAAGGGGGAATGGGCAAACCCATACTTCCGGCAGACCTCCCGGAATCTCTCTATCTGATCCAGCTTCAACTCCCCACAGAAGTCTCCCTCCATATCCTCCAGGGCGATCAGAATGGTTTCCACCAGGCAGGCGAAGGTTCTGCCCCTGCCGGTTCTCATATCGAATGAGATATCTATCCCCGGTATATCAACAAAGGCACCGTCTATTCTGACTATATCGGGCCTCTCCTCCAGCAGTGATCTCTTGACATTGGGGGGCTGGGCTATATCGTAGATGATAGCCCCCTCCTTGAAATATTCAGCCCTGGCGAAGGTTTCGGGGCTGTTAGTTACGGTAATCACTATATCCGCCTCCCTCAGTGATTCCATGCTGGTGGATATGGTACCCTTCCTCTGGAGGGAGCGGTACAGCCTCTCCAGCCTCACCCGGTTTCTTCCCATCATGATCAGGGGGTATTCTTCACACAGCATCCTGCTGAGAGCGGTTCCAATAACTCCGTAAGTCCCTACTATGGCGACCCGGGGGTGCTTGATCCCCGATCTGGCGATGATCTCCCTCAGGCCATCCTCCGCTATCATGGCGGTTACACTTCCTCCGTTGGTTATGGTGGCATATACCTCCTTCTGTTTCTCCAGCCAGCTTCCCCCGCCTGTAACCGAAGCAGTCAGGGCACCCAGCCCTATTACACCCGCCCCCAGCTCCTGCTGAGAGTACATCACCGATTCCATTATCCTACTCCTGACCAGTTTGAGCGATTTAAGGCTCTTGTCACCGATCAATTTATGGATCTTGAGATTGATACCCACCAGGTAAAGATCCAGCTTCCGGTAGATGTCTACCTTCTCGCAGATGGTATAGCCCATCTTACCCTTCAATCTCTTCATGAAAAAATCAACTATGGGCGGTGGTACAATACGTCCCCACCAGTACGCTTCCTCTATATCTCGATGGTCTCTGGGATGAACCAGAAATACCACCCTGCCTCTTTTCCTGTTCATGTTGTAAGATCCACTTTCTTCTTATGTCCTGCTAAGATTCCTTCCTGTCTGAAAGATGCTTTACCACTTTGGCCGCGGTACTGCGGGGCAGAAATCTGCCCAGCTGGGCCAGCACCCTGTTCTTCAATCCCGGGATGATCAACCTCTTCCCCCGGTTCAGTCCCCGGTAAGCCTGCCTGGCCACCTCCGTGCTGTCCATCATTCCTCCGGTAAAAAGCCTGGACTCCTCCGCTCCGGCCCTCCGTGCGAAACCGGTGCGGGTGGGACCGGGGCATAGAACGCAAACATTAACCCCCGTCCCCTCCACCTCTTCAGCCAGTGCCAGGGTAAGGGAAAGAACAAAAGCCTTGGTAGCACTGTAAACAGACATCATCGGTCCCGGATTGAAGGCTGCCAGCGAAGATACATTCATGATCCTGCCCTCACCCTCTTCTACCATCTCTCTCAGGAACAACCTGGTCAAAACAGCAACCGATATCATATTAAGGTTCATCATTTCAAGCTCGATCCCGGGCTCCACCCTGCTGAATTCACCGTAGGCGGAAAATCCGGCGTTATTTATCAGTACATCCACCGACCCTTCCGGTATCTCCGAATAAAGTTCCCGGGCTGAACCCGGACGGGAGAGGTCCATGGCAATACACTGCACCTCCACCGGAAAAGATTCCCTTATCTTCCCCCCTGCCTCATCCAGCCTCTGTTCATCCCTGGCCGCCAGTATCAGGTTACGCCGGTGGGAGGCAAACAGCTCAGCCATCCGGTAGCCGATCCCTCCGGATCCTCCCGTTATAAGAACAGATTTTTCAACCTCTCCATGCATTTTCCCTGACATCTGCTACTCCGATCGGTTGGGGTAAAGTTCTTCATTTCTCCCCTCACTCACACTCCCGCTCTCTTCATCCCCTTCCTCATCCTCCGGCTGATAACCAACCAGCTTCCTGAATGACCGGTTAGTCCCCAGAATCAAGGAAAGAACACCCAGTACGGAGCCACACACCAGGTAGATCAGGGGGATATTCTGCCCGGTCATATCGGCTATTATTCCACCCAATCCCATACCAATGGGCATCAGGCTTCCCGCCACAGTGCCCAGCAGGCCAAATACCCTTCCCCTCATCTCGCTGGGTATCCTTAGCTGTAGTACTGTCACAATCTGCACCCCAATCATTCCTGAGGCTATACCGGCCACAAACATCATTATCAGCGAGTAGAGGGGAGTGGTGGTCAGAGCCAGGCTGAGAATCATGGTTGCATTTATAAGAATCAGAATCAGCATCAGAGTGGCCCTCCGGTTGCGGGGTACCCTTACCGTACCGGCTATGAGATATCCCGCCAGTGCCCCGGCCCCGCTGGCTGCCACCAGGAACCCGTACCAGTCCGGCCTGGCGCCCAGGTGATCTTCCACATAAAATGGGAACAGGATTAGGATGGGAGCGGAGAACAGACTCATCAGAGCTCTTATCAGAATAAGATTCCTGCTTCCCTCTATTCCGAACAGGTACTTGAGCCCTTCCACCGTATCGGCAAGGAACTCCTTAACGGCTCTTTTAAGACCCGCCGGCGCTTCTACCTTCTTCTGGGGGATATGGATAAACATCTCGGTGACAGCAGAGAACAGGTAGGTTACTGCATCCACCAGGAAAAGCACCGGTGCGCCCAGTATCCTGAACAGCACACCTCCCAGTCCGTGGCCGAAGAAACCTGATATCTGTACCGACGCCCGGTTCATGGAGTTGGCGCTGTTGAGGCGTTCCCGGGGCACCAGATCGGGAATGGAGGCGGAGATGGCGGGTCCGAAGAATGAACTCACCACCCCGGTTACAACGGAAACGATAAACAGGAGGGTTATAATAATTCCGGTGGAACCCGGGCTGATAAAAATATACACCGCCAGAGCCAGTATAGCGGCTCCATTGACCAGATCGCTTATTATGATGATCTTTCTTCTGGAGTACCGGTCAGCAATGGCTCCCCCCACAGGCCCCAGGATCACAGCCGGCAACATGGAGGTCATGAGCAGGAGACCCATTATACTTGCCGAACCGGTAGCGTGTTTCAACCAGAATATCACCGCTATTGAGTATGCCCGGCTGCCCAGCCTGCTCACAAATCTCCCCTGCCACAGCAGCAGGAAGTTCCTGTTGAATAATCTGGTTGGTTCCGGGCTGCTGATCATTTCCTCCTTCCACCCGATAAATACATATCTTTACTGGTTCATTCTTATAAGCGCCAGAATTTCAAGTCGAAATCATCCCCCTCCGCTGCCAATGCAGCCGAGTAACGGGGGCGGGGAATAAAATTCCTGAGAGACCATCTCCCTGTCTCTCCCGGATCGAAAGATACCTCTGTCAGACCGGCAGCTTCCCGGGGCCCGAAGGACACCTCGAAGCTCCGGGGAGATATGGACAACCCCTCCCCCCTTGCCTTTATGTATGCCTCCTTGCAGGTCCAGCAGAAAAAGAACGCCTCCCTCTGCAAGCTTCCGGACAGTGCAGCTATCTTTTTCTGCTCCTGACCGGTGAAGAACCTCCTTGCTATCCCCTCCACCTCAACCTCCCGGAGGGTATACTCCATATCCACTCCCACCCTCCGGCCCTCTGTTACAGCATAAACAACCAGCCGGTGGGAATGGGAGAGGTTGAATTCAACTCCTCCCTCCTTGAGATAGGGTTTACCATGGGAGTGATAATGTAATGTTATATCACCCGGATCGGTGCCGGTATAACGGGAAAGAAGCTGTCTCAATCCTCCCCGGGCTGTCAGGTAGCGCTTCCTGTCCCGGGGAAAGGCAAACCTCTCTCCCCTCTCCCTCTCCTCCGGTGTGAGCAGGGAGGCTAGATAATCCAGCTCCTGCTGACCGGACTCCACATCCTTCAACCACAGATGCACCTCCTCTCCGCTGGGAACTATACGGCTGGGAGATTCATTCCAGTTGATTCTGGACAGCTTCATAATCCCTATCTTTCCATCAAAAATTCAAACCGCCGGGATCAAATATTTCAATCCGTCGCCCGGCCCGGTCTATCCTGTTCATCCACCCTCCTCCATTTCCTCCATGGCCTTTCTCACACTCAGGGGCCTCATATCCGTCCAGACCCGGTCTATGTACTCAAGGCATTCCTCCCTGGTGCCGCTTTTTCCCTCCTCTTTCCATCCCCCGGGGATTTCCCTCCCCTCCGGCCATATGGAATACTGCTGTTCATGATTCACCACCACCCGGTAACGTGTTTTGTCCTCTCTCTTTTCATCCTCCATACTAACCTCCTTTTTTAGCGATCTTACCCCGGTCTGATCTCTCCTGATAATTCTCCATGGTTTTCTCCAGTACATCCTTGAACTCTGCTGCCACCTCATCCACGTGCTCCCCCTGAAACAGGTTAAGATGGTTACCCCTGACCATATGCACCTCTACCCCTCCTTCGGCCACCTTATCCCAACCCAGGGCTGGTTCCTCCCCCTCCTCCCTGGTCCGGAACAGTACTATCCTGCCGGGATAACTCTCCGGCCGGTAGCTCTTGGCCACCTTCACATGCGAACCCAGCACATAGAGGCACCTCCTCAGGGTAGGCTGGCGGAAGATGGTGGCTCTGGAAAAATCAGATGCGATCCCGGCCATGGCCGATTTGTTAAGGTAGAACTGCAATCCCGCCCCGGTCCAGAGCTTCTTCAGATAGTCCAGTATCGAACTCCCCTTCTTCCGGTTGAGGAAATCCTTGCGGGCGGAAAATATCAGAAAGTAGCCGTCCCGGATGTATGAACTCAGCAGCACATTGAACTTCAGCATGAACTGCTCCTTCAGAATCTTGAGCCTCTCCCTCCAGGAGCCTCCTCCCCTGACCCGGGAAGCACCCACCCTTATGCAGAACAGAGCCAGCAATCCTATCTCAGCCCCCTCTCTCCTGAGATGCTGTGCCACCTCGAAAGCTATTACTCCACCCAGGGACCAGCCTCCCAGAAAGTAGGGTCCCTCAGGCTGTATCTCCCGTATGGCCTTGACGTATTCGGCCGCCATCCCCTGGATGGTTTCATGCGGGTCCCGGTCTTCGTAAAGACTGATATCCTGAAGACCGTAGAAGGGCTGATCCTTGTCCATAAACTTGACCAGGCCGAAGTAGGGGAACACCACACCTCCCGCCGGATGCATACAAAAGAACGGCGGCTTGGAACCGCGAGGCTGAATAGGAACCAGGGGAGAGTTCGGTCTGGATTCCTCGCCACTCAGCAGAAAGGCTGCCTGGTCCTCTATGGTGGGATGGTTAAACAGTGTGGATATGGGAATGTCCCTTCCGAATTCCTCCTTCACCCTCTCCAGAAGAGCGGCAGCCAGCAGTGAATGTCCCCCCAGCCGGAAGAAATTGTCATTCACACTGAGATCTTCCGTGCCCAGGAGATCGGACCAGATCTCTGCCAGCACCTGTTCGGTGTTGTTACGGGGAGGAATGGATTTTATCTCTTCCCCCTTCTTTTTTATTATTGTTCCGGGATTTATCAGGGGTATCCTTTCATCCGGAAGCCCATCCAGAATATCAGATAAGGGTTTATCCCCCTCCCCGGCCAATCCAATCAGGATCCCGGTAAAATCCTCGAGGATATCAGCCACTCCCTGATCTGTAATATATCCGCTGTCATATATAATCTTTATCTCCAAACCATCCTGATAGGATATTATCGCTGTTACCGGATATCTGGTCTGTCCCCCTATGGAGCGGGAGCGGCGGCCGGAACCGCCGTCCGAACTCTCCCTCTCCCCGAATCCTCCCCCGGGATAATTTTCGAACACCAGCAGGGAATGATAGAGGGGGATATGGCCCGGTACCTCACTCCACTGGTGTATCTGTCCCGCCGGGCAGTACTGGTAATCCATCTGACCGGAGTAACTCTCCATCACCCCCTTGAGCCATTCCCTCACGGACAGCCGGGGTTCTATATTCAAACGAACCGGAATGGTGTTTATATACATCCCGGTAAGGGTGTCCACATTGTCCAGTTCGGCCGGACGTCCCGATACGGTGGAGCCGAATACCACATCGTTTCTGCTGTTATATCGTGACAGCAGCAGGCCCCAGGCTCCCTGAATGACAGCATTCCGGGTGAGATACTCCTCCCTAACCAGCCGGTCCAGCTGAGCGGCTATCTCCCGGTCAAGGTTTGCCATCTCCTCCCGGGACTCCCCGCTCCCCCGGCTCTCCCACTGTTCAGCCGGCTTTCCCGGGGGAGTGGGCTTACTGAAACCCTTCAGCCGGTTACTCCAGAACTCCCTGGCCTCCGAGATATCACGGATGTTCAGCCAGGAGAAATACTGACGGTAGGAACACACCGGCTTGAGATCCGGTTTTCTGTCCTGCAGAAAGGCCCGGTAAAATTCCATCACCTCCCTTACCACCACCGACTGTGACCATCCGTCCAGCAGAATATGATGAAAGGTCCAGATAAAGGTGTAGGATTTTCCCGGGGTCCTGAACAGCTTGATCCTGGTCAGGGGAGCCCGGTTCAGCTCGAATCCCCTCCTGCGATCCTCCTCCAGATATGAAGATATCCTGTTCTCCGCCTCCGGTGGGGGCAAGGCACTCAGATCCTCCGGATCCAGCTTCAGCTTCACCGACTTCAGCACAATTTGGAGGGGCTCTCTCTGTTTTCTCCAGGCGAATGCAGTTCTTAGTACCGGATGCCTGGCTGCCACACTCTGCCATGCCCTTTCGAACAACTCAGGCTGCAGATCGGGTCCCATCTCCCATACACCCTGCTCGATATGGAGACCCTCCCTTCGAGATGACATGGATTCATAGAACATTCCGCTCTGGGAGGGAGTCAGTGGATATATTTCCTCAACTTTTTTGCCGGAAGCCATCTATTCATCCCCCCCTTCTATCTCTCTGAGGGCGTCATCCAGTTCATCCTGATCCAGATTCACACCTTCAAAATCACCCGGGGTATATCCGGTGTCACCCGATGTTCTGCAGTACTGTATTATCCCCTCCAGTTCTTTTATATAATCACCGGATAACTTCTCTACGGTGGACTGCTCGAAGATATCCCGGGAGTATATCCACGAAACCTGAAGCCTGTTTCTTGCTGCCACTGCATTTATCTCCAGCAGGTGCCGCCTCTCTGTTTCCGGATGTATGGGGGAACCGGTGGGGCCTCCCGTTATAACAAAATCCTCCCTGACGGTATCCTTCTGATCGAACCGGCCCAGATAGTTGAAACTTACCTCCGCCCCGGGAAGATCACGGAGGGCTTCCCTCACCTGGTCATCGGGGTTGAGATAACGGAGCAACCCGAATCCGATCCCATTGTCCGGTATCTTTCTGAGCTGTTCTTTTACCGATTTGATCGATTCTCCCGGTTCACTGCCTGGTTCTATACGGAGAACCGCAGGATAGATGGAGGTAAACCATCCCACTGTTCGTGATATGTCCACATTATCGAAAAGATCCTCCCGGCCGTGTCCCTCCATATCCACCAGCAGGGTATAATTGCCGGTCCATCCGGCCAGGGTTCTGACCAGAGCGGTCATCATAATATCATTTATCCGGGCGTTGTAATTCTCCGGAACCTCCCGTATCAGGGCACCGGTCAGCTCTTCACTCATCCCGGTTTTGAGGGTATGGGAATACTTCTCCCGGTTGGATCCCCCCCGGTGGTCGACAGGAAGCTCCTCCAGGGAATTCCAGGGAAGATTCAGCCAGTAACTGATCTGTTCTCTCATCCGGCGGGAAGCAGCCAGTTCTCTTAAATTCTCAGACCAGGCCTTGAATGAGGTGGTCTTAGCGGGAAGCCGTGGGCGCTCTCCCCCCTCCAGGCTGTCATAGACCCTTCTCAGATCCTCCAGCAGTATTCTTCTGGAGATACCATCCATTACCAGGTGGTGCATCACCAGCAGGAGTCGGCCGGGAGCCTCTTCTCCCGTATGGAATATACCGGCCTTCCATACCGGTCCCTCAGATATATCCAGCTCCCCCTGAATCCTTCCGGCATAATCCCTGAAGGCAGCCCACCGGAGGTCATCCGGCAGTCCGGACAGATCGAACTCCGTCACTCCGGCATGATCACCGTGGAGTACATGATACTGCTTCCACTGACCCTCCTCCCTCCGGAAACGCAGACGGAGGGCATCGTGGTGACTGGTAACTATATTCAGGCTTTCTTGTAAAAGTTCAGTTTCCAAGCTTCGGTTTGCCCGGAGCAGCAGGGTCTGATTGTAATAATCAGGATAAGGAATATCCTGCTCGAAGAACCAGTGCTGAACCGGGGTAAGCGGAACCGGGCCGGTGATATCTCCCTGCTCCGCATCGATTATATCCTCCCGGACACCTGCTACCGAGGCCAGTCCGGCAACAGTCTGCTGCTGAAATATATCCCTGGGGGTAAGTTTTATCCCCTCCTGGTTGGCTCTGGCGATAATCTGAATACTGATAATGGAATCTCCCCCCAACTCGAAGAAATTATCATTTATACCCACATCCTCCAGTCCCAGCACCCGGCGCCATATGTTCACCAGTTTTTCCTCTACCGGGTTCCGGGCCCCGGTCACTTCCCTCTCACCGGGATGGGTAATCTCCGGTACCGGAAGTGATCTCCGGTCTACCTTGCCACTGGAAGAAAGGGGCACCTTATCTATCGTGGTAAATACCGGCGGAATCATGTAATCGGGCAGCTTATCCTTCAGATAGTTGCGCAGGGCTGAAATATCGGTTGAATCCCCCTCCTCCGGAACCACATAGGCAGCCAGAAAACCGCTTCCTCCTTCTCTCTGCTTTACCGCTACGGCAGCCTCCCTGACCTCCGGATGCCTGCTCAGTACATTCTCAATCTCTCCCAGTTCTATCCGGAACCCCCTAACCTTCACCTGATCGTCACGCCTTCCCAGAAACTCTATTTCACCATCCGGAAGAAACCGGGCCATATCACCACTCCGGTACAGCCGTTTTCCCTCTCCCCCGAAGGGATCGGGAACAAAGCTCTCCGCCGTTGCAGCAGGCCTGTTCAGATATCCCCTGGATACACTCTCTCCCCCGATATAAAGATCACCCGGCACCCCAACCGGTACCGGCTGCATGAACCGGTCAAGTATGTAAAGATCAACATTACTTACAGGCTTTCCTACCGGTACCGCTTCCCTCTCCTCAACGGCGGCCTGATATACACAGCAGCCTACCACCGTTTCGGTAGGTCCGTACTCATTGACTATCCGGATTCCCGGATTGTTCTCCATCCACCGGCTTATCTGGCGGCGGTACAGCTGTTCTCCCCCCGCCACTAGCATGGAGGCAAGTCCATTAATCTCCTCATCGGTGAATTCGGTATTGAAATATTCCAGATGTGCCGGGGTAAGCTTCAACAGGGACAATCCCCGGTTGAGCCTCAGAATGTCGGCCAGTTGAGCTATGTTCTCCCATTCCCGGGCCAGTATTACTGTTCCCCCGCTTAGCAGGGGTACCATGATCTCTGTAATACTCAGATCGAACTGAAGGGATGAATGGGATAAGGTTTTCCCTCCATCCACCCTGTAGTAGTCCACCGCCCAGGAGAGATAGTTGGCCAGAGCCCGGTGAGGTACCATAACCCCCTTGGGCTTTCCGGTGGTTCCTGAGGTATAAATAAGGTAGGCCAGGCTTTCCGGAGTGATCCTGGCCGGGGGCATATCGCCGCTGCAGCATTCGATCTCCTCCCTGCTCCGGTCCATCCTGACAATATCCACATCCACACCATTGAGATTACGGTCAAGTTCTCCCTCAGTCAGAATCAAACTCACCCCGCTGTCCTCCACCATGAAGGACAATCTCCGGGAGGGATGATTGGGAGCCAGGGGCACATAGGCGCTTCCTGCTTTCAGTACCCCCAGTATGGCAGTCATCATGCCGGGCGAACGATTCATCAGTATTCCAATCCGGCTCTCCGGGCCGGCTCCCCTCTTCCGCAGATAGTTGGCCAACCTGCCGGACCTTTCATCCAGCTCGCCGTAACTGATCTGTTCATCCCCCGACACTACTGCAGTTTTCCGGGGATGTCCGGCCGCCCGCTGACGGAAGGCCCGGTGAACCAGCCGGAATTTCTTCTCCCTCCTCGCACCCCTGCTCCACTTCTTCAGTATGGTATCCCTCTCCGGTTCCGGCAGAAGGGGAATATTCTCTATCCCGGTATCCGGATCTTCCAGAATCCTCTCCAGAATCAGCCGGTAATGCTCCAGCATCCTTTCTGCAGTAGACCGCTGGAACAGATCAGAGTTGTACTCCAGAAAACCGGTCAGGCTCCTCTCCGAATCTACCATGGAGAGGGTCAGATCGAACTTGGATGTTTCACTGTCCACCTTCTGAGATTTCACCCTGACTCCGGGAAAAACAAGGGGCTCCCTGGCTACATTCTGGATCACGAACATCACCTGGAAGAGGGGAGAATGGCTGAGATCCCTCTCCGGGTTGAGTTCCTCCACGCATTTCTCAAAGGGCAGATCCTTGTGGGTATAAGCCTCCAGAGCCACATCCCTCACTCCGGACAGAAGCTGGCGGAAGCCGGGATTACCTGACATATCAGTGCTCATAACCAGGGTGTTGACAAAGAAACCGATAAGCTTCTCCGTCTCTGTTCTGCTCCGGTTGGCTATGGGAGTGCCCACATTGACAGTAGTCTGGCCGCTGTATCTGAGCATCAGAACCTTGAATGCTGCCAGCAGAGCCATGAACAGGGTACACTCCTCGCTCTTTACCAGTTCCCTGAGCCTGTTGCAGATATCCTGAGAGAGTTGAAAGGCAATCTTACCCCCCCGGAATGACTGGACGGGCGGCCTGGGCTTGTCCTTGGGTATTTCCAGAACAGGCGGATTGCTGCCCAGCTTGACTCTCCAGTAGGAGAGGTGCTTTTCCAACTCCTCACCCTGGAGCCATTTCCTCTGCCAGCTTGCAAAATCGGCATATTGGATGGGCAAATCTCTCAGCGGGTACGGTTCATCCTGCAGGAAGGAGCGGTAGAGTTGAGCTATCTCCCTTATCAGCACACTCATGGAGAGGCCGTCCGAAATAATGTGGTGCATATTCAAAAGAAGTACGTATTTCTCCTCTTCCACCCTTATCAGGGTAGTGCGGAAAAGGGGTCCTTCAGTCAGATCGAACCTGTGCCCGGCTTCCTCTCCGGCCAGTTCATCCACCCTCTTCTGCCTCTCCTCCGGAGGTAAATCATCCAGGCTGATCAGGGGAAGCGAGAAATCCACATCCTCGTTTATTGCCTGTACCGGCTGGCCATCCTGCGAGGTAAAGGTGGTCCGGAGGGACTCCTGGCGTCTTATTACCTCATCAACAGCCCTCTCCAGTGCCTCTACGGAAAGATTGCCCTCGAATTTCAGCACCGCCGGTATGTTATAGGCGGGATTTCCCGGAACCAGCTTGTCCAGGAACCACAACCGCTGCTGGGAAAATGACAGCGGCAGGTTGCCGTCTCTGTCTACCGGAACCAGGGGAGGTGCCTGGGACAGTTCCTCCTCCCTCTGCTTAATGTCTATATATCCTGCTATGGCTGCTACGGCCGGCTCCCTGAAGAATACCATCAGAGGCAGGTCCACCCGGAATACATCCCATACCCGGGAGACTATCCTGGTAGCCAGCAGTGAATGTCCTCCCAGATCGAAGAAATTATGGTAAACCCCCACCCTGTCCACCCCCAGCACATTAGCCCAGATGCCTGCCAGCACATCCTCGGTGGGGGTCCAGGGCGAAACATACTCCCCTTCCAGGCTCTTTCCCTCCCCTCCCGGTGATGGAAGGGCATCTTTGTCTATCTTCTGGTTGGGAGTCAGTGGTATCCGATCTATGAAAACGAAGGAAGAGGGAATCATATGAGCAGGGAGTTGATCCATCAGCATCTCTCTCAGCTCACTCACCCCCGGTTCACTTCCCCCCTCCGGCACCACATAAGCCACCAGGCTCCTGTTCCCCGGCTCTTCCCCCCTTGCCACTATCACCGAATCACTGATACCGGTATGCCGCCTTAATACCCCTTCTATCTCGGAGGGCTCTATCCGGTATCCCCTTATCTTCAACTGTTCATCTAAGCGACCCTGAAAGACGACATTTCCATCGCTGCGGTAGCATCCCCTGTCTCCGGTCCGGTATATCCTGTCGCCGGGATCACCGGTAAAGGGATTTGCCCTGAAAACTTCATGGGTAAGTTGCTCATTTCCCAGATATCCCGCAGCCAGATGGGGACTTCGCATCCATATTTCCCCCTTCTCTCCTATCCCGGCCATCCGCCCGGACCGATTCAGTACCAGCAGCTGAACATCCTCCAGTCCCCTGCCCAGCGGAATTACCTCCCTGGGTTTTACCTCATCTCCCTTTCGGCCGTTCTTTTTTTCATTTCCCATCTCCACCTGATAGAACCCCACCGCCCGCTGGGTCTCGGTGGATCCGTAGAAATTAACACAGCTGACCCCCGGCGCCAGCGCCTTAAGCCTGGATACGTCCTCCCTGGTTAGAACATCGCCGGTTACAAAAGCACTGCCCAGGGAATCTACGGTAGTAGTTGCGCCGGTATGGTTCTCATTTACTCTGGACAGAAGCTGAATCATGGCGGGGGTAAGATGAGATACGGTAATCTCCTCCTGATTCATCCAGTCCATCATTTTTTCCGGGTTCCCCATTTTCCCGGGCGATGGGATGCAGATGCATGCACCCGAGCAGAGGGGTGTAAATATCTCCCTCTGGAGGGGATCGTGTGAGAGTCCGGACAACATGCTGTACCTGTCCGAGCTGCCCAGCCCGAACCTGTTCAGCTGGGAGGGTATGAAATGGGTCAGGGAACCGTGCCTTCCCACGATCCCCTTGGGCTGTCCTGTTGACCCCGAAGTAAAAGCCACACAGGCGGTATCATCCGGTCCGATTTCCATACCGGGATCCCGGGATTGATAATCTTCCAGCAGGTGTTTAATAGACTCCCTGCTGCCGGATAAATCCAAACGCACCGGAGGGCCGTTATTCTGTATATAGTCATTCATCTCAGGGGGCAGCCCGCCAGCCTCCTCTATCCGGATAAATCCCCGGGGTCTGGATCTGCCCATATAACTTATCAACCTGGAGGGAGGATATGCCGGATCCAGAATCAGAAAGGCTGCTCCCGCTTTCATGATACCCATCAGAGCAAGTACCAGACTGGAGCTCCGTTGTGCGTATACCGCTACTACATCTCCTTTAACTATCCCCTCCTCTATAAGCAGATTAGCCAGACGGCCGGAGGCATCATCCAGTTCTCTGTAGCTCCAGCTGCTCTGGTAATCACAGACCGCTTCCTCTTCCGGTTCCCTCCGGGCCCATTCTGACATCAGATGGCACACCGCTCCCTCCCACCTGCGGGAGAGAGGCTTAGCGGGATCGGGTAAGACTTCCCGGGATCTTCCGGTGACCAGGGAATAATCATCTATCCTCCGGCTGGGATCAGAACACACCTGGTTCAGCAGTATTCCCAGCTGGTCCAGCATCTCCATCATACTCTCCCGGGCGAATATATCCCGGTTGTAGATCAGGTAGAACTGTATCTGTTCACTCCCTCCGGAGGCATACAGGGTAATGTCGAAATTGGAAGAGGCCTCCGGCAGAAGGTAGTTTTCCACAGTCAGCCCTGCCAGTTTTTCCTTCTTCTTCTCGGGAAAGTTGATCATGTTAAAGAAGACGGTGAAAAATGGAGTCCTGCTGATATCCCGGGATGGTCTTAACTCCTGAAGCAGCTTTTCAAATGGGATATCCTGGTGAGCGAATGCACCCAGGGCAACCTCTCTGACCCGGGATAGTAGCTCAACAAAGGCGGGATTGCCTGAAAGCCCGGCTCTCAGCACCAGGGTGTTGACGAAAAATCCGATCAGATTCTCGATCTCCGCCCTGTTCCGGTTGGCTATGGGGGAACCTACGGAGAAATCATTCTGACCGGAGTAGCGGTACAGGATCAACTGGAAGGCTGCCATCAGGGTCATGAACAGGGTTACACCCTCTTCCCTGGAGAGCTTCCTCAATCTTTCAGACAGCTCACCTGACAGCATCATGGTAACCCCTCCCCCCCGGTATGACTGTACTGCCGGCCTGGAGTAATCGGTAGGAAGATCGAGTGTCTCCGGAACTCCTTCCAGACTATCCCTCCAGTAGGATAGCTGTTCTTCCAGAACTTTACCCTGCAGCCAGTCCCTCTGCCACATGGCGAAATCAACATACTGAACCGGAAGTTCCGGCAGCCGGCACTGCTCCCCCCTGGTATAGCTCTGATAGAGCCGATAGAGCTCCCGGAAGAATACCCCCAGAGACCATCCGTCCGACACAATATGATGGATACCCAGAATCAGAACATGCTCGGTACTGCTCAACCTGACCAGGTTGGCCCTTATCAGGGGTCCTCCGGAGAGATCGAACGGCCGGCCGGTTTCCCGGAGGGCAAATTGGAGCAGCTTCTCCTCTCTCTGCTCCGGAGGGAGGTGGGAATAGTCCTCCAGGGGGATGGATATGTCAAGACGTGGCCGGATAATCTGAACAGGTTTCCCCTCCTCCGAGGCAAAGGCAGTTCTGAGGGTTTCATGACGGCTGACTATGCGGTTTATACTTTTTTCCAGGGCAGGAATATCCAGTGGGCCCATAAGTCGTACTGAACCGGGAACGGTGTAGATTGCGCTTCCCGGGTTGAACTGCTCCAGAAACCACAGCCGCTCCTGTGCGAAGGAGAGTGGATAACTGTCCCGGTTCCTGTCCCCGGGGATAATATATTTCTTTATATCCACTCCCTCCTTCTCCAGCATACGCAGGAACAGCTTGCGTTTCTCTGGTGAAAGTTCAGCCATCTTCCGGTATATCGAATCCAATCTTCTCCTCACCCTGTTGAATAATTATCAGTTATCCTATCCTTCAAACTGATCCCGGCTCATGTCTGGTTCTCCTCCTCATCCCTGATCATCTCCTCCGCCTCCCGGTCACTGATATCTTCCATCTTTTCCAAGGTCCGGGCGATCTTATCCTCCTCGCTCTCTTTCTTCTCCCCCTCCTCCATAACTGCGGCCAGACCGGATATGGTGGGATCCTGAAACAATTTCTTGAGCTCCAGTTCTATCTGGAATTCCTCCCTGATCCGGGAAACCAGCTGGGTAGCCAGGAGTGAATTACCTCCCAGATCGAAGAAATTGTCCCTGATTCCTATTCTCTCCACATCCAGTATTTCCCTCCATATCAGGGCCAGTTTCTTTTCCGCCGGGGAGTCCGGCACCACATAATCCTCTTCCATCTCCGGCCGTTCCTTCCCCGGCGGGGGCAAACTGTTCCGGTCCACCTTGCCCCTGGGGGTAAGCGGAAATGATTCCATCATCACCCATGACGAAGGAACCATGAAATCGGGCAGATTCTCTCCGGCCCACCTTCTCAATTCATCCACACCCGGTTCCCGCTCATTATCAGGGAGGATGTATGCGGTCAATTGCTTCTCCCCGCGGTCATCCTCCCGGGCTACCGCTATGATTCCGGAGACTCCGGGATGTTCCGACATAATTCTCTCAATCTCTCCCAGCTCTATCCGGAATCCCCTGATCTTCACCTGGTAATCCTCCCGCCCCAGAAACTCGATGTTTCCATCAGGGAGATAACGGGCCAGGTCACCACTTCTGAAAAGCCTTGCCCCGTCACGGCCGAATGGATCGGGGATGAATCTTTCCGGGGTAAGGGAAGAATCTCCCCGGTATCCCCGGGCCACTCCATCCCCGCCGATGTAAATTTCTCCCGGAACTCCCACCGGCACAGGCTGATAATTCCGGTCCAGCAGATAGACGGTGGTATTGTCAATGGGTTTTCCTATGGAGACGGAATTGCCCACCTGAGCAGGAGAGTTCATCCGGTAACAGGTGGCGAAGGTGGTGCTCTCGGTGGGGCCGTATCCGTTCACAAGTTCGCAATTATCATTCAATCTAAGAAATCGCTTCACCTTGGATACACTGAGCACGTCCCCCCCGGTGATCAGTTGTTTCACCCCGGAAAGATAACCGGCCGCTCTTTCCACTACCTGATGGAACAGGCCGGCGGTAAGCCATAATACGGTAACTCCGTATTCTCTTATGGCTGCTCCAAGCTTTTCTATGGAGACCATTCCGGCGGGCATGATAACCAGCCCGGCTCCGTTGAGCAGGGGCGCCCATATCTCGAAGGTAGAGGCATCGAAGGAGAGAGGAGCAAACATCAGAAAAGTATCCACCTCCTCCATACTGGCATATCCTGCACCCTTGACCAGCCTCACCACATTACGGTGGGTTACCTGAACCCCCCTGGGTCTTCCGGTAGACCCGGAGGTATACATCAGGTAGGCCAGGTTATCCGGAATATTAAGATTTTCCTGCTCATCATCCCTCTCCTCCGGAAATGGCTCACTTCCCGGCTGAACGGTGATTATCTCCACTGAATCCCGGGGAAGGGACTCGCCCCCGTCATCCCCGGCCAGTATTAGCCCGGCCCCGGCGTCCTCTATGATATATTTAAGCCTTCTGGCGGGATAACCGGGATCAAGGGGAAGATACAACCCTCCCGCCTTCAGTACACCCAGCACCGCCGCCACCAACAGGGGGGACCGTTCCATACAGATTCCCACCGGGACCTCCGGCCCCACTCCCCTTCCCCTCAGGTAGTGTGCAATCCTGTTAGACCAACGGTTCAACCGGGAATAGCTTATCCTGGTATCACCGAAGGTCAGAGCGGTTGATTCCGGTGTCCGGGCAGCTATCCGCTGAAACAGTTCATGGATGCATGATTGAGCGGGATAACTGGTACCGGTATCATTCCAGCGGCAGATAATTTCCTTCCTCTCTTCGCCGGTCAGCAATGGTACCAGAGAGACCGGGATATCCGGATCACTGCTGATACTCTCCAGAATCCGGCGGTAGTGTCCGGCCATCCTTCTGATGGTGGGCAGATCGAAGAGATCGGTATTGAAAATGATCGATCCAGCCAGAGTCTCTCCCCTCTCCTTGACCACCATATTGAGATCGAACTTGGACGTTCTCACCGTAATGGCCACCGGAGTAACCCGGCAGTCCCCCAGCTCCGGGTATTCTCCCCCCGCTGAAGAGGACTGCTGCATATCAAACATAACCTGAAACAGGGGGGTATGGCTGGTATCCCTCTCCGGTTCCATCTCCGCCACCAGCTTTTCAAAGGGTAGATCCTGATGGGCATACGCCCCTGTGGCGGTCTCTTTGATCCTGCCAATTACCTCGCGGAAGGTGGGATCTCCATCCATATCCGCCATAATTACCAGGGTGTTGACAAAGAATCCTATCAGATTCTCCAGCTCCACCCGGTTGCGGCCGGCTATGGGTGTGCCCACTGGAATATTCTCCTGGCCGGTGTACCGGTAGAGCATGGCTGCAAATCCGGACAGCAGGGTCATATTGAGGGTAACTCCCTCCCTCCTGCTCAACTCCCTGAGGGACCGGTAAACATCCCCCGGGATCCGGAAATCAACTTTATCCCCATGATAACTCTGAACCGAAAGCCTGGGCCGGTCGGTGGGGAGATCCAGAAGGTCCGGACTGTCCCTGAGAAGATCCTTCCAGTAGGCGAGCTGTTTATTCAGCTCCTCTCCCTTCAACCATTCCCTCTGCCACTGTGTATAGTCGGCGTACTGGATCTTCAGATCAGGAAGGACCGGTTCCTCTCCCCCGGATAGGGCCCGGTAGCATGCAGACAGCTCATTCCAGAAAACTCCCATGGACCAGGCATCCGATATGATATGATGCATGTTGATAAAAAATACATGGTCCCGGGCAGCCAGTGTTATAACCATTGTCCTTATCAGGGGTCCGGTGGATAGCTGGAAGGGTCTCTGGGCATGTTCATCTAAAATCCTGGTGGCCCGTTCATATTTTTCCTCATCATCCCCTTCCAGGTCTATCACCTGCAGAACTATCTTCTTCTCCACCGGGACAACCTGGCGGGGTAATCCTTCTATCTCTCTGAAGGTGGTTCTGAGGGCTTCATGCCGCTCCACTATCCGGTTGATGCTTTCTTCCAGTGCTTTCAGATCCAGCTTCCCTTCTATCCGGTATGCCGAGGGCAGATTGTAGAGAGAGCTGTCCGGTTCAAACCTGTCCAGAAACCACAGTCTCTCCTGGGCAAACGAAAGTGGAAATACATATCCTTCCCCTGGAGACAATTCATTCTCCCTTCATATTTGTTCAAACATTGCCTTTACTATTATTTCAATCATCCTGATCCAGCAATCTCCTGGCTTCCTCCTCACTCATATTCTCTATTTCCCGGGTTAATATTCCCTCTATCTCTCCGGCCAGATTTTTGAGTTCCGGTTTCTCGAACAGGGTTCTCAGGGGAAGCTCTATCTGGAACATCTCCCTCACCCTCGACACCACCCGGGTAGCCAGAAGGGAATGCCCTCCCAGCTCAAAAAAGTTGTCCTCCACGCCAACCCGGTCCAAACCCAGTATCTCCGACCAAACTGAAGCCAGCGCCTCCTCCACCTCCGTCTCCGGCGCAACATACTCCCCTCCCCTGCTGATCCTCCTCCCCTCCGGCTCAGGCAGCCCGGAACGGTCAACCTTCCCGCTGGGGGTCAGAGGAAACTCATCCACCCGGATAAATTCCGCCGGTATCATATAGCCGGGTAAACGGTCCCCCAGATAATCCCGCAAACCATCCACCTCAATATCTCCATCCATAATCAGATACCCGGTCAATCCAACCCCGGTGCCCTCATACTCCCTGCTCACCACCACCGCATCCCTGACCCCCTCATATCCGCACAACACACTCTCAACCTCTCCCAACTCCACCCGGTAGCCCCTGACCTTTACCTGATCATCCCTCCTGCCAATAAAATCAATACGCCCGTCCGGACGATACCTGCCAATATCACCGGTAGCATACAACCTCCCGCCACCTCCCCCATACCGGTCCGGCAGATAACTCTCAGCCGTCCTGCCTCCCTCCCCTCCATACCCCCTCGAAACAGCTGAACCCCCCACATACAACTCCCCCTCAACTCCCACCGGTACCGGCTCCAGATCCCCATCCAGAAGATATAACCTCACATTGGAAACCGGAGCACCTATCGACGGCAATACCTCCCAGCTATCCACATCATCCCCCAGCCACTCCGCCGTAACCACATGCGTCTCGGTAGGCCCGTACTGATTTATCAGCCGGCAACCACTGCCGCGGAACATCTCCCGTACAGACTCAGTCACCCTCAACTGCTCCCCAGCCGTTATTACCTCCTTCAACTCACTCCCCCTCATACCTCCTCCCGACACCCCGGCCAGCTGCTGTAACGCCACAAAGGGCAAAAATACCCTCTCTATACCCCTCTCAGCTATATGCCCCCACAACCTCTCCGGATCCTTCTTAACCTCAGACGAAACCACATCCACCACTCCCCCGCTTACCCAGGTGGAAAACATCTCCTGAAACGATACATCAAAACTCAACGAGGCAAACTGCAACACCCTCCTACCCGCTCCCTCATCTCCAAACTCATCCACCTGCCACCTTATCAGATTCACCAGACTGCCCACCGGCATCAATACCCCCTTGGGCCTGCCCGTGGACCCGGAGGTGTACAGTACATACCCAACACTATCCCCACTCACCCCATCTCCGGGACAGCTGTCCCGGCAGACCGATATCTCATCCCAATCCCCCAGCACATCTGTCTCCCGGATCCCGGGTATCAAACCACCTCCGCCACCACTCACCAGTACAACCTCTATCCCGCTGCACTCCACCATATAGCTTAACCTCTCCACCGGATACTCCCGGTCCAGGGGCACATAGGCTCCTCCCCCCTTCAATATCCCCAGAACCGATACCATCATATCCAATCCCCGGTGCATATATACACCCACCTGATCCTCAAACCCCACACCCAGACCCCGGAGATAACCAGCCAGACAGTCCGAACGTTCATCCAGCTCACTATAGCTGATCGATTCATCCCCGCAGACAACCGCCTCCCTCTCACCGTACCTCCCGGCAGCCTCACGGAACATACCGGCCAGGCTCTCACTGCCCCCATACTCACAACCGGTGTCATTCCAGCGGTACAGTATCCGCTCCCTCTCCTCATCCCCCATGATATCCAGATCCCTCAGCCTCCTCCCCTCATCCTCCGCCACACCACCCAGCAAAACCTCCAGATGCTCCAGCAACCCCTCCATCAGGGAATCACCGAACAGATCCACGTTGTACTCGGCGGTGAAGGTAATGTTTTCTTCCTGCTCGGTTACAAACAGAATAAGGTCGAACTTGGAGGTGCCCCTCTCCACCTCCATCGGCTCGAAGTTTAACCGGGCCAGATCCACCCGGGGCGCCATATTGCTTTCGAAAAAGAGGGCTATCTGGAACAGTGGGGAGCTGCTCAGATCCCGCTCCGGCCGGATCTCTTCCACCAGTTTCTCGAAAGGAACATCCTGATTCTGGTATGCCTCCAGGGTGGTCTCCCTGACCCTCCGGAGCAGCCCGGAGAAGGTGGGATTATCCGACATATCCACCCTTATTACCAGAGTATTGACAAAAAAGCCAATCAGATTCTCCAGCTCCGGCCTGTTCCGGTTGGCTATGCCGGTACCCACCACTGTGTCACCCCGGCCGGTGTACCGGTACAGTAATGTCTGGAAAGCCGCCATCATCAGCATGAACATGGTAACATTCTCCCTGCTGCACAGGGATCTCAGCGAAGAAACCAACTGGCCGGAAAGCTTCCTTTTCACCCTCCTTCCCCTGAATGTCTCCACCGGGGGCCTCTTTCCGGAGAGGGGAAGAGTATAGCGGGAGGGGGCTCCTTCCAGCTTGTTTCTCCAGTATGACAGCTGTTTCTCCAGCAGCTCCCCTTCCAGCCATTCCCTCTGCCAGATGGCATAATCGGCATACTGGATGGGAAGCCGGGGCAGAGATGGTTCTTCCTTCCGGATACAGGAACGGTAAAGTTGAGATAATTCCCTGATAAAAACGCCGATGGACCAGGCATCCGAAATAATATGATGTTTGGTTATCAACAGCACGTAACTCTGTTCATCCGTTTTGATCAACCTGGTTCTGATACGGGGCGGGCTGCTCAGTTCAAAGGGCTTTCTTACCTCTTCGGTGGCAATAGACTGTACTCTCTCCTCCCGCTCCTGTTCACTCAATGCACTGAGGTCGGTATACTCCAGTTTTATCTCAAGCCGGGGCAGTATCTTCTGATAGGGCCTGCCCTCCCTGGACTGAAAGGAGGTTCTGAGCACCTGGTGACGCCGGACGATCATGTTAATACTTCGTTCCATGGCGGAGCGGTCTACCGGCATTCCTGTCCTGAATGCGGATATCTCATTGTAGAAGGGACTTTCCGGCATAAGCTGATCCATGAACCAGAGTCTCTCCTGGGCATAGGAGAGGGGGATTTCACCCTCCTTGTCTCCGGGTTTGATACTTCCGGCTGAAGCTTCCACCCCATCCGCTTCGAGCATCTTCTCCAGTAAACGGCGCTCCTTATCGGACAGATCGAAACGGTTCAAAATCTCTCTCCTTCTTATGACTCACTGGTCCTCCGACAGCATTCGGTCAACTTCTTCATCTGTGAGTTTACTTATGGCAATCAGATGCCGGGCCACCTTTCTGACCCTCTCCCGGTTGCGGGGATCTTCCACAGCCAGTTCGGCCAGGCCCGCTACTGTGGGCCTGCGGAAGATATTCTGCAGATCCACCTCGAACCTGAGTATATCCCTCAAACGCAGCATCAGCTGAGTGGCCAGCAGGGAATGACCTCCCAGTTGAGTGAAGAAATCCTGATGTATCCCCACCCTGTCCACACCCGCCACCTCCCCGAATATTCCGGAGATAACCTCCTCTACCTCGTTTCTGGGATGCTGATCCTTCTCTTCGGCGGTTCCCTCTATTCCGGGCGGGGGAAGCTGTTCCCGGTTTAACCTGCCCGCACTATCACGCGGTAATTCTTCCATCCATACATAAGCAGATGGAATCATATAGGAGGGAAGCTCCCCGGCCAGGTAACTCCTCAACTTATCCCCGGAGATTCCGGAAGGTCCCGAAATATAGGCCGCAAGCATACTCTCCCCTGCATCCCCTTCCCAGAGTGTTACATATGAATCTTTCACCCCCTGGTAATTCCTCAGTACCGATTCTATCTCCTGAGGTTCTATTCTAAATCCTCTCAATTTTATCTGATCATCCAGCCGGCGGATAAATTCGAGTTCTCCATCCTCATTCCATCTTACCAGATCACCGGTGCGGTAGAGCCTCTCCCCCTCACCGAAGGGATGGGGAACAAATCTTTCCGCGGTCAGGGCGGGGCGGTTTAGATATCCTCTTGCCACTCCCATTCCACCCACATAAAGTTCTCCGGGAATACCCCTGCCAACAGGCTTCATCTCCCAATCCAGTACATAGACCCGGGTATTCCAAAGGGGTCTCCCTATGGGTACCCCTCCCCTCCGGTTCAGAATGGCTGCGGTAACATTGGCGGTTGTTTCGGTGGGACCGTAAAGGTTCCATATCTCCGTACCGGGCAGAACTTCCCTGGTTCTATCCACCAGATCACTGCTCAGGCTCTCTCCCCCCAGCAGCAGCCTGTCTACAGGCATATCCATATTTTTATCCCGCCGATCCTGCAGTGTTCCGATCAATGTCTCCCACAGGGATGGTACGCAGTTGAAGGCAACAGAGCTGAAACTGCTCAAATAGCGGCACAGCTCCTCCGGATCGAGGAGGTCCTCTTCCGAAACTATCTTCACCCCCCTGCCGGAGGCCAGTGAACCAAACAGTTGCTTAAGGGAGGCATCGAAGACCAGGCCGGTGGAGAGGGGGATAACACAGCCCTCACCGGTGAGGTTCTCCAATACCCAGCTTGTATAATTGACCACACTGGAATGCTGTATCATAACCCCCTTGGGCCTTCCGGTGGTACCGGAAGTATACAGAATGTAAGCCAGGTTATCTCCCTTAACCGGAATGGCGGCGGGTTCCCGGGCAGGATGCTGATTTTCCACTATTGTATCAATTTTAACCACCTCTGTCCCTTCACCCAACCGGCAATCCGCCGGAAGGATATCTGTTATCACAATCTCCGAACCGGAATCGCCGGTGATATATTTCAGGCGCTCCTCCGGATAGCCGGGATCCATTGGCACAAATGCCATCCCCGCCCTGAGGATACCCAGTACTGCAGCCACCATACCGGGTGAACGCCTCATACATACCCCCACTGCAGCCTCCCTCCCCAGCTCTCTTCTGATCAGAAATGCGGCTATCCGTCCGGCCATTGAATCGAGCTCACGGTATGATAACCTGCTGTCATCACCCATACACTCCACCGCAGTATCATCGGGATGTACAGCCACCGCTTTCTCCACCATTCCGTGGATGGTACCCGGACCGGATAATTCTCGCCCGGTGCTGTTCCAATCAATCAGAATCTTTCTTTCCTCTTCAGCATCCATCAGGGATATGTTGGAGAGGGGAAGGCCGGGATCCGATAATCCCTGCTCCAGCAGTTTTACCAGGTTATCCACCATCCCGGCTATGGTGGAACGGTCGAACAGATCGGTGCTGTATATGCAGTTGCCGGTGAATACCCCTCCTCCATCTTTCTCCTCCCTTATATGCAGAGCGATGTCGAAGCGGGTGGTCCCGGTCTTTATCTCCCGGTGATGTATCTCCAGTCCCTCGATCTCCTCTGTATCGGGGGGTGTGTTCTGCATGGCCAGCACTACCTGACAGATGGGATTCATGCTGATATCCCTCTCCGGGCTCAACTCCCTTACCAGCACCTCGAAGGGCAGATCCTGGTGCTGGTAAGCATCCAGAGCCACCTCCCTGACCCTTCGGATCAGTTCCTTCAGGGTGGGATCGCCGGAGAGGCCGATACGCAGAACCAGGGTATTGACGAAGAATCCTATCAGTTTTTCCAGCTCCGCCCTGGTTCTGTTGGCGATGGGAAAACCTACCACCATATCATCCTGGCAGCTGTAACGGGAGAGCAGAGCAGCAAATGCAGCCATGAATATCATATAGCTGGTAACTCCCTGATCCCGCGAGATTCTGATAACCCTATCATGGATATGGCCGGATAGCCGGAAATTATAGTTGTCCCCGGTAAAGCTGGGAACCGGTGGTCTGGGCCTGTCCGAAGGGAGACTCAGAACAGGTGGAGCTCCCTCCAGCTTCTTCTTCCAGTACTCCAGATGCAATTCCATCACCCTTCCCCTGAGATGCCTCCTCTGCCATACCGCATAATCTGCGTACTGGATGGGGAGAGAGGGCAGCTTGCCCCCGCTATCACCTGAAAATATATTGTACAGCTTCTTGATTTCATCCATCAGCACCCCCATAGACCAGCCGTCTGCTATTATATGGTGTATATTGAATATCAGAATATGCTCCAGCCGGTTCATTCTTAACAGCCTGGCCCTGAACAGCGGAGGAGAGGAAAGATGGAACGGTTTCACCCCCTCCTCTGCGCAGATTGAATCAGCCTTTCTGCTGCGCTCCTCCGGAGGAATACCGGAAAGATCGATCAGAGGCATTTCAAATTCCACCGCATCCAGCACCACCTGTCTGGGTTCACCATCCACATTCTTAAAGCAGGTACGCAGTGTTTCGTGTCTACTCACTATCTCATTCAGGCTCTTCTTAATTATCTCTGCCTCCAGAGGCCCTTCTATATCCAGAGCCGACGGCAGATTGTAGAAGGGCTTACCCGGAGCCAGCTGCTCCATGAACCAGAGCCTCTGCTGGGCAAATGAAAGGGGAAACATATATGATTTATCAGTCATTTCTACTTAATTCCTGATCTATTCATTTGTTCTATCTTCCTGATTAAGTCTTTTTCCTGCCTTTTCATCCGTAATCTCATCCAGTTCATCTATTATCCTCTTCTCCCTGGCCAGCGGTTTTATCTCCGGAGCAGATTTGCTCTCTCCCCCCTCCACTATTTTCTCTATCTCTCCGGCCAGATTTTTGAGTTCCGGTTTCTCGAACAGGGTTCTCAGGGGAAGCTCTATCTGGAACATCTCCCTCACCCTCGACACCACCCGGGTAGCCAGAAGGGAATGCCCTCCCAGCTCAAAAAAGTTGTCCTCCACGCCAACCCGGTCCAAACCCAGTATCTCCGACCAAACTGAAGCCAGCGCCTCCTCCACCTCCGTCTCCGGCGCAACATACTCCCCTCCCCTGCTGATCCTCCTCCCCTCCGGCTCAGGCAGCCCGGAACGGTCAACCTTCCCGCTGGGGGTCAGAGGAAACTCATCCACCCGGATAAATTCCGCCGGTATCATATAGCCGGGTAAACGGTCCCCCAGATAATCCCGCAAACCATCCACCTCAATATCTCCATCCATAATCAGATACCCGGTCAATCCAACCCCGGTGCCCTCATACTCCCTGCTCACCACCACCGCATCCCTGACCCCCTCATATCCGCACAACACACTCTCAACCTCTCCCAACTCCACCCGGTAGCCCCTGACCTTTACCTGATCATCCCTCCTGCCAATAAAATCAATACGCCCGTCCGGACGATACCTGCCAATATCACCGGTAGCATACAACCTCCCGCCACCTCCCCCATACCGGTCCGGCAGATAACTCTCAGCCGTCCTGCCTCCCTCCCCTCCATACCCCCTCGAAACAGCTGAACCCCCCACATACAACTCCCCCTCAACTCCCACCGGTACCGGCTCCAGATCCCCATCCAGAAGATATAACCTCACATTGGAAACCGGAGCACCTATCGACGGCAATACCTCCCAGCTATCCACATCATCCCCCAGCCACTCCGCCGTAACCACATGCGTCTCGGTAGGCCCGTACTGATTTATCAGCCGGCAACCACTGCCGCGGAACATCTCCCGTACAGACTCAGTCACCCTCAACTGCTCCCCAGCCGTTATTACCTCCTTCAACTCACTCCCCCTCATACCTCCTCCCGACACCCCGGCCAGCTGCTGTAACGCCACAAAGGGCAAAAATACCCTCTCTATACCCCTCTCAGCTATATGCCCCCACAACCTCTCCGGATCCTTCTTAACCTCAGACGAAACCACATCCACCACTCCCCCGCTTACCCAGGTGGAAAACATCTCCTGAAACGATACATCAAAACTCAACGAGGCAAACTGCAACACCCTCCTACCCGCTCCCTCATCTCCAAACTCATCCACCTGCCACCTTATCAGATTCACCAGACTGCCCACCGGCATCAATACCCCCTTGGGCCTGCCCGTGGACCCGGAGGTGTACAGTACATACCCAACACTATCCCCACTCACCCCATCTCCGGGACAGCTGTCCCGGCAGACCGATATCTCATCCCAATCCCCCAGCACATCTGTCTCCCGGATCCCGGGTATCAAACCACCTCCGCCACCACTCACCAGTACAACCTCTATCCCGCTGCACTCCACCATATAGCTTAACCTCTCCACCGGATACTCCCGGTCCAGGGGCACATAGGCTCCTCCCCCCTTCAATATCCCCAGAACCGATACCATCATATCCAATCCCCGGTGCATATATACACCCACCTGATCCTCAAACCCCACACCCAGACCCCGGAGATAACCAGCCAGACAGTCCGAACGTTCATCCAGCTCACTATAGCTGATCGATTCATCCCCGCAGACAACCGCCTCCCTCTCACCGTACCTCCCGGCAGCCTCACGGAACATACCGGCCAGGCTCTCACTGCCCCCATACTCACAACCGGTGTCATTCCAGCGGTACAGTATCCGCTCCCTCTCCTCATCCCCCATGATATCCAGATCCCTCAGCCTCCTCCCCTCATCCTCCGCCACACCACCCAGCAAAACCTCCAGATGCTCCAGCAACCCCTCCATCAGGGAATCACCGAACAGATTATGGTCATACACCACTCTCAGCCCCATTACCGACATTGGATTTATCACCAGGGTAACCGGATAGTTGGTGCTGAACAGGAACCTGCTCCGCCCGGAAGAAATCCCTCCTTCCCCTCCGGAATCTTCTCCCCCGGAGGGGACATTCTCGAATACCACGATAGTCTGGAATAACTGCTGACCGGATGGTACCTCGCTCCACTCCATCACCTTTATCAGGGGGGAATACTCATACTCCCTCACCCTGGTCAGTTTGCCCTGGAGCTCCCTGAGCCACGAAACCACCTCCCGGTCGCCCTCTACTCTTATCCTTACCGGCAGGGTATTGATGAACAGGCCCACCATGGAATCCACCCCCTCCAGTTCAGCCGGTCTTCCCGAAGTGGTGGATCCATAAACTACATCTTCCTGTCCGCTGTACCGGCTCAGCAGTACAGCCCATGCTCCCTGAATCAGGGTATTAAGGGTCAGCCTGTTCCGTCGGGCGAATTCCTTAAGCCTTCTGGTCAGATGGGAGGATAGGTTAATTGACTGATCGCCGTATCCCTCCTCTCCCTTCTGCTCATCCATACCGGAAGATGGAGATTCCCCTTCCAGAATGTTAGGCTGGGTAAACCCCTTGAGTTCCTCCCTCCAGTACTGTTCCGCCCTGGAGAGATCCCGTTCCCTCAACCACATGATGTAGTCCCGGTAAGGCCTGGGCTTCTCCAGGCTGATCTCTTCTCCGGTGATGAAGGACCGGTAATAGCTTAAAACCTCCCGCCATATCAGTGATCCGGACCAGGCATCGATTACGATATGGTGGCTGTCCCATACCAGCCTGTAGTCATCCCGGCCCATTTTTATAAGTATCAGTCTCATCAGGGGGACACTGGAAAGATCGAACCCTCTTCTCCGGTCCCTCTTCAGAAACTCCTCCAGTTTTCCCTCCCTATCCCGGGGTGATATATCACTCCAGTCCAGTTTCTCCATCCGGAGGCCGGCACTGCGGTATACCACCTGATGAGGCCTCTCCATTTCTTCCCAGTGAAAGGAGGTGCGGAGCACCGGATGGCGATTTACCACCATCTGCCAGGCTCGCTCCAGAGAATCGAAATCAGTATCCCCGCCCAGAGGCATTACATACTGGTTGATATATACCCCCGAGCCGGGATCGTAGAGGCAGTGAAACAGTATTCCCTCCTGAAGGGGGGAAAGGGTATAAATATCCTTTATCTTTGATTTATCAATCATTGATCCTGATCCTTACCCTCCCGGTCAATCCTGTTCAGTAATTTCTTCAGCTCCTCCTGATTAAGTTCGGCACCGGGAAGATTCTCCGGACTCAGCTCCTTTTTCTCCCCTTCGCCGGCTTCCTCCTCTTCCGGTTCCTGCGGCTTTACCGCATCCTCTCTCCTGCTGCCTGCCACCCCGGCCAGTTCTTCTATGGTCTGATGTTCGAATAGCTGGGGAGGAGTCAGTATAATCGAATTCTCCTTGGCTTTTACCACTATACGCAGGCCTATCACCGAATCCCCGCCCAGATCGAAGAAGTTATCCCTTATCCCCACCCGGTCTATACCCAGCAGATGCTGCCATATTTCGGCCAGCTTCTCCTCCACCGGATTGTTTGGTTCTACATACTCACCCAGGTTGGGTGGACGGGAATGTCCTCCTTCCCTGCGGTGAAGTGCTTCCACCTCCTCCTCTATCCTGGTGATGGTAAATTGCCCGGCCTCCTCCACCCTCCGGTTCAGCTTCTCCCTGGAAACAAGAGCCTGAGGAGATATGCCTTCCTGTATAACCCTCCGGAATATTTCTATCCCCTCCCGGTTCGATAATCCTCCGCCTCCCTTTCCGGCAGGGTCACTCTCCCCCATTTTACCCCGGGCATCCTTCCCGGTAATAGCCTCCCCTTCATCTGATCTGCCTTCCTGGTTAAGGCCGAATCGCTCCACCCGCTTCATGGTATACTCATCGATAACAGCCAGAAGATTTCCCCCCTTATCCATTATTGCCACATCCAGGCTAACCGTTTCTCCTGATTCCTCTCCCCCCTCCCTGAATCTTGCATGGCTGTAGATCTCAGCAGTGAGGGGCTTCAACACCCTCAATCTCCGGTACCAGAAGGGGAGATAATTACCCCTCTTGGCATATCCCGCGGCAAATCCTGTGGCAATATCCAGAAGGGATGGATGCAGATAGTAATCATCCAGATCGCTCCTGAAATTTTCAGGTAATTTCAGAGAGGCAATAGCCTCCCCCTCTCCCAGTTTAATCTTCTCCAGCACATCCCAGCGGGGACCGTACTGGGCAATTATACCTTCATCACTGCCCTCCCTCTTCTTCTGCTTCTCCCTTCTCCGGCTGCATCTGTTCATTATGGCGGACAGATCCGGCTCTTCGATCTCCTCTCCTTCACCGGCGAATCTGATCCTGCCGGATGCGTGGCGGATATACTCCGCCCTTTCACCCCGCCCCCTCTTTTCCCTGCTGGAAATATTAAATTCAGTCCAGTCCCCCTCCCCGGTAAGTACAGTCAGCACCTCCCTGCTCTCATCCTCCCCCACAACCAGGGGAGACATGAATGATGCATCTTCTATCTCCACCATTCTGCTTTCTTCACCCCGGGTAAATGCTTCTACCGCCATCTCCAGGAAGGCGGTACCTGGCACCACACTCTTTCCCCCGATCCTGTGTTCATCAAGTATCCAGAAATCTTCTACCTTCATTATGGTGGAGTAGATTCTATCCTCCCCTCCGGTGGAAACACTTCTTTCCACCAGTGGAGCTCCCTCTACCCGGTCAGCTGATCCACTCGCGGCAGCCCTCAGCCAGAGGGGACTTTCAGCTTTCACCGCCATACCGGTCTCCTTCCACCGGTCCCATCCTATGGCTACAGTGTTGTCTCCGCTGAGAGCACTCCGGCAGGAGGCAAACCTGTCCTGAAATACACTGGCGGTACAGTAATCCGACTGTCCCACCACAGGAACAACCGAGTTAAGGGATGAACATACAGCCATAAAATCCAGGGTCCCCGGTGGGAATACCTGATGAAGAACCAGGGTGCCCACAATCTTGGGCGAAAAAACCTTCTCTGCCATCTCCCTGGTTTTGGTCTGTATTATTCCGCTTCCCTCCACCCCGGCGGCATGTATCACTCCGTCCACCCTGCCCCATCTCTGCTCCACCCTCTTCTTCAATGACTTCATACCCTCCAGGTCAGCTGCATCCACACTCTCCACCACTACCTCCCCCCCCTTATCCTCCATCTCCCTGATCCCCCTGATTATGACCGAGACCCTATCCTCCCGGTTATTCTCATTCAGCCAGCTATCCCACTTCTTCCGGGGCAGAAGCTCAGACCTTCCGGTAAGTACCAGCTTGGCCCCGAACCGGCCGGCCAGATATGAAGCCAGGGCCATACCCATACCCCCCATACCTCCGGTTATCAGGTAAACTCCCTTATCTTTTAAACCCGGCCCGGAGTCATCTGCGGGTGAAGGAGGGACTATCCTGAACTCCCTGGCCAGCCTGTTGTTATTCCGGTAGGCCACCACCTGCTCGTCATCTCCGGATATCATGTCATCCGCCACCATCCGGCAGAGCCTTTCCTGATACCAGCTCCCCTCCGGGGGTATATCCACATCCACACTGCGGCATTTAATGTTGGGATACTCCAGGGGAATCACCATGGCCGGGCCCATAGCAACCGAACCAAGGGGATTGGAATCCTTTTCACCTCCGGTCACATGAGTATCAGAGGAGAGAAAAACCATCCTGATATTCCCCTCCCTGCCCTCTTCTCCCCATGCCCGGGCCATAAATACCGGGGCGAAGAAACCCCTCGCCAAACAATGTTCCACCCTGCCCGGGGCCGGATCAGCTTCGCCGCTACTACCATCAATAACCGGAAAAATAACCGTTCCGGGAATCATTTCATCCGATCGGAGCTCCCTGATCAATTCAAGGTAATCCTCCGGATTGTGATAATCTATAACATATCCGTCCTTCCCCTCCCGGGTAAAGTTGCTTCCCCCGGTTATCCTTATCACCGGATATCCCCTCCTGGAAAATTCTTCCACCAGCCTCTCTACCATGGGATTCTTGTAATAGAATATCATCACAGGATCTTTCACATTCTTCCCCACATCTTTCCCCGCTGAATTCCTCAGGGGTAAGGGATACCACGCCTCCCGGTATATCCAGCCTGCCGACCCATCTTCCCGCTCCCTCCGCCGGGTTAAAGCGCTGGTTCTCTTCCCCGGTTTATCCGGCTCTATCCGGTAGGTCTTTCCCTGGAAGGGATAGGAGGGCAGAGGAACAATCTGTCTTTTTTCATCCTGATAAATCCCGGACCAGTTTATATCCACTCCCCTCATCCATAACTTCCCCAATGTCTCCATCAGAAACAGGTGGTCCGGCTTCTCCTCCCTGGGATGGCGGATACAATTCAGCACCTCCTGCTGTTTATCCCTGTCGGGATGCTGTCCGGACAGGGTGGTCAGAGTCCTCCCCGGACCCACCTCCAGGAGGAGTCTCTCCGGTCTCCGAAACAGCTCCCTTAGACCGTCGGAGAATCTCACTGTACGCCTCAGCTGGCGGGCCCAGCAGGCCGGATCCTCCGCCCGTTCAGGTTCCATCCAGGTTCCGGTGATATTGGATATATATGGTATGGATGGAGGGGAAGGATTGGCTCCGCTGACCGCTCTGGTAAAGGGTTCCAGAATGGGATCCATCATGTGGGAATGAAAGGCATGAGAGGTATGCAGCCTTCTGTATCCGGTACCGGCAGCCTTGAGCTTCTCCTCCATTTTATTCATATCCTGGACAGTTCCAGATATCACAGTTACATCGGGACGGTTGACCGCCGCCAGAGAAACTTTATCCGGCAGGAGGGGGATCACCTCCTGTTCAGGCAGAAATACCGCCAGCATCCTTCCCGGAGGCATCTGCTGCATCAGCCTGCCCCTCTCTACCACCAGCTTGAGGCAATCCTCCAGGGAGAACACCCCCGCCAGGCAGGCCGCTACAAATTCTCCGATACTATGTCCGGTCATGGCAGAGGGTTCAATCCCCCACTCCATCCAGAGCCGGGCCAGGGAATATTCCACCACGAAAAGAGCCGGCTGGGTGATCTCAGTCTGGGTAAGCTTCTCCGATGCCTTATCCTTCTCTACATTACCGGGATATATAATACTCCTGATATCAAAACCAAGACTACCCTTCAGCAGCTCTGCGCAATGGTCCACCTGCCGGCGAAAAGATGGCTCCGAATGATACAGTCCGGCACCCATGTTGACATACTGAGCACCCTGGCCGGGAAACATGAACACCACCTCCCGGTTGCTGCTGTCTTCCACCCTCTTTAAAACTCCAGCTGAAGAACTACCCTCCATTATCTCCACTGCCCCTCCGGAGGAACGCGATACTACAGCCAACCTATGAGGCATCCTTCTGCGGCCCTTCTGCAGGGTAAAGGCTACATCCTCAGCTTTTACCTCTTCATTTTCATGCAGATAATCCAACAGACCGGCGGCATAACTATCCAGGGCGGTGTCACTGGCTGCGGAGAGGGTAATCAGCTGATATGCCCTCTCCGAACTGCTGGATTCCTCCCTCCGGGGAGGTTCCTCCATCACTATATGGGCATTGGTTCCGCCCAGCCCGAAGGAACTCACTCCCGCCCTCCTGGGCACTCCCCCCCCATCCCAATCCATTAATTCCGTATTGACGAAGAAGGGACTATTCTCGAAATCTATCTTGGGATTGGGACGGGAGTAGTTGAGACTGGGAGGAATCTTGCCATGGTACAGGGAGAGGGCCGCTTTGATCAGCCCGGTTACCCCGGCGGCAGTGTCCAGGTGTCCTACATTGGTCTTTACCGAGCCTACCGCACAGTACTGTTTTCTGCCGGTGAACTGACTAAATGCCTGGGTGAGTGCTTCTATCTCTATGGGATCACCCAGTACGGTGCCGGTACCGTGGGCTTCCACCATGGAAATGCTAGCCGGATCCACTCCCGATACAGATATTGCCTCGGTGATGGCCCCCGACTGACCCCTCACGCCGGGAGCAGTATAACCTACCTTGAACGATCCATCATTGTTAACCGCAGAGCCCTTTATCACCGTATAAATGAAATCGCCATCCTGGACAGCATCCTCCAGCCGCTTCAGAGCCACCACCGCCGCTCCGTTACCGAAAACCGTGCCGCTGGCATCCCGGTCGAAGGTCCGGCAGTGTCCATCCCGGGAGGGAATTCCACCCTCCCTGTAAAGATATCCGGTCTTCTGAGGTATATTTATGGTCACCCCTCCCGCCATGGCCAGATCACACTCCCCGTTCAGCAGGCTCTGGCAGGCCAGATGCACCGCCACCAGGGAGGTTGAGCAGGCTGTCTGAAGGGTAAGGGAAGGACCTCTCAGATCCATCCGGTAGGACACCATGGTGGAGAGAAAGTTACGGTCATTGCCCAGCAGTGGCTGAAGGCTTCCGGCCGACCGGAAGACCTCCCGGTTTGCCATGATATTGTTGCGGTAATAATTATCCGGCCCTACCCCGGCAAAAACCCCCACCCCTTCCCCCCAATCTCCACCGTTATAACCCGCCTTCTCCAGAACAGCCCAGCAGCACTGAAGAAACAGCCGCTGCTGCGGATCCATCAACTCCGCATTCCGGGGACTTATACCGAAGAAGGGGGCATCGAAGTCATAGATATCATCCAGCACCGCGCCTGCCTTGACATAGTCCGGATGGTTTATCATTTCCGGATCCACCCCGCTTTCCAGCAGCTCCTGATCGGAAAAGAATGATACCGATTCCCTGCCCTGGCAGAGGTTCTTCCAGAACTGTTCGATTCCTGAAGCCTCCGGAAAACGTCCATCCATTGCTATGACGGCAATATCATCCAGTCCGGTATATTCACTGGATTCATCCATGCTTATCCTCTCTTCTGCTGCCCCTGCTGCTCTTACGGCGCAGACTCCTTCTGCGGAGTGATTTTCTTCTTGCCTCTCCCCTCTTCCTGCTCGATTGGAACCCGGGCTCTCCACCGCCCTCTCCGGAAAGGTAGCGGGTCAGTGCCGCCACGGTGGGATACTTGAACATATCCACTACCGGTATCTTCCGGTTGAACATATCTTCCAGTCTCTGGTTGACCTTAACCAGCAGAAGGGAATGTCCCCCTATATCAAAGAAATTATCATCCACTCCGATCTTATCCACCTGCAGTAATTCTTCCCACAGGGAGACAATTTTTCTCTCCAGTTCATCCCGGGGAGCAACATATTCACTGCTGCGTTCCAGCTCCACACTATCCGGATGAGGCAGAGAATCCCGGTCCAGCTTCCCATTCTCGGTAAGGGGGAGATTAATCATGATTATAAAAACAGATGGGATCATATACCGGGGAAGCCGTTCCCCCAGATAAGACCGGATCTCATCCGCCCCGGGCTCGCTACCTTCTTCGGGAACCACATAACATGACAGTATCTTATCACCGGTTTTCCTGCTATCCTTCAACAATACTGCAGCGTCCCTGATACCGGGATGATCATTAAGTACCACTTCTATTCCGGATGGTTCAATCCGGTAACCCCTTATCTTTATCTGATCATCCAGCCGGCCCATGAACTCAATGCTCCCATCCTCCAGAAAACGGCCACGGTCCCCACTCCGGTACAATCTCTCTCCCCCCCCTCCATTCAGGGGATGGGGCACGAAGCTGGAAGCGGTAACAGCTGGGCGGTTCCAGTATCCCCTGGCCAGTCCGGCACCCGATATACATATCTCGCCAGGCACCCCCGGTGGTACCGGCTGCATATTCTCATCCAGGATATACACACCGGTGTTGCTCACCGCTCTTCCTATGGAGGGAGGAGAATATCCTTCCCCCTGTCGGGAAGTGACCTCTCCTGAGGTTGCCAGTACAGTTATCTCGGTGGGGCCATAATGATTGAACAACCTGAAGGGCAGATCCTCCCCCGGTCTCTTGGTAAGCCTGTCGCCACCGGTAAAAACCGCCCGGAGGTGAATATCCCCCGGCCACTCCTCCTCCATCACCTCCTCCGCCATGGGGGTGGGAAGGGTGCAAAGGGCGATATCCCTGCTCTCCAGCCACTCTACCAGCCGGGTTGGAGACAACCTTACCTCCCCGGGGGGAATGAATATACAAGCTCCTGCCGCCAGGCAGGGACATACCTCCCAGATGGAGAGATCGAAGGAGAGATTTCCCATATGGGTAACCCGGTCATCCGGTTTTACCCGGTACTCATCCCGGTGCCAGCATACCAGGTTGGCCAGCCCCCGGTGAGTCAGCATCACCCCTTTGGGCTGCCCGGTTGAACCGGAGGTATATATTATATAAGCCAGATTGCCCGGGCTGATATTTACATCCGGATTACTGTCATCTTCTTTGCCGATATTTTTCCACTCCTTATCAATATTTATGACCATCTTCCCTTCCACTCCATCTATCTCACCGGTCTCATCACCGGTCAGTATGATATTCAGCCCGCTGTCAGCCATCATGAAACTCAGCCTCCTGGAGGGATAGGATGGATCCAGTGGTATATACACGCCTCCGCACTTTAATATCGCCAACAGGCCGGTAAGGGCCTGGTGGGAACGTTCCATACATATTCCCACCCGGGTCTCCGGTTTCACCCCCTTCCGGATGAGATAATGGGCCAGATGGTTGACCCTGGAATTAAGCTGCCGGTATGTCAGCTCTCCCCCGGGATAAACCACTGCCATTTCTCCGGGCCTCTCCCGGACCTGCTGTTCAAACATCAGGTGCATTAATTTTCCGGTGTAATCTGATTCCCCTGTATCATTCCATTTATATACTATTCTGGACTTCTCCTCCCCGGTCATCATGGGAATACGCGATATATTCAGATCAGGGTTATCTGCAGCATTGACCAGGATATTCTTAAGGTGGGAAATCATCCTCTTTACAGTAGTGCCGCTGAACAGGTCGGAGTTGTAATTAACATAGCCATGTATTCCACGGGGATCACTGTAGGTGGTAATGATGAGGTCGAATTTTGCTGTAGAGCTGAGCATCTTTATCGATTCTATCTTCAGGCCGGTCAGTTCCATCTGGAGAAACGGCATATTCTGATGACCGTACATAACCTGGAATACAGGGGTCCGGCTCAGGTCTCTCTCCGGTCTGAGCTCCTCCACAATTCTTTCGAAGGGGATATCCTGATGTGAGAAAGCATCCAGGGCGGTCTCCCTGATCCTTCCGACTAACTGACGGAAAGCGGGGTCACCGGTAAGATCCGCTCTTATGGCCAGAGTGTTGACAAAGAACCCGATCAGTTTCTCCACCTGATAGAGATTCCTGTTGGCTATGGGGGTACCTATAACCAGATCCTTCTGGCCGGAATAGCGGGACAGCAGCACAGCAAAGCCGGATAAGAGGGTCATGAACAGGGTGGCATTTTCCTCCCTGCTGAGCTGCCGTAGGGCTTCTGCAGTGTACCCCTCCAGATCGAATTCAAGATACTCCCCCCTGAAGCTCTGAACCGGCGGCCTGGTGGTGTCAGTGGGAAGATGAAGAACCGGTGGTGCACCCTTCAACTTCTCCTCCCAGTAATGGAGCTGTTTACGGAGTTGCTCATGGTTGAGCCTCTCTCTCTGCCAGGCGGCGAAATCAGCATACTGAACCGGTAGTTCAGGAAGTTCCGGCTCCCTCCCTTCACTGAATGCCTCATACAGTTCGGTCAGCTCGCCTATCAGGATATGATTGGACCATCCATCCGAAATGATATGATGAAGACAGAATACCAGCATGTATTCACGGCGGTCCAGTTTGAACAGAGAAGCTCTTATCAGCGGGCCCCGGGAAAGGTCAAACCGCCGCTGTGCTACCTGTTCAGCCAGCTCCATGGATTTCCTCTCCCTCTCCTCCGGGTGAAAACCGCTCAGATCCACTACCGGCATCTCTATCACCATATCTTCCATTATAACCTGGCGGGGTTCACCATCCACCTGTCTGAATACGGTACGCAGAACCTGGTGCCTGAGGGCGATATGGTTCAGGCATCGCCGCAGTATATCCGGCCTGAGGGCGCCTCTGATCCGGTATGCCGCCGGCAGATTGTATACCGGCTGCTCGGTCTCATACCGGTCCAGGAACCACAATCTCTGTTGAGCTGACGAGAGGGGAGCACTCTCCCTGTCAGATCCGGGAATGATATCACCCCGGGCAGAGACACTTTTTGATTTACCCCTCAGCCTGCGCCTCAGAAGTTCCCTCTTGGCCGATGAAAGACTGCCCCTGTCCGGATTTCTCGGATCTTTATTCATACTTCCCTTGAGCTTTCGGCAGTAACCCCAATTCAGAGACGAACATATCCCCTCTATTCGTTATTTGTGACCACATACAATTAACGATAAATCTGGAATGCTGACCCCAGTCAGCTTTCCATTTTCATAATATTTTTGGTTAGAATAAGCAGCTTAACTTACAGATTATACTAACCTCTTGTCTCTATAGATATTAACGCTCCAGATAGAGTTTTCTCTCCAAATAAAATCAATTTTCCCGGTGAATAGAATGTATGAACTAAAGATGATACTACTTTAGCCTATTTTCCATACTTTCCCTTTCCAGTTTAATATCTGACAATTACCTGAAATAATAAAATGCGCTTCTGCTCTTCCTTGACCGGGCGTATGTTATCATATAATAAGGGGATAGTCAACTGCGAAACCTGCAGATTATCTTCTTTTTAAGAGATAATTTTTATAAGTATCAAGTAATAATCATCCCTGCTCCCTGATCATCTGGTACAGCTTCCCTGACATTTCCCTGACCCCCTCCCCGGTAAGTGCGGATATTCTGAATATTCTTCTGCAGTGAGTTTCTCCCGGTTCGATCCCTCTTTCCCTGCTTTCCTTGAGATCCATCTTATTCAGGGCAATACAGCATGGCCTCTCCAGAAGCCCGGGGCTGTACCGGCTCAGCTCCTCCGTCAGCTGGCGGTAGGCATCAGCAGGTTCGGTCTGGCCGGCCGAATCTATCACAAACAGCAGCACCCGGCAACGTTCCACATGCCTGAGAAATTCCAGACCCAGGCCCCTTCCCCGGTGAGCCCCCTCTATAAGCCCCGGAATATCCACCATACAGTAAGAGGCAGCCACATCTACAGATACAATTCCCAGCACCGGATACACCGTGGAGAAGGGATATGAAGCTATGGCAGGATGAGCTCGGCTCAGAGAAGCCAGCAGGGTGGATTTACCGGAATTGGGCAAACCCACCAGGCCTACGTCCGCAATCAGTTTGAGAGTAATCCGAAGTTCCCTCTGCTCCCCCTTCTTCCCCCTGGTAAATTGACGGGGAGCCTGATTGGTGGATGACCGGAAGGTAAAATTACCCCTTCCCCCTCTACCTCCCCCGGCAGCTACCAGGCTTCCTTCATCCCCTTCGAAGTCCGCCAGTGTATCACCGCTCTGGAGATCCTCCACCACAGAGCCCGGGGGAACTCTCACTATCACATCCGATCCGCTCCGGCCGGTTTTCTTATCCCCCCCGCCCGGTTTGCCGTTTTCAGCTACATAGGTATCTTTGTACCGCAGATCGATCAGGGTCTTCATCTTCTCATCCACCCGGATGATCACATCTCCACCCTTACCCCCATTACCTCCGTCCGGCCCCCCCTTGGGGATATACTTGCGCCGCCTGAAACTAACTGCCCCATCCCCGCCCTTTCCTGCCCTGACCCTGATTCTGACCCTGTCTACAAACATAATTAATAACAGCCTTTTCAGTAAATACTGCCCCCAGCCTGTTAAACCGCCGGGGCAATTTCATGATTTATAATAATCCCCGCTTTATTTCCCCTCAATTCCGGCAATATCAAAATACTTTGAAGGATTCATAATACCGGCGGGATCAAAAGTGGCCCCTGTTTCCCTCTGAATCTCCATCTCCTCCCGGCTGAACATCAAATCCAGATACTCCGATTTGGTTAGACCTATCCCGTGCTCCCCGCTGATGGTTCCGCCAAGTTCTACCACCCTGTGAAACAGCCTGTCTACAAAGAGCTTCACCCGCCCCATCTCTTCCCTCTTCCTCCGGTCGGTCATAATATTTACATGCAGGTTCCCGTCACCGCTGTGTCCGAATATGTAGCAGTCCAGCCCGAGTTCATCCGCCTGAGCATGAATAAACGAGACTGCTCCGGTCAAACTTCCCAGGGGAAGGGAAACATCTTCGTTCACCTTGGTTATACCCCTCCTGGCCAGGCTGGGACTTATGGAACGGCGGACCTCCCAGAGCTCCTCCATCTCCTCTTCATTATGGGCGGTAATCCGTTCCAGCCTGTTACTGCTGCAGAAATCTTCGAGCTTTACCTGCTGTTCCTCCACTTCACCCTCTGAACCATCCACCTCCACGAAAAGATAGCTGGAGTTTCTGTCCAGATGCTCCATTTTACAGTATTCGGTAACACATCTTATAGTCCTGGAATCGATGTACTCCATAACCGACGGTGCAAATCCCCTGCTTATCAGTTGTGAGGCTATTTCCAGAGCCCTCTCATCCGGACCGGCTGCAATCAGGGATGTTCTGGCCGCACGGGGAAGTTCCAGCAGGGCCAGTCTTATGGAGTATATGGCCCCCAGGGTTCCCTCTGCCCCGATCAGCAGTGCAGCCAGTCCTTCCGCCGGAGTAGTATACACCTCACCACAAGAAGATACCCAGGTAATGGCCCTGACATACCGTCTGGTTACTCCGTACTTGTATGCTCTGGGGCCGCCTGCATTTTCGGCTACATTCCCGCCCAGGGTGGAGAACTTCAGACTGGCCGGATCTGGGGGATAGAAAAGCCCCTTTACCTCCAGCAGATTCTGAAGATCCTGATTCACCATACCCGCCTCCACCTCAACCTCCAGAGATCGAGCGGAAAGGCCGAGGACGCTGTTAATCTGTTCCGTGGATATCACCAGGGCTCCACGCCGGGGAACCGATCCCCCCGAAAACCCGGTACCGGCTCCCCTGACCACCACCGGTACCTCCCGGCGGTGTGATTCCCCTATCAACCTGCCCAACTGATCCAGAGACTCCGGAAATGCCACTCCCCCGCACTCTCCCCTCAGGCCGGTGGAATCGTAGGAATAGGAGATCCGGTAACGGAGATCTGTGAATATCCCGATATCTTTCAGCTCCCGGGCCATGCTTTTTATTCTGGAAATAGTATCTTTCATTAATACGTCACTTTTGAACCGCCAATATTTACCCATATGGTGCGGTGTTCAACTATTGCAGGATGGCAGATGTAAGCACTGATCCGATATCCCCCACCCGGTTATCCTGAATGCAAACACCATAAAAGCCGTAACACCGGCTATAACAACCCCCCCCTCAGGCAGAAACCATCAGTTCGGACTCCACTCAGCCACGTTCTGATAATCAAAACCCCGCCATTCTGGTTACCTTGGTTGATCACCTGGTGCTGTCTGTTTCATTTCAAGCGGCTGATCACTTATCCGGCATAATCATTGACGAAAGTCTGAAACCTCTGGAAGGCTCCCTCCAGCTCCTCCCGGCTGACTGCGAATGAAAACCTGACGGTGTCATCGCATCCGAATGGTCCTCCCGGGATAAGCAGCAGTCCCCGCTCATCCAGCAGCTTTTCACAGAAGTCTGCGCTTCCCGAAACCCCGCAGGGCTCATACAGACTGGAGACATCGGCCAGGAAATAGAATGCACCCCCCGGCATGGGAAAATCTATCTGTGGTATTTGGGATAGCATATCTGCGAACATGTCCCTTCTCTTCTCAAACTCCGTGCGCATCCTGTCCCTGTCCGGAGCACCCTCCTTGAGGGCGGTCAGGGCAGCCCACTGTGAAATGGAGTTGGGGCACCCGGTAGCATGAGCCTGATAGGCGCCCATTCCATAGGCTACCTCTCTCTCCGCCAGTCCGAATCCGATCCGCCAGCCGGTCATGGCATAGCTTTTGGACACTCCGGTGATCACCACAGAGCTCTCCTTCAGCTCCGCAATCAGTTGTACCGGCGAATAGTGCCTGTGATCACCGTACACCAGAAATTCATAGATCTCGTCGCTGATTATGGAAATCCCCGCCTCAAGGCAGAGACGCCCGATATCCTCGATCTCCTCCCTGCTGTAGACAATCCCGGCGGGATTATTGGGCGAGTTGAAAAGAATTGCCCCGGGGTTGCCCCGGGAGAGTTCCTCCTCCAGCTGCTCAGGAGCCAGTTTATAACCATTCTCCTTGTCCGTTTCGATTATCCTGGGGGTGGCCCCCACCAGCTTGACCATCTCCGGATAGCTCACCCAGTAGGGCGTGGTTATCAACACCTCATCCCCCGGATCGGTAAGCACGTACAGGGCATCAAAGATGGAATGCTTGGCTCCGTTGGAGATGACCACCTCCCGGGATGAATAATCAACCCCCAGCCTCTGGGAATAGGCCCGGGCAACCTCCTCCCGCAGGGGAGCGATACCGGCTGCCGGGGTGTAGTTGGTCTTGCCCTCCCGGATCGCTTTAATTGCAGCCTCCTTGATCACATCCGGAGTGTCAAAATCCGGCTCGCCCGCAGCCAGACCCACCACATCCTCACCCTTCTCCTTCAACTCATTGGCTTTGGTATTGAGGGTAAGGGTTACCGATGGTTCCAGGGAACCTGCCCTCTTACTTAACGATTTCCCCACTTTTTACTCCTCTCTGTATTTAATCCGAACAATTCTGAAAACTGCAGATAACTATCATGGCCGTTTGCTGATCAAGCCTGGCAATTAATAAAAAATATTTCTTAATGCTGCACACTGGCTGCTAATTAATTATAACTATAACTCTGCGTATTTCGATTACCCCGATGAATTCAAGCATTAATACCGCTGACCGGATTATGCAGAAATCTCCCATATCCAGTCAGAGCATCCGGGGATGCCGGCGATAAGCGAAGGTTTATAACTACCGGAATATATTAAATATTCCACTCCTTCATCTTCTTCATCACCGGCGGCGGTACCAGACAGCTTATATCTCCTCCCATATTGTATATCTCCTTTATAGGCGAGCTGTGAAGGTAGATATACTGTTCGCTGGGCATCAGGAATACCGTCTCGAAGTCGGGGTTAAGCTTCCGGTTCATCAATGCTATCATCAACTCGTACTCGAAATCCGAAACAGCCCTCAGTCCCCGGATAACAACACTTACATCCCGGGACTTGAATTCATCCACCAGCAGGCCATCGAAGGTTACCACTTCCACATCCCCCAGCTCCTTCACACTCTCCCTCACCAGCTCCGCTCTCTGCTCCAGGGTCAGAAGGGGGGATTTGTGTGCGCCCGCCGCTATAGCCACAATAACCCTGTCGAAGATTCCGGTGGTTCTATTGATAAGGTCCATATGGCCGTTGGTTATTGGATCGAAGGTGCCGGGATAGAGGGCAACTTTCTCACTCAATTTTAAGAACCTCCCTTAATTACTATCAATAATTATATATAAATACAATAACTACAGCAAAAAAACAAGTATCCTATCTATTTTCATCATTACATAAAAAATATGAAAGGGCGGTCTGCCCGAAAGCCCTGGTACGCCATTTATCCAGTTTGCCTCTACCCTCCAGTTTCAGCCCGTCCCGGTGCTCCAGTATAAGCACTCTGCAGGGACACTGCTCCCCCTCTCCGACCATCTCGATTATCTTGCCGCAATAATCTCCAGAATATGGAGGATCGGCAAATATAATATGGGCGAATTTGCTTTCACCTATGAACCTCCCGAGAAACTCAAGCGCATTCTCCCTTCTTACCTCGGCCTCCTCCCCGAACCGGCAGGTTTTGAGGTTCTCCCTTATCACTCCCAGCATCTGCCGGTCACTCTCTACCATAACTGCCCGCTTTGCCCCCCGGCTGAGTGCCTCTATTCCCATTCCCCCCGATCCCGCAAACAGATCTATGAAGATCTCGTCTCCTACCACTTCACCGAGGGTATCGAAAAGCGAACCCTTGACCAGCTGGGTAGTGGGTTTGAGATTCGGGCTCTTCACCCCCCGGAGTCTGGTGCCCTTTCTTGTGCCTGCAATAACCCTCAGAGTAACCTCCCTTTATCGGAAAATAATATAAATTTACCGTCCGTTTTGAGCATAAGTAATGGTTCTGCTGCTAACAAGGGAAAAGGTATCTGGCAAGTTTAATCGCATCGATCAACAGAACTTCTTCCAAAACCAGGTTGATTCTGCTTGATCACATCCAGTCAATATCAAGACGTGCCGGCACTATTATTAAAACCTGCCCCTTCGGGTCATGCGGCTGACTGGTGATACTTTTTCTGCCATTTCTCTAATTCGCAAACGCCACCAGCTGTGGAGTAATAAGAGAAGGTATAATCCGGACGGGTTGGCGTATGGAGGGTAAGAATCGCTGTTGCGGTCACCAGGATTTTGACGGATTGAGGTTAATATCCATGAATAATACCGGTTAAAAAAAGAATTCCCCGGGGTTACAGGTAGGACCCCCGGGGAATACGACGGTGAGTGGAGGGGCAAAATCTATTCAACGATAGTGGGTGTTACAAATATTACCAGCTCCTGTTTGCTGCTGGCTGTGGAAGTGGACGAGAACAGGCCACCCAGTATGGGCAGGTCCTTGAGAAATGGAATGCCCTGATGTACTGTCGATTCCACATTCTTGATCAGACCACCGATAACAGCAGTTTCGCCATCATCCACCACTACCCTGGTATCAGCTTCACTGGTGGCAATAATTACTCCACCCTGCTCGGTCGACTCTGACTGAAGTTCACTCACCTCAGGATGCAGATCCAGAGTGACGGTGCGGTCAGAATTAACATGAGGGATGACCTTGAGCATAATCCCGATCTTGGTAAGCTCGGTGATGGGGTTACCCGCTTCATCTGAAACTATCAACGGAATTTCCTTACCCACGATAATCTCGGCTTCCCGGTTATCCATGGTGGTTATCCGTGGATTGGAGATTATATTGGCCTTATTCCTCTTCTCCATAACCTGCAGTATGGCGGTCAGTTCACCCCACGACTTCACCGTGCCGAACTTTACCGTACCTGACGACAGGGGAAGACTTTCGTCCACTTCTATACTACCGGTACCGCTGACATCCGAACTGTGAAGGTTGAGCATGCTCCAGTTTATTCCCAGTTCCCGGGACGCATCCACATCCACCTCTACCAGTTTGGCGTTTATATCCACCTGGAAGCTCTTCTGGTCCAGCTGCTCCACCATCTTTCTTACTTTGGCTATTCTCTTCTCGATATCCTTTACTACGATAGCGTTACTGCCACGGTCCACACTTATCTTGCCCCGGTCGCTCAGTATCTTCTCCATGGCTTCAGCTATCTCTTCGGCATTGGAGTTGTTAACAAAGATTATCTCGTTTACCAGAGGAAGGAGATCTTCCTTCTTCTTCTCGGCAGTCTGCTTATCCAGTTCTTCTTTCCTCAAACTGGCCGCCTCAGCTACCCTGATCATTCCGAATTCCCTCCGGTAACCGTATCCGTTAGCCCTCAGCAGAACCTCCAGAGCCTCCTCCCAGGGGGCATCCTTTATATGCAAGAATACTTCACCCTCAACCCTGTTCCCTGCCACTATATTAATCCCGGCGAACTCAGATATGGTTCTGAGTACCGTTTTTATATCCGCTCCCTGAGCATCAATATTTATTCTGCGGGCACCCATTCCGGTTCCGCCACCACCGGCCGGAGCACCTCTCATATAGCTCTGGCTCCAGGGCACAACCTGCCTGGCATCCTGAGATACCCTCTGTGATACCGGAGCGGGAATTATCTTTTGGCTGGTATCTTCCTCCCCGGTCTTAACATCGTTGGATTCCTGTTCGCTGGTGGTTACATCCAGCCAGGGGGAATCCTGCTCTTCCGGCTGCCCGGTATCAGGAGAGGTGCTTTCAGGGGAATCGGAACTGGCTTTATCCTTCTTTTCCGTTTGAGGCTTCACCGATTCCTGATTTTCCTCTTTCTGTTCCACCACTGGCAGAACAGGACCCGCAGCTGCGGGGAAGAGATTCTCGGCAGCAGTGCTGCCGGAGACCTTTTTATTTCCGGAGGTCTCCTTCTCGGTCTCTGCTACTACCGGACCCATCTCCCCGGTTCCACCGGAAGCATTTTCTTTTATATCCGCCTGGGTCAATTCCAGGAACTGGATGTCCCCATCCTGCCACATCCGGTAGTCAGATTTTCCCTTCAGATCCACCACGATCCGGCTTATCATCACCGGTTCCAGCTGGAACTGATTGGTTCTGACCCGGTGTGCTATTCCACTATTTACCTCTTTCTCCCTCCATTCCACATTGTGAGCCGCCCCTACACAGTCTACCACCAGGCGGGCGGGATCATCCAGCAGAAATGCGTTGAAGTTGACCTGGCCGGTCTTGGTTATTTCCAGGGTCAACGAATTACTCTTCCGGATAACCTCTATATCGTTGATCATATTCCCGGCAGCGAGTGATGAAAAGCCCAGTGCTGACAGTATAAGGATGGAAATCAAAGTCACTCCGAGTTTACGCTTGCCTGCCATCTCTATCTCCCTTTCGATTTATCATTCTCCAGACGGAGGGTTACACTGCTAGTCTGTCCGAACATTGTCACTCTGGCAATCACGGAACGCTCCCCCACTGAGACTATGCTTCCGTGTTGTATGGGAGTGCCGGACTTAATTATATATCCTAATCCGTTTTTATCTTCGAGCATGGCATACTTCTCCACACCACCTGAAAGTATGCCTACCAGCTTTACCGAATATATATCCAGAAGGTCTCCCTGCACCTCTTCGTACTCACCCGCCATCAGGCTCTTGAAGGGATCCCTTCTTCCGAATGCCTTATAGTAGTATCTCTTATCCCTCAGACTGCGGTCAGAGGAATGATCCCCCGCAACAGCGTCACCGAGGAAAGCCGCAACTACTGCTACCATCAGGATTCCTGCAATATATCTCATATTATGAACTCGCTTTTTCTGTCTCATCGGCAACCTCACCACCTTCCAGAAGTGTAAAGGCTTTAAGGGTCATCTCCGCTTCTATGGTATAACTTCTGCCTACCTTGTTCCTGTCTCTTCCCCTGCTCTCTTCGATAGTTTTTATATTAAGGCCGGAGACATTGACTATCCTGTCCAGATTGGCCACCTTGGAGAGAAAAGCCCCCAGTTGATGGTACTCTCCCCTGATCTTCACACTCACGGGATTTTCCATAATGTACTGCTTCCTGACCGTTCCCTTAGGCTGGAACAGGGTGAAATCAACCCCCGCCTGGTTACCCGCCCTGGTAACCTTCCTGAGCAGCCGGTCGACCTCCTTCTCTTCCGGAAGCATGGATTGAGCAGCCACCCACTTCTTGTGCAGCTTCTGATATTGCTTCTCCAGTTTCTCCAGTTTTCCAACCGTTCTTCTGGCCTTTTCCAGTTCCGCACTCATCTTCTCATATTCGGTGGCCAGTGATTCGATCTCTGCTTTCTTGGGCTGGTAGAAGAAGGGCATGAATGAGGTGAAGAAATAGAGATAACCCACTATCACTACCATGATACCCACGATTATAATCTTCTGTATCTTAGGATCTTTCAAATCCATTCCATTACCTCTCTTCTCTATTGAGGCACGACGTCCGCGCTCAACCTGAATTTCATCACTTCCCTCTTCTCCACCTTGCCCTTCTCGGCTATTTTCAGATCCACATTGGATACCATTGTGGAAGAATTTAGATTGCTCATGAAATCAGCTATCTTGTAATTATCGAATGCTATGCCGTCGATATTGAAGCTGGTCCGGGTAACTTCGGAGATATCGGTCAGCCAGCAGTTCCCCGGAAGCTTGAAACTTACATCGTTGAGCAGCTTGACTCTGAAGTAACGGTTTCTGTCCAGGGTAGTGATAAGAGAGAGCCTCTTGTCCACCTCTTCCCTCTCCCTGGTGATCTTCTTTATCCTCTTGAGCTGGGGAGCCAGTTTCTTGGATTCCTTTCTGGCCAACTCTATCTTATCATTCAATTCACCGATCTTGTGCTGTTGCAGCGCACCTGTTATCACCATGGCGGCTATAAACAGGACTACCCCCGCTACCGGATATATATTGGACATCTCCGGCAATTTGAATTCGCGTTTCTGGATTCTGTCTTCCGGTGGAAGAAGATTTATTCTAATCATTACTTAACCCGCCTTTCTCAAAGCGAGACCAATTCCTACTGCCAGCAATGGGGCAATCTTGTCGATCTCCTCTTCATATTCCCCGAAGACACCCTCTTCGGTTTCGATCCCGGACAGGGGATCATGAACAGATATCTCTATTTCATACTTCTCAGCCAGTATTTCTTCCAGGAAGGGAATATGAGCCCCTCCGCCGCTCAATACGATTTCATCTATCTTATCCGCATCTTCCCCTGCCTTGAGGAAGGAGATACTTCTCTCTATTCCGGTGGAAAGATCCCCCACCGATTCGGCTATGATTCTCTTGATATCCTTGTCATCCCTCTCCCCGGTATCCCCCCTGATAATCTCCTGTCCCTCCTCGTAGGTTATGTTCAGCTCCTTCTGAAGCTTCTCTATGAAGCTCTCACAACCCACACTGATATCCCGGGTAAACAGGGGGACCTTATTCTGGATCAGGTTGATATTGGTCACTTCACTGCCCACATTGATAAGGCCGATTACCTTGCTTCCGTCTCCCTCTGCCATTCCCCTGCTCTGTTCGAAACAGTTCTGCACGGCGAAAGAGTCTACATCCACCACCACCGGCCTTAGTCCGGCATCCCTGAGCAGGGTGGAATGCATGTTTACCATATCCTTCTTGGCCGCCACCAGAAGCACTTCCATCTGGCCGGCTCCTATATCATCCTTGAGTATCTGAAAATCCAGGCAGACATCGTCAATGTCGAAGGGAACATGCTGTTCCGCTTCCCAGAATATGGCCTCCTGGGCATCTTCGGGAGCCATCTTATCCATAACAATCTTCTTTACAATCACAGCTCTGCCTGAAACAGCCGATACTACTTCTTTGCCGGATACCCCGGCCTGTTCGATACACTCCTGGATTCCCTCGATAACCAGATTCCGGTCCATTATTTCACCCTCCACTATGGCATCGGGCAGCAGTTTGGTAAGACCGAAATGAACCACCCTGGGAACCTCGCCGGAATTGTCTATCTCAAACACCTTGATCTGACTGGACCCCACGTCCAACCCCACCGTGTTAGCTTTCTTCTTGAAAGGTAATGAGATCATCTCTATACCAACCTTCTTCGCCTGTGACGAAATCTGATCATTATTTTTTAATTTCTTGCTTGCTTACCTTCATACTCAGTGAACTAAATCCACAACCTCAACCACCCTTGGACGCAACAAATGTGCCAACCCCCTGTTATAAGAGGTCCGTATAACTCATGCTTTATCAGTCCATTAGGAGCCACCTTATATAATCTCCAAACCTGCATAACGGTACATGTGCAAGATATATGTGCAAAGTGCCAACCGTTCAGAGCTGTCCCAGATACCATCCCACCAGATGGCTTCCCCAGAAAACACACACCGCCGCCGCCGGTGCCAGGAAGGAACCGAATGCCACGTATGTCTTGCCACCTCCCCCTCTTTTGATCAGATATACCCCATACATCGACCCGAAGAAGGAGGCCAGCAGGAGAACCGGCAGGAGAAGTTTTACCCCCACAAAGGCGCCGATCATGGCCATCAGCTTCACATCCCCCCCTCCCATTCCTTCGGCATGCCTGATCAGCCGGTAGATTCTTCCAATCAGGTACAGTCCGCCGCCTCCGGCAACAGCTCCCAGAACAGAGGAGACCGGATCGATCCTGCCGGTAACAAAACTCCAGGCCACTCCTGCCAGAATAAATGAGATACTTATCGGATCGGGTATTATCCGGTGTCTCCAGTCGATTACCGTTATCGCCAGCAGAGCCATAAGGAAGGCGTACAGGAAAAGAGCATCCAAGGTAAAACCGAAATATCTGCTTACTCCCAGAGCCAGCAGGCCGCCCGAAAATTCTACAGCCGGATAGGTCAATGATATTCTCTCCCCGCAGCCGGCACACCTGCCCCCCAGAAACAGATAACTGAGTACCGGGATATTCTCATACCAGCGGATGGTCCTTCCGCAGGCGGGACAGGCCGACCGGGGTTTAATCACCGACTGCCCCCTGGGCAGGCGGTGTATCACCACATTTAGAAAGGAGCCCGCCATCAGCCCGAATACTACCGCCAGGGTGTGATAATAATAATCCATGTCTATTTCTTGCCCTCTTTTCTGTTCCCCTCATCCCCGCCCTCACTGTATTTCTGAATATATCTCTCCGCCAGCTTCTTCATATCGGGATTATTGCTCTTTCTGGCCAGCTCCCTCCACATCTGTATACTGGTCTGGCGGTGGCCCGCCTTCATGGCCACATAGGCGGCGAACCTTCTGGTGATGCTTTCCGCCCCCGGCATCCGGGCAGCTTCCCTGAAACACTGCAGTGCTCTTTCATAATCACGCTGATATACGTAGTGGAGAAATCCCTTCTCGAAGACCAGCCACCAGTCCTCCGGATTGTTTTCTATCCCCCGGTCCAGTATCTCCACCCCCTGTTCCACATAGCCCAGGTCTTCGGCGATGATCAGCGCGCCGAATATATAGGCGAACCTGAACCTGGGATCCAGCCGGGTGGTTACATCCACCAGGTGACGGAAAAGCTCCAGGCTGTTCTCCCCCAGCTTGTAGCCCCCGTAGTACTGAACCGTCCTCAGCCAAAGCAGGTCGGCGGCCAGGTTCTTATATCCCAGCGCAGCCTGCCGGAGAAATTCACCGGAGGGGAGGTAAAGAACCTCAGTCTCAAGATTGCGGGCGGCAATATCCTCCACCGTGGAGGCGGAGGCGTACAGAACCAGAAGCGCTGCCAGAACCGCTGCAATTTTTATGATTTTTATTTTATCGTTCCGTTCCATGGTCAAAATTATTTATCTCTACCTAATCCGGTGTTTATCGTTCATACATCCTCTGTGCCTGCAATGGAGCTTGAAATAATTCATAATTCGCTAAGCAAACTCCCTCCTGCTGAACAGCAGATAGGCGAAGTAGAGCAGCACCCCGCAGTATGCCAAGGCGTACAGCGATGCCATCCCCACATCCCCGGCGCTGAAACCAAGATTGTGTACCGCCTGGTGGCGGAGGTTGAAGACACTCAGGTTGGGCAATATGTAATAGAACACATCCATTATGAACTTAACCGCCACACCTCCGAACCGCTCAGTGAAGGCTCTCAGGTCGCCGCTGAGGCTGCCAGCTACAAACACACATACCGAGAAGAACATGGTCAGCACAGGGGAAGTAAATGAGCTGAAGAATATTACCACCGAACACATCACCGCCGCCTCCAGCATGGACATGTATACCGCCGCCAGCACGGCTGTCTCTATTCCACCCCTGCTTATCAGTATGGTGGCCGAAAGTATGGCCGCCATTATCAGCATCATCATATACAGGGCGGTCAACACCCCGGCAAACTTGCCCAGGATATACTGCAGACGGTTGACCGGCCTGGTCAGTATTATATGTACCGCCCTCTTTCTGATCTCCTTGTTAACCAGGGTGCTCCCCACGAATATGGCTGTAACAACCGCCAGGATGGATATCCCCCCCAGTCCCACATCCACCACCATCTTATCCCTGGCTCCCACCGCCAGGGGGGATAGCACATAGGTACTGGCTATCAGTATCACTCCGAAGGAGACAGCCACATACAGAAGCTTCTCCCTCACTGTTTCCCTGAATGTATTAACCGCTATTCCTGATATTGCCTCCATATCGGTTACTCCTAGAATCCTATGAATGAAGCCTTCTCTTCCTCGATTTCTCTGCTCTTGTTTTCCCCTTCCCCGGAGATCTCCCGCAGAAAAAGTTTCTCCAGCGACCGGTGCTGGTTTATAACCTTGAGCACCTCAGCTCCCCTGTTGTAGAGATGCTGGATCACCGTTCGCACATACTTCTGCTCCCTCACCACCAGCATCACTTCATCACCACTGCTGTCGTAACTGTCCAGATAATCCATTATATCTTCAATGCAGCTGCTCTGATCACACCGGGCGGTTACCTCCACCTTCCCCTCACCCATCCGGATCAGCTCATCCAGGCCCACCGTATTTACCACCCTTCCATTCTTGATAATGCATGCACGGTCGCATAGATCCTCCATGTCGGGGAGGATGTGGGATGAGAAGAATATGGTTTTTCCCCTCTTCTTCAGCTCCGTCAGTATATCCCTCACCTTTGCCCTGCCCAGGGGATCGAGCCCCGAGAATGGCTCATCCAGTATAAGCAGGTCGGGATCATGGAGGATGGCCTGGGCCAGCCCGGCCCTCTGGATCATACCCTTGGAGAAACTCTTCAATCTCACGTCCGCTGCCCCCTGCAGGTCCAGACCGGATATCATCCGCTCCCGCCTGCCGGCCAGTTCGTCCTTTCGGAGGCCATTCAACCTGCCACAGAAATTAAGAAACTCCTTAAGTGTCAGATGGGGGAAGAAGTAGGGATTCTCGGGCAGGTACCCGATCCTCCGGCGGGCCTCCTTCTCACTGGCCGGTTTTCCGAACAGGAGCGCACGGCCCGAGTCGGGCCTTACCAGCCCCAGTATTATCTTGATAGTAGTAGACTTCCCCGCTCCGTTGGGACCGAGGAAACCGAGTACCTCTCCCCGGCAGGCCTGAAACGAGACCCCGTGGAGTACCTCTCTCCTCTTAAGAGTCATATCCTCACGAAATGATTTCCGTATCTCTTCTACACTTAAAACTGCCATCATACACCGGTCCTGCATTGAAAATTGCAACATTTTTACCCTTTACTACCCCCGGGGGGGGATATTTTTTATTCATATATAAGTAATCTTTTCTACTGGAGTATAATTATGCAGAAACTGTTCCTAACCTGATCAGGTGAAAAAATTTTTGATATGTTGAAAGTGATGAACAGGCGGAGTTTAATTCTTAAACACAACTTTGCGGTTAATCAACGAATTCTTTATCTTATCCGGCTTCCAGTTCCGACGTCGGAACTGAAATGATATCTGGTGGAAGGAGTAATTTCCTGTTAACCAGCAGATTAAGTATCTTATCGGACAACTGGTCCCAGCGCTGAGAGTGGATAAAAGTCAGTTAATATCATACAATACAAACATAAGTTCAGTGCCGGTAATGAAGAGAAGCAGGAAGATCTTTCTAAGTTTCTACTTTTTTAAGAATTAATTCATAAAGTCATTCCAGTCTTCCGGGCTATTGGCGAAAGAAATATGACTTCGCCGGCCAAATCTATTAATTTTTAGAGGTAACCAGGCAAACAGTAATTGTAACGGCATAATTAGTACTGTATCAGTTGGCATCCCGTTGATTGAGAAAAATGTTATTTTTATTGATTATCCGGGTTAAAACGCTTTAAAAATCCGGGCCAAATAAAAAGGGGCGGCAGTGCCGCCCCTGTAAAGGTCAAAGTTATCTATCAGCTTACTGACCACTGGTAAGGGTGATAACGGTGGTACCGGCGGTCTTTCCAACACCGGTAATGGAGTAGCCTACGTTTACACCACCCTGAACCTCGGGGTCGTAACCAATCTCACCGGGGTTGTTGGCAGCTCCGCCCCACACGGCAGGCTCGGTAGCAGCCTTGGTGAAGGGGTTTTCCAGCAGAGCGCCGCCGGGCAGTAAGTCGACCATTGTATCACCGCTGGGTAGTGCGTCAGTATTATCTGTCGCATACACTCCATCATTCTGGACGGCGAAGTCCTCGGAGGCCAGCTGAACCGTGTGGCAGTTCGACTTTACTGAAGCCTCCTTGGCTCTCGCCTGCATGTTGATGAAGTTAGGGATAGCGATCGCTGCGAGAATACCAATAATGACCACAACGATCATAAGCTCGATAAGGGTGAAACCCTTGTTATTCATCGGACACCTCCTCGATTTAGATATCAAAGCATCGTACGCCTTGACCACCTTCACTGAAAGTAACGGTTATTCTCATAAACCGTTGTTTAAGGCCGGCCGCATTGCCGGCTCAATTGTTTTTTCCGCAATAAATATGCCAGTTTTATCATATATATAGTATCGCATAACTCTTTAAGTTTCTTGATATTATATAATTGCATCCTTTCATGCTGCAGTTCTTGCAGTTGTAATTTGCCAGACCGGTGTTCCATATGCAATTTCAGGCCAAATATCAACTCTGCCCCACCTTCTCCTTCTCACGCTCGAGATCATAGCGCTGTATCTTGCGATAGAGGGTGGAGGCGTTGATTCCCAGGATCTCACTGGCCTTCTTCTTCTGCCAGTTGGTCTCATCCAGAACCGATACCAGGTATTCCTTCTCCAGTTCCTCCAGGGTCATCTGGGCATTCTCCATAACCACCCTGGTCCTCTTGCGGGAGTGATGCTTGATCTTGTCGGGGAGGTCCTCCCTGGTTATCTTATTGCCATCCTGCAGGATAACCGCCCTCTCTATGATATTCTCCAGCTCCCTTACATTCCCCGGCCAGTCATACTCGGTGAGCAGTTTCATGGCATCCATGGATATGGTCTTCTCGGTGCCGCTCTTCTCGCTGGCAATTTTGAGAAAATGATCCACCAGCAGGGTAATATCATCCCGCCTCATTCGAAGGGGCGGAATATTGACGGGTATTACATTAAGCCGGTAGTACAGATCCGCTCTGAAGCCGCCCTCGTTCACCGCCTTCTCCAGATCGGAGTTGGTGGCGGCTATGAGCCTGGCATCCACCGGAATGGGCTTGGTTCCTCCCACCGGAATTATCTCCCTCTCCTGCAGCACCCGCAGCAGCTTCACCTGAATGGCGGGGGAGGTCTCTCCCACCTCGTCCAGCAGGAAGGTGCCTCCGCTGGCCACCTTGAACAGGCCCTCCTTGTCCCTGATGGCCCCGGTAAATGAGCCTTTGATATGCCCGAAAAGCTCGCTTTCCAGCAGGTTCTCCGGCAGTGCTCCGCAGTTGATGGATACAAAGGGATTGCTGGAGCGGGAGCTGCGGTAGTGTATCTCCCTGGCGATAAGTTCCTTGCCGGTACCGCTTTCGCCGCATATAAGTATAGTGCTGTCGGTATCGGCCACCTTGTCGATCCGCCTGAAAACATTCTCTATCTGGTCGCTCTTGCCGATGATCTTCTTGAACTTGTCCTTGCGTTTGAGCTCCTTTTTGAGAAAGTCGTTTTCGCTCTTTACCCTGTGCATCTGAAGGGCGTTCCGCACCACCATCTTTATCTCTTCATTCTTGGCCCTCTTTATCAGATAGTAGAAGGCACCATTGTTCAGCGCCTGAATGGCAGTCTTCTGGGAGGCGTATGCTGTCATCATAATTACGGGAGTACTGGGGTTTATATTCTTTACCTCCGAAAGCACATCTATTCCATCCATACCCTTCATCTTGATGTCGGTAATAACCACATCATAGTTGGAGTTCTTCACCTCCTTCACCGCCTTCTTGCCGTTCTTGACCGTGGTTACCTCATACCCCTCCTTCTTGAGCATAATGGACATGTACTGGCACATGCTCTTCTCATCGTCTACTATCAGTATCTTTTCGCCTGCCATTAAATTCAACTCCCGCGGTTAAATATTCTGGTTGACTGCTACTCTTTCATGTATAGAAATCTCCCGCTCCACCGCCTTTTCCACTTCAGGTATAAGAACAGTAAACACCGTTCCTTTTCCATCCCGGTTCTCCGCCTTTATAATTCCTCCGTGATTCTCGATTATCCTGGCTGCTGTGGCCAGCCCCAGCCCGGTCCCCTCATCCCTGGTGGTGAAGAATGGTTCGAAGATCCGGGGCATATCTTCCTCTTCTATGTGAGGCCCGTCGTTGGCAAACTCGATTTTCACGCAATCCACCGGGTCTTCTCCCTCCTTCAGGGCCACCCTCTCCCGGTCTACTGCAATATCCAGCTTTCCACACTCCCCCATTGCCTCGCAGGCATTCATCCCCAAATTCAGCAACACCTGCTTGATCTGTTCATCATCCACCCGGACATTCAGCACAGCTCCCCGGTTGCGGAGATCGAATGAAATCCCCCTTCCCACCTCCGGAGAATTACTGAGAAGGGTTAAAACATCCCTGATACAGGCGGTTATATCAACGCTGGAGAGGGATGGTTTCTTCATCCGGGCAAATTCCAGAAAATCGGTGATCAGTGCATCCAGCCGGTCGGATTCCTCCATTATCAGGTTCATCAGGTCCCTGTTCTCCCCGGTGGTCTCTATCTCCCCCTGCAGCATCTCTATTGATCCGCAAATGGAAGCCAGGGGTGCTCTTATCTCGTGAGCGATGGAGGCGGAAAGCTCTCCAATGGCGGCCATCCTGTCGGCCTGTCTGATCCTCTTCCTCATACCTATTACCTCGGTTAGATCCTGAAACAGGGCGATTGCTCCGCTTATCTCATTCCCCTCCCTGCGGAGAAGGGATACGCTGATACCCAGAGAAAGCTTCTTTCCATCCTCCCGCTCGACCTCCACCTCCTGGCGCCTCCTGGGCTTCTTGTCTCTGAGTGCCCCTTCGATCTCATGCAACAGCTCCGGCATATGTTCAAGGATATCACTAACCAGCCTGCCCCGGTAATCCATCACCCTCTGGTCCAGTCCCAGTATCTCCACCGCCGCCGGGTTGAGGGATAGTATTTCGCCATCCAGGCCGATAACCACCAGCCCGCTGCTTATGTTTCTGATAATACTGTCGGTGTTCAGCCGGACACTCTTGAGCTCCCTCTCCCTTATCTCCAGTTCCTCTCTCTTCCTTTTGATCCGGCGGGAGACATAACCGCTGATAAGCCCGGTGAATATGAATACGGCGATGTGAAGGTATCCCCTCAGCAGAGGCATGAATGTTCCCGGATACGAACTGTTCCACTGAGTGGACCCGATGGGATAGAGTTGTCCCGAATACTCCAGGAAGGCATATATGATGTATGCCGATGCTGCCAGGGCGGCGGCTATCACCCCTCCGGTCAGCTGGAAGTATACCCCCGCCATAACAATAGGCAGTAGATACAGAATGGTAAAGAATGATCCGCTTCCTCCACTGTAATGGACGATCAGGGTAAGCACAGCCAGGTCCACCAGGGTAAGGATCCATACCAGGGGCTTGAAAGGAACCCCTGATCTGAAAATCACATAAGCTGAACCACTGCTGAGATATATTACCCCCAGCAGGCTGTACAGAGCTGCCATGGAGGTGGGGCTTCCCTCTATCTGAAGTACCATGATGGCGGCACCCACCATAACGGTAGCTGCCACCAGGCGGATAAAGGTCAGCTTCCTGAGCTTTTCTTCTTCCTCACCGGAGAACGCACGCGAAATCAGGTTCATTCCGGTTTAACCTCCCCGGAAAAAAACGGCTCCTTCAAAGCGGCAGGGAGACGACCCCGCCCTCCTGCCAGGATTACAGCCGATCATTTCCAATATACTGGTTCTCCCACCGGCAGGAACCAATCCACCGGTTATATTAATGTTCATGGCAAAATGCGGTATCTTCTCCGAACACTTAATCCGTTCTGCTCAAATATATTTCCCATCCGGTCAATTCTACCCGGAAACCACGCTGATAAGCTTGAACATGGGCAGGTACATGGCTACCAGCATTCCACCTACAACTCCCCCCATCAATACTATCATGATCGGTTCTATCACCGAGGTAAGCGCATCCACTGCGGTGTCCACCTCGTCATCGTAGAAGTCGGCCACCTTCTCCAGCATCTCATCCAGAGCACCGGTCTGCTCTCCCACCCCGATCATCTGTACCACCATGGGTGGGAATACTTCACATTGCTTCAGCGGTTCAGCGATGGTGTTACCCTCACTTATACTCGAGCGGGTCTGCATTACCGCATCCTCAACCACCTTGTTTCCCGATGTTCTGGCGGTAATATCCAGCCCGTCCAGAATGGGCACACCACTGGCTACCAGAGTACCCAGGGTTCTGGTAAACCTGGCCACCGCACCCTTTCTGATAACATTGCCAATCACCGGAACGCTGAGCATCAACCTGTCTAATCTGCGCTTTCCATTATCCGTCTTATAAAACCTCTTCAACCCGAATACGATTCCTCCCCCGAACAGCAGCAGCACCCACCAGTTTGCTCTGAGGAAGTCACTCAATCCCATCACTATCCTGGTAGGAAGGGGAAGGGTCCCCCCGAAATCGGAAAACATCTTGGCAAAGGTGGGAATGATGAACATCAGCATGAATACGGTGGCTCCCATGGCTACGGTAAATACTATGGCGGGATACATCATGGCACCCTTTATCTTCCTTTTAAGCGCGTCCGCTTTCTCCAGATATACCGCCAGCCTGTTCAGGATTATATCCAGAATACCTCCCGCCTCACCCGCATCCACCATATTTACGTAAAGTTCGGTGAAGCAGTCATGTTTGTTCAATGCCTCCGCCAGGGTGCTGCCACCCTCCACATCACTCATCACCGTTTCCACGATAGACTTGAACTTGGGATTATCCAGCTGGCTGGATAGAATGTCCAGACACTGAACCATGGGCAGCCCGGCATTGATCATGGTGGCGAACTGTCTGGTAAACACACCCAGGTCCTTGGTCTTTATCCTGTTACCCAGGCCGAAATCGATATTCAGCTCCTTGGGTTTATGACGCACCTGGGTGACTATTATCTTGCGTTTTCGCAGATAGTTGAGCAGTTCACTCTTGTTCTCTGCATCATATTCACCGGACAGGGTCTCTCCGGCTGGTGTTCTTCCCTTCCATACAAATGTAGTGGCCATTTTTATTCCCCCTGAATTATCATTACCTTATACAGTGTCCCGGCATATCCGCCTTCTCCCCCAGCATCTGCTGAAGCTCCAGCGGATCCGAACTCCTCCTTAAAGCCTCCCCCCGTGATATCTGCCTGTTTGTATATGCTCTGAAAATAGACTGGTTCATGGTCTGCATACCGTATTTGTGTCCCGCCTGCATCAGTCCGTATATCTGATGTATCTTATCATCCCGGATAACCGCGCTGATGGCGGGTGTACATACCATCACCTCCGATAGCAGAATTCTGCCCTTGCCGGAAATACGAGGTACCAGCTGCTGGGTGATCACACCCTCCAGCACGAAGGCCAGCTGGGCTCTTACCTGGGCCTGCTGGGTGGGAGGAAAGTTATCCACGATACGGTTTATCGATTCGAAGGTGGAGTTGGTATGGAGGGTGGCCAGGGCCAGATGGCCGGTCTCCGCGATGGTAAGAGCTGCCTGCATGGTCTCCAGGTCGCGCATCTCCCCTATCAGGATGACATCGGGATCCTGTCTTAACACATGCTTCAGTGCGGTAGCAAAGTTTTCGGTATCTGCCTTTACCTCTCTCTGGTTGACTATGCATTTTTTGTGCTTGTGAATGTACTCTATGGGATCCTCTATGGTAATTACATGGGCATTTCTCTCTGAATTGATCTTATCGATAATACTGGCCAGGGTGGTTGATTTTCCGCTGCCGGTCGGTCCGGTTACCAGGACAAGCCCCTTCTGTTTTTTTGAAAAGTCGGAAACAATGGGAGGAAGTCCCAGGCTCTTGAAATCCAGAATTTCAAAGGGAATCTGCCGGATGGCCAGGCTGGTAACTCCCCGCTGCTGAAACACATTGGCTCTGAAACGGGACAATCCCTGTACTCCGAAGGAGAAATCCAGTTCCTTCTCGTTCTCGAATCTTTTCTGCTGTTCTTCGGTTAATACACTGTAGGCTATCTGCTTGCTCACCTCAGGTGTTACCACCGGATGAGAGGTCTTTTTCATAACCCCGTCTACCCTCAGCATTGGCGGAACGCCTGCGGTTATATGCAGGTCGCTGGCCCCGTTGTCTATCATCTCCTGCAGAAGATCCCTCAAGTTTAACATTCCATCAACCCCCGATCTTAATTTCCTTTTATTCCGCTGAAGTCTCCTTCAGAACCTCTTCCACAGATGTAATTCCGCTCTTGAGTTTAAGAATTCCATCCTGCCTGAGTGTATACATCCCCTCCTCCACCGCTGCCCTCTTGATCTCTGTAGAGGAAGCACGGTTGAGAACCATATCCCTGATCTGCTCCGAAACCGGCAGAACCTCATACAGACCGATTCTTCCGGAGTAACCGGTTCCTGAACACTTGGGACACCCCTGCGGCTCATTGATAGTAAACTTCTCATCCTCTGACAGCCCCAGTTCCCTGAGAGCTTCAGGATGAACCTCCTCCTCCTTCTTGCAATTGGTGCACAGTTTTCTTACCAGTCTCTGAGCCAGAATCATATTTACCGAGCTGGAAACCAGAAACGGCTCTACCCCCATATCGATCATACGGTTAATGGTACTGGGGGCATCGTTGGTGTGGAGGGTGCTTAGAACCAGGTGCCCGGTAAGTGCGGCCTTGACTGCTATGGAGGCGGTTTCCAGATCCCGAATCTCTCCAACCATCACAATATTGGGATCCTGCCGCAGAAATGCCTTCAGGGCGGAGGCGAAACTCAATCCGATACTCTCGTGCACATTGACCTGGTTGATTCCGTGCAGATTGTATTCCACCGGATCCTCGGCGGTCATAATATTTTTCTCGGGAACATTAATCTTATTCAAGGCTGAATACAGAGTGGTGGTTTTACCGCTTCCGGTAGGCCCGGTGACCAGTACCATACCGTACGGTGATTCTACGGCCCGGATAAATTTATCCAGTGCATCCGGCTGAAATCCCAGTTTGGTCAGATCTATCTCCAGGTTGCTGGCATCCAGTATTCTCATCACTACCTTTTCACCGAATACGGTGGGAAGGGTACTGACACGCAGATCTATCTTCTTTCGCCCTATCCGGATCTTTATTCTTCCGTCCTGTGGAATCCTCTTCTCCGCTATGTCCAGTTCGGCCATTATCTTCAATCTGGAGGTAATAGCCCCCTTCATCTTGTGAGGAGGAGACATCATCTCGTGCAGAACCCCGTCGATCCTGAAACGTACCCTCAGCTTCTTCTCGAATGGTTCGATATGGATATCACTGGCCTCCTTGTTGACCGCATCGGCGATAAGGGAATTAACCAGTTTCACTACCGGAGCGTCTTCACTCTGGGCTTCCTCCAGACCCAGATCCTCTTCCACCTCCTCCACGATTTCGAAATCATCCTCCATATCCTTCATCACTTCAGCCAGCGAGTCGGCGGAGTCGTAGAACCGGTCGATAGCCTTCTTGATGGAGGTCTCGCTGGCCACCACCGGTGAAACCTCCAGGCCGGTGATAAACTTGATGTCATCTATGGCGAATATATTGTCGGGATTGGCCATAGCCAGGGTGAGCAGCCTTCCCTCCCGCTTTACCGGAACCACCTGGAATTTGGTGGCCACCTCGGAAGGAATTAGCTCTACCGCATTTTCATCCGATTCGATCTCATCCAGATCCACAGCCGGGACCTGATATACCTGGGAGAGAAATTCGGAGAAGGCCTTCTCCGATATTGCTCCTGTTTTTACCAGATTAAATCCCAGGCTTCCACCCGACTTCCCCTGCTCACCCAGAGCAATTTCCAGCTGATCCCGTGAAATCAGACTGGATTCCAGAAGCTGATCGGCGATATTATCTTTCACAGATTTCCTCCACCCTCTTACTGAATCCGTATGATTGGCACGCGAACTGTCAAACCGGGCACCGGTACCCTCTTCGGAAGATTTTTCGCATTGTTAATCAAAAATTTCCGGCGCAATAAATATGCCACATAACCACAAATCCCATAACATGCTAATTCCTAAAGGGGTATAGAGAAAATCGTGCCTTTTTAAAGGTGATTTAAAAAAGAGATAAGGGATGGAATTATTCTTTCTCTTCCCAATATTCGGCTGTTCCAGATCTCCCCAAAACTTTAGTCCCGCTATCCCCGCATCCGGTTCAAGCAAGTGCAGCATGCAAGATATCTTGCACTATGCAAATCAGATATTTCAGGGTTTATATAAAGAAAAATATCCACCAGTTGGTGTGATTTTTACCACGGGCTATTTAACCGGCATGCTGAATATGGGGCAACCCCCCGCCGGTTGCACCCGGTGTACGGTGATAATTGCAGTCTGGCGGTGATCCTGACGCTCGACAAAACGCCTGCCATATGAGAGCTGGAATTTTCAGTGGCATAATTTCCAGAACGAAACGGATTACCTTCCGGGAGGCTGTTCCATCCAGGTTAATTATAAATAATAATAAAATCAGTCGAAGAACTCCCAGTATATCCCCATCATCCAGTACCTTCCCGGCATACTGAAACCAGGCACAGTCTCGTATTCCTCGTCCAGAACATTCTTGTATTCACCTCTTATTACTGCGCCCAGAATTGTCATGGACAGGCCCACATCGTGCACCATGCAGGAACCGGGATCGTTATCATACCAGTTTCTCCGCCCGGTCAGTCCGGCACTCCACCTTAACCGTAGCACTTCTGTCTGTTTGAATACCTCTGTTGATATGAAAAAATCACTCCCGATCCGGTACCGGGTAATTCCATATACCTCCTCCCATCCATGGGGAAATATCTGGAAATGCCCCTTCCAGCCCCACTGAAACCTCCACAGCTTCCCATCCCTGCTCAATCTTCCCCTCAATCCCACAATATTGAAGCTCTCCCCCCGGTTGACCATCACGGGAAAATCTTCCCGGCCGGTTATGGCCGAGCTCTTCCTTCGAGCCAGCAGGTGGAATGATACCCCGGAGCGGTACTCCACTCCCAGGGCCAGCTCCAGGGAGGTCTCCGGATCAAGGCTTCTGTTTCCTCCGGTGGTGATATAATCTCCGGTAAAGGTGCTATCCGCTACCGGGTAGAACAACTCCACCGGAGAGGGAAGCCTGGTGCGGTGAGATACCATAGCCGAATACTTCAATCCACTCTGGTGAATCTTCACCACGCCCCCCTCACCCTCCCAGTACCTGCCGGTTTCGCTGTGGTCTCCCCCGAAAAGTCCGGCCCTCCAGCGCAACCCCTCTCTGATATCGCCCCCCGCAACAACTCCCCCCTCGATCTTATAGATATCCTCAGGTTCCCGGGGTACTTTTCTTTTCTTTTTATCCACATTCACATACAGCGTCTCGCCATTTATTATGGTATAGGTGGTATCGGTATATATCTTCTTCAGCGAGCTCTCCAGAGAATTATGGTCCACCCGGAGATAGCCGCGCAATAATATCTCTCCCGCTCTGCTCCTGTAGCTGGCTCTGGCGGCCGTTTTCAGGCCGGCCAGCTCCCCCGAACTGTCCTTCCTATTCAGCTCATCCTGGAATATTCCTATACTCAGGTTATCCCTGCGGTAATACAGACGTGAGCTGAAACCATCGCGCCTTACCTCCTCGCTTCCGGAATAATAGGTGCCCTCATAAACATCCTCATAACGCTGCAGCCGGAACATTATGCTCTCCCCCTCTTCACCGGTCAGGGAAAGATCCGCCAGCACCGATTTGGAATGATACTTTCCTATTCTGCCTATCCCGGATGTGGGAACGAAGGCGTCCTGAAGATAGGCATCGTAGGCTATGGTTCCGCTGATGTATGAGCGGGGGGTGGAGAACCATATCCTCCTGGCCCGGCGGTTGCTCCTCCCGTAGGTAAAATCCATCTCTGAGAAGGGGGCTTCCCGTCCCCCTTCCTCTGTTACCACATTTATAGCTCCGCTGCCTGAGGCATCGCCAGTCAGCATGGGGGTACCGCTGTAAATGACCTCCACCCTGGTCAGTCTGGAGAGAGGCAGGAATCCGGATAGAGGTTCACTGGTCTGAATATTACAGAATGGATGTCCATTCAGATAGAGGGTAATACCACCCCCCCCCGTTCCATCCACTGAGCAACCGGAAGGGGAAGCAGGCGGACCTTCCCTCCATGAATCAACTCCCGGAAGCAGATCCAGAATATCCTGAAAAGTATTTATATTATAGTTTTTCAACTGTTCCGCAGTAATAACGTAAACTTCTCCGGGAAAGGCCAGGGAATAAAATCCGGACCGGCTGATTCCTTTTTCAAGCAAGGTATCCGGGGCTGAGCCGGAAACCGGCTGAGAAAGCAAACCCATGATCAATACTATTGACAGCAGTGCCGAAATCTTCTTTACCATGGTTATAATTCTCCCGCCTGTTCCGTCTTTCGCTGATATGGTTTTTACATGACAATAAACGAGATATCGATTTATTTAGGGACTTTAATAAAGCCACTGGCGGCGTTCAAGCAAAATCATTTCAGGGGATAATAATATCCAACCCCGGCCCGCTGCAGCGATGGATATGCTCAACTGGATGGGACGAAATTACTCTCAGCTCAATCAGCATCAGCAGGACAGGCAGGTTCAGCCGGAGATTAACCCTGCCCCTTACTGTTCAGAAGTACCTGCTCATGCTTCAGTGCCATAACCGAAGAGTAACAAACCGGCAATTCACCTATCCCTGCCTTCATGGTCTCATCAGAATGAAAATCCGACCCGCCGGTAATAATCATATCGTTCCGGCGGGCGAATTCCTCGATGGCCTGTCTGGTTTCCCGACCATGATTGGGGTGCCACACCTCCACACCTCTTACTTCCGAAGCTATGATTCTCTCTCTGATCTTCCGGTTTGATATATCCCTGCCCGGATGCGCCCATACCGGTATTCCACCTGCCGCCATTATTATACCCGATACCCTTTCCACCGAAAGGACCTTTCTGGGAACATAGGCGCTGCTTCTGTAACCGATAAAACGGTTGAAGGCCTCCTGTTGAGTTTCCACCACTCCCCTCTGAACCAGGGCCCTGGCTATGTGGGGCCTTCCCACTGCTCCCTCACCCGCTATCTCACCCACCTCCCGGTAGGGTACCTCGATACCCAGCTGGTAGAGTTTGTCCACTATCTTTCTGGCCCGGTTCTCCCTGTGCCTCTTAAGGCCGTCCAGCTCATCCAGCATAACACTGTTCTCATAATCGATCAGATAACCCAGGATATGAATTTCCTTACCCTCTATCTTAACGCTGATCTCAACGCCGGGCACTACCTCAATGTCGTACCGGAATCCGGTCTCCAGGGCTTCCTGCTGCCCCTCCACTGTGTCGTGATCGGTTACCGATATTGCCGACAGCCGCTTCTCCGCAGCCATCTCTATCAGTTTAGCGGGAGAGTACACTCCGTCGGAAAAGCTGGAATGAACATGCAGATCGCATCTGTTTTCAGAATTATTCACCAGACGGAGGCTTTCAGGTAGAAGTGGTAAACTTCTTCATCTTCTCTTCGATATCCTTAAAGGTTACATCCACGATATAGACATCTTCGAACTGTTCCCTGGCCTTCTCCATCTCACCCATCATCTCATAGGCCAATCCCAGATTATAGTGAAGCCCCAGGGTATCCCCCTCTATGGAATCCGCCATATCCAGACCCCTCCTGAGTTGCTTTACCGCCAGACCGGGCATGTTCTGCTGAAGGAAACAGTACCCTATCATCTCCAGGCTCTTGAGTTTCAACCTGTCGGAGCGGGAAGCTATCTGAAATTCCTTTATGGATTCCTTGAACAGAGCCATCTCCAGGTATGCCATTCCCAGGTCGTAGTGACTCCTGAAATCATCCTCCTCCACATCACTGGTAATATCCTCAGCCAGATTATCTCCCTCCGAACCGGAGGGTTCTCCCTGCTGGGTGGCTTCTGCCTTCTCTTCACCGGAGGAAAAGATATCCACCCCGCTCTTTGGATTCATATCTTCCCGGCCGGTTTCTGTATCCCCCTTATTCTCAGGAATTACATACTCCGCGGGTTCCTCTTCTTCTCCAGCTTCTGATACTCCGGCTCCCCCCTCATAACTCGCCTGAGCTTCCTCCTGATTTCCCTCTACCCCGCTTTTATCACCAGCTGATACTTCCTCTCGTCCGGAATCAATTAACCCCTCCCGGTCCTCTTCATAATGCTGAGCAGGGCCGGCAGAGGATTTATCGCTCTCACCTGTATCTGTTCCGGCCGGCTCCCTCTCCGGCCCGGACTCCCGGCTCACCACCTCATCCGGCTGCTCCCCGGAAAGCTTACTGTTATCCATGAATCCGAAATCTGGCGGGGCCTGTGATTCATCCTCCCGGGACTGTTCTATCACCTCTTCCACTGCCTTTCGTGCATCATCTTCTTCCTCCGGTTCATCATTTTCCCCTTCGGCCAGTTTGCCCGCTTCATCTTCGCTGAGCTCTGATCTTATGGAGGAGAGTTTCTGTTGTATCATTCCCAGTCCGTCCAGATTACCACTTCTCTTCATAGTTTTGATATACTCATTCAAAGCCTGGCCCGCTTTTATCTTGAGGTCCATCTGATAAAAAGCATCGGATATCTTTACAATTATATCCCGGTTCTGCGGCATAAACTCCAGCATGATCTCCAGCTTTTCACTCACATCCTCCTCAGAAGAAGGCTCGGTAAGTATATAATCGAGATACTGGCTGAAATATTTCGCCGCATCACTCCCAAAGTGCTGTTTGGCTCTCAATTCTCCCAGCTGGAAGAGGGTATCCCGGCGGTCCGGCACCACCCTCAGAATCTTCTTGCACACCGCCGCAGCATTGTTATACAGGGCAACCCGCTCATAGTTATTCACCGCTTTTTCAAAACATGAAACCGCCTTGATCCTGTCATTCAACCTTAAATAGACATCCCCCAGCTCGTTGAAAATATTAGGGTTCTTGGAATCCCTCTCCAGAAGGCGCTTGTATTCCACCACCGCCTTTTCCGGTTTACCCTTCTTGAGAAATTCCTGGGCCCTGCGCCTTATCTTGCTGGTCTTACTCAAACGCCCACCTCACTGCTATCCCTGAAACTGTCCTTCTCCCATATACTTTTTCCCTCCTTGAACACCATCACCGCATGGTTAATTCCGGCCCGGGAGGGAATCTCCCGGTAGTCTTCCACATCACATACTACTATATCGGCCTTCTTGCCGATTTCTAAAGAGCCAACCGAAGATTCCATTCCCACAGCACAAGCAGCGTTGTATGTTGCGGCATTTATCGCCTCAGAGGGAGTCATCCTCATCTGGGAACAGGCCAGGGCAATGGCCAGGAACATGGAGCTGGAGGGAGCACTTCCCGGATTGAAATCGGTGGCTATGGCCACCGCTACTCCCTTCTCTATCATCTCCCTGGCAGGAGCATAGCTCTTCTTTCCCAGTCCGAAGGTGGTTCCGGGAAGGAGTACCGCCACTGTCTCACTTCCGGCCAGCTTATCCATACCCCTTTCGGTCACCTTGACCAGATGGTCCGCAGAAATCCCCCCCATATCCACAATCAGCTCGGTGCCACCCAGAGCATTCATCTCATCGGAATGAATCTTGAGCCCGAATCCGGCCTTCCTGCCGGCTTCCAGTATCTCCCTGGACTCTTCCAGAGTGAATACTCCCTCTTCGCAGAAGACATCGATAAACCGGCAGAGCCCGGAGTCCCGGACTGCCGGGATCATCTCATTGATTATCAATCCCACATACTCCCGGCTGCTGTACTCCGGAGGTTTCTCATGGGCTCCCAGGAAGGTGGGAACTATATCCAGGGGAGATTCCTCATCCAGCCGCCGGATAACCCGGAGCATCTTCAACTCGCTTTCGGTATTCAGGCCGTAACCACTCTTTATCTCTACGGTAGTAATACCCTCCTGGGACATTCTCTGTATCCGCCTCCTGCCGATCTCAAACAATCTGTCTTCACCGGTATCCCTGACTTCCCGGACGGTTCTCTTTATTCCCCCCCCTTTTCTTCCTATCTCCAGGTAATCCGCACCCTTCAGCCTGGCCTCATACTCATCCGCTCTGAAGGAGGAGAACACCACATGGGTGTGAGGGTCTACCCATCCCGGCAGTACCACCCTTCCACCCAGATCCATTTCTTCATCAACCGGCGAGGATTCCAGACTGCGGTTTACCTCTTCTTCACTCCCTATGGCTACAATCTTGCCACCTGAAACAGCTATAGCTCCCTGTTCTATCAGGGAGATATCATCCATCGCCCTGCCGCGTTTCCTTCCTCCACCGGAACTCCTGCAGGTTATCAGCTGACCGGCGCCGCGAAGCAACAGATCTACAGTATCAACCAAGCGCCACTCCTTGCATATTAAGACATTTTACCAACTTAGCCCGAGCATTTTGCACACTCCGGAAATCATGGTAATATCATATTCATTCCGTATATCCAACAGCAAAAACCGGAAAATGGCTGCTGCCAGGCAGAACTAATCATTCATCATCGGAATATCAAGCCCTGCATCTTTAGCTCTATCAACGGCTAATTCATAGCCGGCGTCCACATGTCTTGCAATCCCTGTGCCAGGGTCATTCCTCAGACATCTGCCAAGTTTTTTCTCCCCCTCCGGGGTTCCGTCGGCCACCACAGCCAGCCCGGCATGGATGGACAGGCCCATTCCCACTCCCCCTCCGTGATGAACCGAAACCCAGGCCGCCCCGCTGACCGCATTGAGCAGACCGTTGAGTATGGGCCAGTCGGCCACCGCATCAGTGCCGTCCTTCATACTCTCCGTCTCCCGGTAGGGCGAGGCCACCGAACCACTGTCCAGATGGTCCCTTCCGATTACGATGGGTGCTTCGATCTCTCCCTTTCTTACCAGATCATTCATCGCCAATCCCAGTTTCTCCCGCTCTCCGTATGCCAGCCAGCATATCCTGGCCGGTAGCCCCTGAAAGGCAACCTTCTCCCGGGCCATCCGGATCCACCGGCACAGAGATTCATTCTCGGGGAAGAGCTCCAGCACCAGATCGTCGGTTCTGTGGATATCCTCCGGGTTACCGGAGAGGGCCAGCCACCTGAAGGGGCCCTTTCCGATACAGAACTGATCCCGGATGAATGCGGGAACGAAGCCGGGGAAGGAGAACGCTTTGCTGAAACCGGCCTTTTCCGCCTGGCCGCGGATGTTGTTACCGTAGTCGAATACCACCGAACCCTTATCCAGCAGATCCACCATCGCCTCGGTGTGGACGGCGATCGATTCCATGGCCTTGTTCACATAGCCGTCCGGATCGTTTTTGCGAAGTTCAGCCGCTTCCTCTACGCTGTAACCGGATGGTATATAACCGTTAAGAGCATCATGGGCGGAGGTCTGATCGGTCACCACATCGGGGACTATCCCTCTCCGGACTATCTCGGGATATATATCAGCTGCATTTCCCACCAGACCTACCGAATAGGCTCTCTTCTCCTCTGCCGCAGACATCACCTTCTCCAGGGCGGTGTCCAGGTCGGTCTCCATCTCGTCACAGTACCTGGTCTTTATCCTTCTCTCTACATGCTCGGGATTGACCTCCACCGCCAGGACAGCGCCTCCGCTCATGGTAACCGCCAGCGGCTGGGCTCCTCCCATTCCTCCCAACCCCGCAGTGAGAACGAACTTACCTGAGAGATCCCCCTGGTAATGTTTCCTGGCCAGTGCGGAAAATGTTTCGTAGGTGCCCTGAAGGATACCCTGGGTACCTATGTACATCCACGAACCTGCGGTCATCTGCCCGTACATCATCTTTCCCTTGCTCTCCAGTTCCCAGAAATGTTCCCAGGTGGCCCATTTGGGAACCAGCAGGGAATTGGCGATAAGTACCCGCGGAGCACCCGGATGAGTCTGGAACACCCCCACCGGCTTGCCCGACTGAACCAGCAGGGTCTGGTCATTCTCCAGCTCCCTCAGACATGAAACGATCCTGTCATAACACTCCCAGTTCCGGGCTGCCTTGCCGGTACCGCCGTACACCACCAGTTCACCGGGATTCTCCGCATTCTCCGGATCCAGATTGTTCATCAGCATCCGGAGGGCCGCCTCCTGGAACCAGCCCTTGCAGCTGATTTCAGAACCCCTCGGCGCCCTTATAGTTCTGGTACTCATAACCTGCCTCCTTTTATCTCGCGAGAAATGAAATATCTCATAAACACTTAAAATGCTTCTAAATGTATTTGATTATTCTATCAGTGTGAATTACTACGGGCAAGTTAATTCAGAAATCACCACCCGGTGAAAATATAAATGTCTGGTTGCTTTGACAGAAATAGCCGAATCTCTTATAATCAGGTTATCACACCAGGCACCAGTGCCAACAGAAACGGGAATGAACTTAATGTATTCAATAATAAAACGCCATCTCACCTGTCTATTCATAATCCTGATCACATTCAGTGCCGTAACAACGGCTGTTCTGCCGCGCAGGCTCCTGGCCCGGACAAGCTACCTTGACAACGGGATCATCCGGGTGGGAATAGATCTTGACCGCGGCGGAGCGATCAACTACCTGAGCGAGAGCGGCTCCGGTGTCAGTGTGGTCAACATCCGCGACCTGGGGCGGTATATCCAGCAGTCATACTACAGCGGCCCTGTTCCCTTCATTCCGGAAGGGGCAGACCAGCATCCGGCGTATGATGGCTGGGGCTGGAACCCGGTCCAGGCAGGAGATGTCTATGGATGCCGCTCCCTGGTGCTGGAGGCAACCAACCATGGCGACTCGCTCTATGTCAGGTGCACTCCCAAGCAGTGGGCTCTTCGCAATGTGGACTCGGAATGTACCATGGAGTCCTGGATCACCCTGGATTCAAACCGGGTTCACGTTCGAAACCGGCTGACAAATGCGCGCAGCGATTCCACCCTCTACAGCGCAAGGCACCAGGAGCTGCCTGCTGTATACACTGTAGGCACCCTTCACCGCCTGCTTACATACACCGGCGACCAGCCGTACACCGGCGGCTTGCTGACACAGATTAACCACAGCGGCCCTCCCTGGGAATACTGGAAAAGCACGGAGTGCTGGTCGGCTCTGGTCAATGATCAGGGCTGGGGGTTGGGTCTATACCACCCCGGAACCGTCCTGACCGTGGGGGGATTCCATGGCACTCCCGGAAGCGGCGGACCTGCTGATAATAACACCGGTTACATGGCACCGCTTCACACAGAACTTCTGGATCACAACATCGTCTATGAGTACGAGTACACTCTGATTCTCGGCGATCTCTACGATGATATCAGAAGCTATGTCTACAATAATGCTCCGGAGCCCGGACCGGACCCTGTCTTCGACCGGGACCGGCAGCATTGTCTTCCCGGGAACCTCAGCGACACCAGCCCGCCCTACAGCGGGTTCTGGCAACTGATCCTTGACTCCAATGACCCGCAGATAACCCTCCCCCGCTCCCTGTGGCAGGCCGAGGATGTGCCTGTCATCTATATTACCTGCGCTCACCATACCGCCGGCGATCAGGCGGAACTCTTCTTTGCCGGCGCAGACGGTGCTTTCAGCGGCGACAGGCGCCTGACAGTACCGGTAATTCCGGATGGCGAGGTTCGCTCTTATGAAGTGGATCTCTCCTCGCACCCCCTCTATACCGGGGTAATAAAACGTCTCCGGTTCGATCCCGTTATGGCGCAGACCCCGGGGGATGCAGTGGACCTATATGCCATAACCACAGAAGAGATAACCTCTTCAGAGCTTCCCGGAAGATTTTCTCTGCCATGGATAGGGCCGGCGGTTCCCAATCCCTTCAACCCGGCGACGACCATTTCGTTCTATGTTCCGAATGAATCACCTGTTCGAATGGTAATCTACGATACGGCCGGGAGGAGGGTCAGAACGCTGATGGATGGAACGGTCCATGCCGGACGGGGCCAGGTAGTCTGGGATGGCCAGAGCGACACCGGACGTCCGGTCGCTTCCGGAATCTACTTCTGCTCCTTGGTTACGGAGGGGGGAGCTCGGACCAGGAAACTCGTCCTTCTGCGCTGATGTTGAGCCAGGAAAGCTGTCAGTTGTTATTAAGGTACAATCTTCTAACTGAACCAGTTAACCATCCTTTTTATCAGCTCATCCATCCCCCCGCAGTTCTCCACCGGAGAGGGCAGCGAGGAGACAATCCTGGCACCGTATGGCCTGCTCTGCAGGCGGTGATCCATGAAAACCACCACTCCCCGGTCCTCCCTGCTCCTGATCAGCCTGCCCACTCCCTGTCTTAATCTCAGAACAGCCTCAGGCATGAACAGCTGCTGGAAGGGATTTTCGCCATTGGCCCGCATCTTCTCCGATCTTGCTTCTACCATTGGCTCGGCCGGTACCGGGAAGGGAATCTTTGGTATAATAAGGATCTCCAGCTCTTCTCCCGGGAAATCCACCCCCTCCCAGAAACTGGCCACTCCAAGCAGGACTCCCGAGTGGCTGTTCCTTAGCTTATCGGCCAGTACATGGCGGCTGTCTCCCCATCCCTGAACCAGTACAGGCACTTTCAGACCGGCATCCCTGAGATAGCCGGCGGTTTCATAACACATACGGTAGGAGGTGAACAGTACCATGGTCCGGCGCCCTACTCGATTTATTATTTTTTCCACTACCTCGCCCACACTCTCCCCGAAACCCTTCCTGTTGGGATCTTCACCGTTATGGTACAGTAACATTCTACAGCATTCGGGGTAATCGAAGGGAGATTCGATTATCCGGGTATCCACCTCCCTTCCCGACTGATCCAGCCCCAGCCTCTTTACTGTGTATTCGAAGCTCTCATTCTGAGAGAGGGTTGCCGAGGTCAGCAGTGCCGGTCCTCCCATATCCTCGAGATACCCCGCAAACAGCCTTCCCACCATCAGGGGTGAACCGCAGATCCTCCTGGCCGAACCACTTTCCCCCCACTCCATCCAGAAGACCGAATCTTCATCATCCCCCTCCAGCAGAAACCTCATCCCCTCCATGAACTCCTCCATCTGCCCGCCGGCAAGCCTTATCTCCAGCAGGAACTCCCCCGCCTCTCCCTTCATATTTACTTCAAGTAATCTATCAAGTGAACTTTTTAATTTGCTGTAATATAACCAGATATTTTTTATTGAACCGTTAACGGAAGCAAATGCCTCCCTCCCGTCGTAGTACCTTGTGCGGGAGTTGTTGAATTTGCCATCAGGATTAAGCTCATCCCTGAGACCGGCAAAAAACCTGGTATAGCTGCCCCTGAGCCGGGGTAACCATCTCCACAATCCCTTCCTTACCGCATCTGCAAGCTCAGGCTCCTCACCACACCCGAGTTCATTCAGCAGAAATTTCCATCTTTCATTCTCCACCGACAGTGGGTACAGCTCCTCTGTTATTCTGTCCAGATCATCACCGGATATGGTAACCGACAGGTTCTCCGCCACCGACTGTTCCAGATGATGAGCCTCATCGAAGATCACGGCATCATATGACCCCAGAATACCGTTATCCTGGCGGTAATCGGTAAGCAGCAGGGCATGGTTTACAAACAGTATCCGGGATTTTCTGGCCCTCTTCCTGGCCCGGACCAGGGGGCAGCAGGAAGCATGGTTGCATCTTCCCATGGGACAGCGGGGTGGCGCCGTCAGGGTGGATATATAATTGTAGTAATCGCCGGGGGGAAGGGATGCCACAGTGCCCTCGGGGGAGAGAGCAGCAGTAATGGCTATTGCCAGAGCCATCCGGGGATTATCCTCCGCCTTCGAAACAGCCGCTGATACTATCTTTCTGGAACAGAGATAATTTTCTCTTCCGGTGAGCCGCTCCACCTTCACAGGTACACCGGAGAGTTTCATAAGCAGGGGCATCTCTCCTCTGAACAGCTGGTCCTGGAGATTCCTGGTGTGGGTTGATACCACCACCCGGAGCTGCTCCCTCACCGCCATCACCAGGGCGGGAACCAGATAGGCCAGGGTCTTTCCGGTACCGGTCCCCCCCTCTATTACACTTATCCGGTTATTCCTGATAGCCTCCAGCACCAGAAAAGCCATCTCCTGCTGCCCCTCCCTCTCCTCCCCCAGCTCCCGGGATATCCTTCCGAACAGCACCTCAACCACATCTTCCACCTCCCCCGAACGCATAAATCTAACCGCTTCATCCCCGGTGAAGGGAGCTCTAACATTTTCGTCACCGACAGGATGTACAGTGGGGCGGGAAAATATATCCCCCTGTCCCCCCTCCATCTTACTGGCGGAGAGACCGGCCGCCTGCCTGATCAGAGGAAGTCCGGGAAAATCTATCTTTCCGGCTATATTAATAAGAAGCGAGGGAGGAACCGCACTCCCGGATATCGCCTCCACTACATGCCCGGCGGCCGGTTCTCCCTCTTCCCTTGAGCTATAGGGCAGGAAGGATGACAAAACATCCCTACCAACAGATTCATTCGGCCGGCCGCTCTGCCCCGAAGATGACTGCTTACCCATTTCAACCCCTCCCCATTTACTCTTCCCGGCTTCTCCTGGTCCCCCTTATGGCACAGTACTCGCCGCACATGGAGCACAGCTCGTCGGAGCCCTTCTCCATCCGGTCATACATCTCACCGGCCTTCACCGGGTCCAGGCTCTCCGAAAGGGCCTTCTCCCAGTCCAGCTTGGCCCTGGCCCTGGAGACACGGGCATCCCACTCTGAGGCTCCGGGGATATTCTTGGCAACATCCCCCGCATGGGCGGCAATCCGGGATGCTATTACTCCCTCCCTGACATCATCCACAGATGGGAGCCTGAGATGTTCTGCCGGAGTAACGTAACATAGAAAATCGGCACCATACCAGGAGGCCACAGCACCCCCTATGGCGGCTGTTATGTGATCGTAGCCTGCAGCCACATCCGTCACCAGGGGACCCAGTACATAGAAGGGCGCCCCTGCACAGGCCTTCTTCTGCAGAATCATATTGGATGGAATCTCATCCAGTGGTACGTGTCCGGGCCCCTCCACGAACACACTCACCCCCCTCTCCCTGGCCCTTCTGACCAGCTCACCCACCACCATCAACTCGCCTATCTGGGCCCTGTCGGTGGAATCCGCTATGGCACCGGGACGCAACCCGTCCCCCAGGCTTATGGACACATCATAGTGATACGCGATATCCAGCAACCTGGAGTAGTACTGATAATAGGGATTTTCCTGTTTATTTTTCACCATCCACTGCAGGAGGAAACTCCCTCCCCTGCTGACCACCCCGGCTGTTCTGGTTCTGGCCACCTCCTCACCCAGCCTTCTGGTAAGGCCGCAGTGGACAGTCATAAAATCCACCCCATCCTCAGCCTGTTTCTCTATTACCTCGAAGAATTCATCCACGGTACAATCCACCAGTTCCCTTCCCCTTCTCCCGGCTTCAACCACTGCCTGATAGATGGGAACCGTCCCAACAGGGATTTCAGACCGCTCCAGTATGATCCTTCTTACCCTGTCTATATCTCCCCCGGTGGAGAGATCCATTACGGTATCAGCTCCCGCCTCCACCGAGACCTTAAGCTTCTCCAGCTCCACATCCAGCCGGTCATGGTCAGGACTGGTACCAATATTGGAATTCACCTTGGTCCTGAGACCCTTGCCTATCCCCATCAACCGGCAGACATCCCTTCGCATTCCCAGTATTACCACCTCTCCGGATGCCACCCTGCTGCGCAGTATATCACTGTCTATTCCTTCTATTCCGGCAGTTTCTTCCAGCACAGGGGTAACAGTTCCATTTCTGGCCTTTTGATACTCAGTCAAAATTACCGCCTCCCTCTGTTTAACCTTGACTTTCCATTATTGTTAAAAAGCTATCTATTGTCAACCGGGGCGAAGGGTTTAATCAAGATAAAATTATCTCCCGCAGTTTTTCCCATTTTAAACAGCTATATTATTATTTGGAGTTTACCCAGTTTTATTCTATCCGCAGGGTTCCAGTGCCTGGTGTTTCAAAATCGCTGTCGATTTCCCCGGCGTGGAAATCTTAAGCTCTGCGCCCCGGGCTCGCTCTTTCTGTCCCTTAGGGGGCAGAAAACCATGCCCGCTCGCCAGGCGAGGGCTTTGAAACATCAGGCACCGGGGAAAAAGCCGCATATACATATTCCACTTATCAATATTAATAACTGACAGTTGTATATAGTTTTATGAAATCCCTGGATAATCTTTCGGGGAAACTCCATATGTTATTATCTGTTGACTGGTATTTTCAAAAGCCCGAGCAGTTCATGTTGGCATGGGTTCCTCGAATTCCACCCTGCCGAGATTTTTTGTTCGTGTTGACTGAAAAGGAAGGCTGTTTTCGGACATCTTGTTCCGACGCCGGAAGTGGATAAAAATCAAATTAACGGGATTTAATCTGCAGTTCCGGATATAATGCAGATGACAGCGGTGGTACCACAGAAAAACCAGCCGGAGAGTATGAAAACCAATCCGGTGATTAAATAATTTATCAGAAGCTCTCGATCAACTGAATATGAATATGAGTACCTTTAAGTGAAATCCTGTCTCCCACCCCGAAACTCAGCACCACCGTACCGGCCCGGGAAACAGATCTTACCCCGAATCCGAATCCGTTCTTCCATTTCCAGCCGGTATCCTCCCGGTAATATGTTGCTGTGTCGTTAAATAGAAATATGCGGTCGGTACTCCCCAGCCTGTATTCCAGATTGAGAAAACCGATCTTCTCGCCTCTGAACTGATTCTCCCGGTAACCCCTCAGAGTGGAGGCACCGCCCAGCGGAAACATTTCTGCAGGGTGAATATCTCCGGAGGAGACCACTCCCTCTGATACAAACCGGCAGTAGCAGCCCTGGTTTTTTAAGAAATCATAGCCGCCTCGGGTTTCCAGCCGGTAGATCAACTGCCAGTCCTCATCCGACCTGGAGCCGGTGAGGTACTTCTTCTTGTATGCGCCCTCCAGATGGGTCCGGAGGGAGAGATTACGGTCACTGCCGGCACTTAACCCGGCCCGGTAACGCTGACGAACCGAGCGCAGCAGTTCCCCCGTATCGGATATATTCCTGTCCGCAGCCGTACCAAGATAGACTGAAAACCCCGGTCTTACCGGAAGATTGAAATACAGGCCGCCGGAATGACGGGTATAGACACTGTCCTGAACAGTCTGACCAATTTCGGCATTAAGATGAACCGGCATACCCAGAAGGAAGGGTTCGAATATTTCCAGCCGTATCCTGGAATAATTTCTTCCATCATTCAACCAGTCGAAATCGACATTTCTGCCTGTTCCCGCTATGTTGTTCAACCTAACATCCACTGAACCGTTCAGGAGGTAATCCCCGTTATCCTTCCTGGAGAATCCGAAAGCTCCCTCAAAGCTTCCCCTCTTCTCCTTCTCCTCCAACGGTATGTTAATAATCACACCATCGCGGAATCCCCCCTTCACCCTTGCACCCCCGACCGATTTGAAATAGCCCGATCCGGTGAGATAATCTACAGCCCTCCTGACCGCAGATTCACTGTAAAGCTCACCCCTGTTCAACCTGGAGAAGGAGAGTGCGGTGGATGTATCGGTCCGGGATATACCATCGAAGACCACCGAGGATATCCTGGCCCTGGATCCCGGTGATACCGAGAAGGAGAGATCCACCCGATTTAATCCTTTTTGATAAGTGTATTCTGTAATCCATACCTGTGCATAGGGATAGCCTCTGTCATTGAGTCTGCGCAGCACCCTGTTCATGGACCTGCCGATGGCGGATGGATTGAAACGGCTTCCCTCCCGCACACCCAGGAGTTCCATGATCTGCTCCTCCTCCAGTGGACCGGATGCAGTCAAATTAACCTCCCCCACCAGAGTAGCCTCTCCCTCATCTATCCTGAATTCCACTTTCAGCCCCTCATCTACCCTGAATGTGTCTATACTGACCTTCCAGTCCAGCAAGCCCTGGTTGAAATACATGGAATCCAGCCTGCTTACCTCCCTCCTCAACAGCGAATCGGAGTAGGATTTGCCCTCTTTGAGCAGGGAGTTTCCTTGCAGCTGTTCCCCATTCAACCACTCCATACCGGAATAAATAACCCCGGCAATGGTTTCGGAACCCGCTCTCCCGGTTAGAAGAACAGTCGCCAGCAGGCTAAAAATAAGCCCGGCTTTCCATCTTGAGATCATGTACCGTTTTCACCTCCCCGGTAAAATCCTTCTCATGACGGCCGGTGTAATTCAGTCCGAAGCTTACATTCCTGGTCACCCGGTACTGTCCCATAATGCTCCAGTCCTCCCGCAAACCATCCTCCATGAAAAACAGCGGTTTTCTTTCACTCGATTCTGCATCGGTATATGTGATTTTAAGATAAGCATTAAGGCTGAGCTTTTTACCTATGGAGGATCTCAGCGACGGCCTCAATACCCAGGAATCCTGAACCGCCGAGGATACATCGTCATTCCTCTTTTCCAGAGCCGCCTCCAGTGAAATTCGAGTGGATGTCCTTAACCGGTAGTCCAGACTCTGTGATACTGAAAATTCACTGACCCGGTAATTCTGATCACCGGACAGCGGTGTTTCCCTGCTGTTAAGCTCTGATTCCACCGCCGTGGAGAGGGTTAACCGCGACCAGGGGGCCGCCTCGGCGGTCACTCTCACACTCCGTAAAAAGCGTTCGATCGGAACTCCCCGTGAACGGTTATCCTCCTCATCCCGGCGGTAGAACCTGAGCCGGAGATCGTACTTCTTGACCGAATTGAGAAAGCTCCACTCCTGTCTGAACTTACAGTTACCATAGATGGTTACGTCATCCCTCTGAAGGATGTGAGGTGAAAGAAAATAAAGATCGATCAGATCGCCGGTGGTAGACTTCTCTAACACCGAAAAGAACTGATCGCAGGAAACATTTCTGCGTATCAGGGAAAACAGTCCGGGTCCCTTCTCAGGCCGGTCGCCCATACCGTAAATACCCTCACCCAGATTCAAATGCCAGTTTAACTCTACCTTTCGCAGAGCCTCCTTCTCGCTTCCGGGAAGGTATATCACCATGTAATCCCCCCTCTTCTGACCAACCTGCCTCCCTTCCCGGTCATAGTCACCCTGGTTTTCTCCCACATATATTACAGTTTCTTCCTGCCTTCTCTCCTCACCCGAACTGAGGCGGTAATCCAGGTCCGATACCACCGATCCACTGGAGGTACCATCCCGGTAACTGATCCCGGCCAAATCGTAAGTGCTGGATGCCCCGTCTGTTATATAGCTGGTCTCCCTGTGATGGACGGAAATTTCCACCGTTCTGTTACCACCCGAGTAGGTGCCTTTTACCGAAATCTCATCATTATCCCTTCCCCTGAACCATTCCCCTCCTGCAGGAGTGAGGTAATCGGTCCTTCTTCCGGTGTATGAGACAGCGCCGGTGAAATTCCCGGTCTCTCTGGTACCAAGGGAAAGGCTGCCCTGGTAATAGTATCTGCCGGTGTCACGGGGGGCGGTGAAATTACGGTACCGCTCCGATTCCAGCGAGAGGGAGGGAACCATATGCCACAGGGCGTATCTTATTTCTCCTCTTCCGAATGTTCTGTCCCGGCTGTCATTGACCCTGGAATCGAAGCCGGTAAGATTCAACCCCCTCTCCCGGATATCTCCCAGAGTAAAATCCACTTCATTCTTGGTGGCGGAAAGATCATTCCCCCTGGATAGATATCTGGAATCCGCACTGAAACGCCAGTGCTCCTTACTCTCCCAGTTAAGGGCGGCTCCGGCTATATTCTCTGTTCCCACCAGTGGTACATCCCGCAGGTTCCAGTCCCTGTAGAAGTAAGACCTCCTGACCTGGTCGGGAGCTGCGAAACGGTCCTCCAGCCTTGAATATTCCCCGGTAATAGTCAGTCTGGAGGAGCTGACGGGAATATCCCTCAACCCTCCCTTCAGAATAACAGCTGTACCCCTGTTATCGTCATCATCCAGGCCGGAAAGGGTGTTCAGATCGTACAGGCTCAAATTTCCCTCCGACTCCAGAAAAAGGTGATCCCGGGAGGCCCTTGCCCCCATGGAAAATATCCTCTTTCTCCGGGGGAGGTAAAGTGGTCTTCCCACCGCATAATCCCCCTCACCCTCTCCAACATAGGTGTACTTGACCACTCCTCTGGAGGTGAGACCCTCCAGCCGGTAATCTCCCTCTCCTGAACCAACCTTGTAGAAATTAACTCTGTACTCCCCTCCATCTTCTGCAAATACAAACACTGAATCCACCGGGTCCATATTATAATATCCTCCTCCTTCTCCGACTCTCTCCACTCCATCCGCTATGGCATCCTCCTCACGGTCTCCCGCCTGCTCGATTATTCTTATGTCCTGATCGGTTAAACTGCCCCGTAACGGTTCATCAGGGTTATCCCACTCCTGAAACAGGGAAGTATTCAGTAAGATCGAGCCGTCACCCCAACCCGCCTCCCATCCTCCTAATACCGTGTTCCTCTCATAATTATCCTCGCTGGTCTGGAACTCCACCACAATCTCCGAATCGGCGGTGACGGGGCTCTCCTCGGTGAAGGTTACAGTGGCCCGGTTATAATCTATGGTATAATCATTCTCCCTCCCCCTCCTGAGACGCCTTCCGTCGAGATAAACCGTTTCAGTACCCGAGAGAATAACCACCGCATCGAATCTTCGGGCCTCCAGCAATTCATAGGGTCCCTGCACTCCCTCTCTGCCGAAGAAATCCACCCGTCTGAACCTCCCTTTGGTCATTCCAGCACCACCGGTAATTTTCTGATTTCCCACATTAACTTCTGATACAATTCCCCTCAAATCTCTCTGGTAGGAGGAAAATTGCGCCCACTCCATACCGGCGGAGAGATCTCCCAGCCGTGTCCTGGTATGCCGGCTGCGTATCTGAATGGAAACTTTCTCCAGATGCCTCAACTCCTCTGTGCTGCCCTCCGGCTGGATGGGCATATCATCATCGGTCAGGAACGCTTCCACCTCCAGATCCCTAGCCAGCTTTCCGGAGATCTCCACCCGCATACTCTGATCTACCCCTACTCCCCTTCCCGAACCCAGGGAAAAACCCACCGTCTTGCTTCCGAAGAGCCTTAACCGGTGTGGGCTGATCGTTCTTCCCTTACCCGGAGCTGGTCCTCTCTCTGCAGCACCGGAGGGCCGGAATACTTCTCCCCCCTCCGGGAATCTCCGGGCAAACACAGGTGAAAATGGAAAAGGGTAGCGGGAGTACAACACCTTCAGTTCAGTGTGCTGCTTGACCGGTTTGATAAGGATTATTACTCCCTTCAGATTATTGATCCGGTAATCCTTATCCCTCTTCAGAGGCACTCCTCCCAGCGAGAGCGAATCACTGCCGGGAACAATAAACGGCACACCCATCTCCACCCTGGCAGTTCCTTCCTCCAGCCTGAAAGTGGCCACCTCCTTTATCTGATCCCTGGGAGATACGAATCTCAAGTCTTTCTGCGGAAAAGCCTCCCCCGGCAGTCCTGCGGAAAATAATAAGAATACCAGGAAAATTACGCAGATATACCGCATCTTATTCAGGAGGGGTAGATTATGCGAAATACCAGTATGGAATGCGAGCGAAGATCGGATACATATAAATATGAATTCCATCCCAAAGCCATAGAAACCGGTACTATTTCGTTCCCGTCGAATGAGTTATAACTTCCGGCGAATTCACCCCCGGGAAGGAATACCAATATTCTTCCTGCTCTGCTGTCACCTGCAAAAAGGTTTCCTTCCTGATCCACCGCCAATGCCCGGGGAGCTTCGAATTGGAGGGTATCCGGCAGCTCCAGCTCCCTCTCGAACTTACCGTTAGGTGAAAATAGCTGCACCCTGCTGTTACCCACTTCGGCTATCGCTATACCACCGCCGGGCAAAATAATCCCATCCACCGGCCTGTTGAAATTCCCACCCGCCCATCCATACTCCCCGAATGATAATTCGGTATCCAGAAGGGGTGACCATACCCTCACCCGGTTGTTCTCCATATCCGTTGATATCAACCTGCCATCCAAAGCGGCGTTCAGGGATACCGGCCGTATTCTTTCCATCTGCCGGAATGATATCAGTACATCCAGATAGGAACCGCTCCGGTCATATCTCAGAAGCCTGTTCTCCGAATACTCCAGCACATAAATGTAAGCACCATATACAGTAACGTCCATTGGATAGAAGGAAGCCTGAAGGGGAGGCCTCTCGAACTGAACCGGCTCTTCCTCCCGGGAGAATCGATAAATCATCCCGCTGACCGGATCAGCGGTATAAATACCGCCCCTTCCGTCTGCCGATAACCCTACCGGCCGTCTGAGCTTACCGTTCCCGTAAGTTCTACCGGTGGCTTCCAGTCTGACAGCAAGGGTATCGCTATCTGCTTTATTATCCACACCAGCGGCATCAACCACCATAATAACAGAGAACAATAAAACAGAGATTATAACGACCCGTCCTCCGGACAATCTCAACCCCCCTCCCACTGACCGCCGGTCAGAATCTTTTCTGAATGGCCAGCGAAAAGCCGTCATGAAAACTATCCAACTTCAGGTAAACAGAGGTGGGATCACCCTGATAATATGAATTCTCACTCCTTGCTATTCTGACCGCATCCACTGCGCTTACCACCCTCAGGGCAAAAGCGAAAAAGAGAGAATACAGCGATCTCCGGTAAGCCGCCCGGGTATCATTCCTCAATGCCCGGTAACGGTAATACTCATCCTCGGAACGCCAGTCCCAGGCAAGTTCACCGGTGTATTTGTGGGCATCGTAGTAAGATTCCATCGCCTCCCTATCATCGGGATACATATCTCTGGCCTCCCGCCTGACATATTCATTGTAACCACCCGTCCCTTCACTGCTCAGGAACTGCCCCACATCTTCCCAGTAGTTGTCGGGATGCTCAGTACCTGAAACGTCTGCATATATAACTGCATAATCCTTGTAAGTTGATTCCTTGACCATACCATGCCACAGAAATCCTCCCATGGCTATCCAGGCTATTCCTTCCAGCCCGAAGTATATCTTGGCTCTTACCTCTCTCCCCATCCGGTACTGTCCCAGCCCCGGCAGAAGCAGGCTGTAGGCCCCCTCCCGAAATGCCGAGTATGTTCTATAAGCCGAACCAGCTCCACTTCCGGCCATCTCTTCACCCATCAGCTGGCCTGATATTCCCACTCCCATACTCAGGGTGAGCGGTTCCATTTCCACCGATACCGGATGGCTGTGATTGGAAGGGAATGGAGAACCACCAAAAACCGGTCCGCAGGCCAGCGTGATTGTAACAATCGATACCAGAGATAGAATCCTTCTCAAATTTTACCCCCTAAAAGTTGTAATTCAAGGTAATCCGGGGATCGGTTATCCCTCTACCAGCCTCCAGTGACCAGCTTCTCTCATACCCCTCGCCCTGGCCCATCCGGTAAGCCAGCCAGCCGGCATCCAGCATGGAAATCACCCTGTTCACCATCAGAAGCATCAGATACTGATCTCCCCGGAGAAGATAATCGTCGCTCTCCGACCGGAGGCTCCAGTAATAGTTGCGGTGAGGAGTCCAAACCGAAGTCTGGCCGGATTCCCAGTCATCCCATCCGTATACGAAAGCTTTATATTTACCCAGATTCTCGTAATACTCCTCCTCATCCACACTGCGGGGGGTATACAGAAAGTATATGCAATCACCCCCGCCGCACTGCACACTGCAATATTCATTATAGTGCTGCCAGCTGTCACAACCGCCCACCGCCTCACAACAGGGATGCTGATCGAGGAATCTGTCCAGGCTCCAGTGCTGGTCTGCATAATTCATGTAATCTTCTTTTATATCCTTGCCTTTATTATGGTTATGAAAGTAGCCGTACCAGAAGTATCCCTCTGCTGCGAGGAACAGGGGGATCCTGAGCAGGATGGAATTATCCCTCTGACCGCTGTAGAGATATGCATGTCCCAGGCCGGGCACCACTGCGGAGGCAAGCACGGATATGGCTATCCTCTTCTTTCTTTTCCCAGCCGTACTGGTTGCCATATCCCTTCCTCTCATGAATTCCTCCCTGGAAATACCGGGTGATTCCAGACGCTTGCCCTTCAGCTTCAATACCGGGCGTTCAAACTCCTTGCCCATATCATAACCGGAGATCGAGGCAAACACTGATTTCCTCTGCCCATTCTCCTCACCCCCGTCCCGGTGACCTCCGGAGGCACTGCAGACAGGAGCTGCAATTATGGAAACAATCAACGGAATCGAAACAATAAATCTGATTAGCATTCAAATCCCCCACGGTTAGCGTACTATGGCAAACTTCCTGTATGCTTCACTCTTTCGCCCATTACTGAATACGGTTAGCCTGGAAAGATAAACCCCCCCGGCCTGTTCACTCAAACGTACCGAAAACTCATCCGTTTCCCCCCCGTTCAAGGGCTTATTCTTTTCCACCACCAGCTCTCCGCTAACCGTTAATATCTCCAGCCGGGCTTCTCCCTCCCCGGGAGAGGCAAATTTGAAATTTACCATCTCTCCGTATGAAGGGTTGGGATAAACTATGAAATTATCATCCAGGGCAACCCAGCGGCTGACATCCCGGGGCTTCCACCCCTCCGAAGGCAGAACATAGGAGCACCTGGATGGATCAGCCATTTCAGCCACCCAGCCCCGTTCCATCCAGCCCGTTTCCATATTGATCCTTCTCCACCTGAAACCGCCGCCGTCATAGTAGGAGAACAATCCCTCCCCGTCACTACCCATTAAATCGGGGGCGGCGTAAAAGGCGGAGCATACCCGTCGTGGAAATCCCTCCACCAGTTCACCCCTGCCGTTGTAGACAAACAAAAGACCGTCCCCGGTACCGGCAAAAACCCTGGCACCACCCTCCCAGGAAATGGCGGTGAGGGAAGCGGATATCTCAGTTTGAGCAGGAAGCCGGTAGTACTCTCCCAGGGTCCTGGGCCAGCCTTCTATATTAGCCCCTGAGGGGGAAATCGCATAGATGGTATGACCATCTGTATATATCAGATCCAGGAAGGTATTTCCATCCAGATCCTGCAGAGCCGGGAAATATTCAATCTTTTTCTCCCTGTTTCTACCGGCTATCATGCCGCCTCTTCCATACAGCATTATCTTCCCTGATTCAAATGAAACTACATATATTTCATCTCCCTCCAGGTTAGGATCGATATCCCCACCCAGCAGGGCAATTCTTCCTTCAATCTCACTCCGACTCAAATCAACCGGATAATCAGCTCCCCCGTACCTCTCCAGAAATACACTCAGGGATGCATTTATCTTGAATCTGGTAAGCCATATTCTCTCTCCCTCCTGCTGCTCAAAAAGGAAGTATAACCACTCCGCCTCCCCGGTTGAATCTCTGGAAACCACCAGATTTGACAGAATCCGGTTCATGTATATGGGCAACCCCGCCATCTCCTCCCCCTCCCTGTTAAATACATGAAGGTATCCGTCGTGGTCAGCTACGGCCAGATAATAGTTATCTCCCGCAGAAAAAATAACCGGCGCGGAAACAGGAACCGAACCCAGTTCCACAGGCCAGCCGGAATACTCCCCCCCGCTTTTCCGGTAGAGGTGCACCAGCCCTGACTTCTCTGCCACCGCTATCGCTCCCTGGCCTCCACCGAAACGGTGATGATGTGCCATGGGGAAAATTATACTGTCAGCCAGATTAAAGACAGCAGTATCAGCGCCTGTCACCCAGCCCCGTCCATCTTCATCCACTACCAATCCACTGAAAGATTCCTGCAGCGGCAGTGGTGATCCCGGTACAGCTTCTATATCTTCAACCATCTCAGCAGAGTGCCTGACCGCCCTGATTCCAGCACCGAAATGCATCAGGGTATCCCGGACGGATATGTTTTCTACCCTCACTCCGGTGGGAACGTTCCAGTTACTCCAGGAGGAGGGAAGGGTGGAATCAGAAAGAGTGGTGTTATTGCCCGCAAAATATGCATCATCCCACCACCCCAACCCATAGGGGGAGCTTGGATCCCCCAGGTCCACCACCCCGTTTGCCTCCAGCATGGATACAGCCAGGGGGGTAAGTGAATTTACCTCATTGGCCTCCCATCTCTGCTCTATCAGACCCCGGTCGATATGCCAGACCAGTATTCCCGGACCACTCCGGTGAGATATCTCCTCCACATCTTCCGTGGGAAGAATAATATCATAGCCGTTTACCAGCGAACTCCTGGAATTGCCCATACCCACCACCACACCGTTGGAATCTGCCAGAAAGTAGGTCAGGCTGTCATCCAGTTCCGCCGCCCTGTTCTCGATAAGGAAATATTCGTCGGCGGCGGCCTCCACCTTTATTGCCCGGGCCGGACATTTCTCCACCGCAGGAAGTGATATACTGTTATCGAAGGTATCCACCGTACGTATGTCCAACCATCCCAGGTACTCCCTGCACCAGGCACAATGCCCCGAGGGTATCAACCCCTCTACATAATAAACCTTCCCGTTCCTGTCCTGAAGATATACCGGAAGCTGGCCCCCGCTGTCCATGTTACCCCATCCCCCGATGGCGGAGCCGTTGGTATATATGTTATACAGGTCGGGCAGGCCCAGGGCATGACCGAATTCATGCGCCAGTACCGCAGCGATTCCGCCAATATATCCGTCCTGGCTGGCAGTTTCAGGAATGGCCGATATCTCCCTTAAAACCGTCCGCCCTCCATCCACAATAATTTCATCCTCAGTGCCTAATCTGGCGTACAGGGAGGGAAAATCATTGGGAGTATCGTAGTCCACGTCACTCTGCATATTGGCCCCGGCATGGGCCATTATTATGGCATCATAATCGCCGAAACTGACCGGATATCCCTGTTCGGCCAGTTCTGCGTCCGCAGCCATAACACAATCGTGCAGAAAGTCCACTATCCTGCCGGTGGTCCATACCTCGCTTTCTCCGGGGCCATAGTCAGCTATATCACTCAGCTTGTAGCTTTCGTTCTGCCCTCTCGGCAGTACATCCCATATTATCTCCAGTTTACCGCAGGACTGAAAATGATAGTAATTTCGGAGACCCTTCATGTGAGAGTCGAAATAATCACGGTTGTGAGGAGCGGGATCGATAATAGAGGTGGTATCGGGTGAAGTGAGGTCGAAATCCCCACCAGTATTGATACTGGAAAGCTTATCCTTACGGTCGCTCAGAAAAGCAACCCTGAACAGCATTACCTTTACGGTATCTACGCCCGAATAAAATCTCAGCAAATCGCGTCCCGGCCTTCGTTTTCTTCCCACCAATTTTCTGGTGGACGGTTTATCGAAGGGAGATACCCTCACCCGCGAGGCAATCTCCGGAACAGAATCTATAAAGCTCCCGTTCCAGACAAAATTCCCATCCGGCGTCTTCCTGAAAACAGGAATAGCACCACCCCGCCGCACTCTGCCCCGGCCCGCTGCGGTGGCAAATACAAGAATTAGTATTACCACCACCAGACATTTATGCAAATCAATCTTATGTAACATTCCGGTTGCCTCTATGCTGCATCTAGAAATTCATACCTATGGACCAGCGGTGGACCCTGTCAAGTTCTTCGGCCTGGGGAATACTGGCCCAGTCAAAACGGATGTTATCCTTGATAATGAATCCCAGGCCATAGGTAGGATCATTTATATGGCCATCTTCATCGTTAACATATCCACCCCGGACCGCCAGCAGATTGGCATACTCGAATTCCACACCAGCGTGATAGGTATTGGAACGATCAAACTCTACAAGAGGTCTGTTGACTTCCGTTACCACGGTAAGCTCAGCAGTTTTGCTGCTGACCGGAGAATAGGCTGCGCCCACTCTCAAGTTTCTGGGAAGAGAAGCTGCCTGATCTCTGTTTATATAGGTTATGGACGGTCCCAGATTGTTTACACACATGGCCAGATTGAGGCTGGACACTCTGAATCCGAACATGCTGAAGTCCGGAATCTTCCATAAAGCGCCCGCATCCACTGCTACCGAGTGTCCTCTGCCAGCCTGGCCTTCCACAGTAGCTTCCGGAGGAGCCAGACTGATATAGACAAACTTCAGATTCATACCTATCCCAATATTATCAGTGATCTTCAGCGAACCATGGATGGTGGGAGCAACCTCCCAGGAGGTGAACTTTCCCAGATAGTTGTTCTCCTCATCACGCCCCTCCCACTCTCCATAAGTAAGGTAGATAAAAGAAAGTCCAACGTTTCCCAGACCCTCCAGGGGCATAATACCTCCGAAATACTCATAGTAAACGTCAGAGGCAAGGTCGGGTACCAGTTGCGTATGCATCAAATCCACGCTCTTCCCTACAAATGCCAGCCCCCCCGGATTCCACCATATGCCGGTAGCATCGTTGGCAATAGATGCATAACACTGCCCCATGCCGTTAGCCCTGGCACTGGGCTGAATGATTAAACTGTGTGCTCCAGCCTCCCCCTGAGCCAGGGTGTAACTGGACAGAAGAGAAATCATTGCTGTGGTCAGGAAAACTATTGTAATAAGTCTTTTCATAGGAACTCCTTCGAGGTTGAAACCTAATTAAAATAATAATTTATTTATCATCATGCTACCATTTTATCTCAACAGCACCACCGTACCCTTCACCACCTCACTGCGGTTGAAGGAACCGGTAAA